>DASSOM010000106.1:0-10106 GCA_035700625.1 Vicinamibacterales bacterium
GATGTCGTCGTGCAGATTCTGCGCGATGCCCGCGAGTCGGGCCTCCTGCGCGCCAATCAGTCGACCGGTCGCGTGACGGATGCGGTCGTAGCCCGCTCGCAGCGTCGCCTCCGAGTGTCGAAGCGACTCTGAGGCGCGACGCAGCGTCGCTCGCTGTCTGAGGAGACCCGCGATCAGGACGAGCTCTGCGATCACGATGATCGTGATCGCGACGATGCGCCGGCGGTACGACTCGCGGATCGGCTGGGTGCTGAAGGGGGCAGCGTCGCCGAACGACTCGCCACTCTGCAGATCGATCGCCGTCGAGCCGACCTCGCTGAGCACGGGCGCCGCCGCGGATGATGCCGGCGTTTCGGACGCGGCGGCGACGATCGCCACTGCTGCCGCAAGCACGATCATCGAAACGAGCGCGTAGCCGATCACCCAGCCTGTCCGCTCGAGCATGGCCGGCACACCTGCGGCGGCGCGAGGCCGTGCGGTCGCGTGGCGCAGGACGTCCTGCTGACGTACATGACGGGTGGAAGGCTTCGATATCACAGCAGTGACGGAAACATATGCTGCTACCACGTCTATTGGCCATTAGACCAATGTCGTACGACCATTGCCGGACGCGACGCCAAACCGCTGCGGGGACGTATCTCAGCCATGACTCGCGACCTCCGGAATACCGGAGGCGTCTCCGGGCGGTCGAGAAACTTCGGGTACGAATCCGCGCGTCGGGCGCTCTCCCCATGACATCGGCACTGACAGGCCGTGGCACGGCCGGTGCTATTTCGCTCGCCGGAGTTCCCGATGGATCTGACAACTCACGGTGCGGCGCTCGCCTCGCTGGTGCTTGCGCCGTGCCTGCTCGTGGCCACCGGCGAGCGCGGGACGACCGCCCAGTTCCGATCCGAGATCCAGCTCGTGCCGCTCACGGTGACGGTGACGAACGCGGCTGGCGGCTACGTGTCCGGGTTGACCGCACCGGACTTCACCGTCCTCGACGAAGGGCGGCCTCAAAAGGTTTCGTACTTCGCGGCCAGCGATTCCCCCGTGGACGTCACGCTGCTGCTCGACGTCAGCGGCAGCATGGCGGGCAACCTCGCGCTCGCGCAGGAGGCCGCATCCGGCCTCGCGGCCCGCTTGAGAGCCGGCGATCGCATCGCGGTGGCGGGTGTCTCGTCGAACATGGTCGGGTTCATGCCGCTGACGACCGACAAGACGCAGATCGGGGAGTCGATTCGATCGCTCAGGGCCGGAGGGTCCACCGCGCTCTACGACGGCATGTATGTCCTGCTGCGGGAGCTCGAGCGTCACCGGCAGTCCGGACCTGGGATTCGCCGTCAAGCCATGATCGCGCTGTCGGACGGCGTGGACACGGCAAGCCGCGTGGACTTCGACTTCGTCCGTGAGTATCTGGTGCGCGGGGACGTGGTCCTGTACGTCGTGCTGCTGCAATCCGGGGAGATGCTGCCGGCCCACTTGCTCACGCGCTCGGAAACCGAGGCGCCGGCACGGATGATGGAGCTCGTGCAGGCGACGGGGGGCCGCCTGTTCAAACCGAAGACGCCTGCCGATCTGCCGGCTATCTACGCGGCCGTGGCCGACGAGTTCAGCGACCAGTACCTGCTCGCCTACACACCGCCGCCGGACACACGCGACGGCGAGTTCCGGCGCGTGTCGGTTCGCGTTCGCCACCCGGACGTCATCCAGGCGAGAACCCGGGCCGGATATTTCGCGCTGGGCTCGCGGCGCGCTCCGGCGGACGGCCGCTGACGTCGCGAGACACCTCATCTCGCGGAGAACCTGGCGCGGGCGTTCTCCAGTTCCACCTGCGCGTCCGCGAACGCGTAGTCGTTCACGAGCCGCACGAACTCGGGCCAGCGTTCCGTGTCGAACAGCGGCCGGAGTGTCGTCTGGTTCTCCTCGACGAACCCGGCCCCCGCCGGATCGGAATCCGAAAGCAGCCCGAGCAGATGGGCGGCCGCCTCGAGGCACTGCCCGGGAGCAACCGGTGCGGCCGTGGTCGGATTCGCATGCACGTCCGCGACGACGGGCGCGAGCGCGGCGCGCAACGCGGTCACCAGCGGATCGAGTGCCCCCGCCGCCTCGCGTGAGGCCGCACCCACGACGGCGCTCGAGGCGCGGTCGCGGATCGCCTTCTCCAGGCGGCCCGCGGCGGCATGCACGCGCATCGCGCCAATGTTGCCGGCCACCCCTTTCAGCGAGTGCGCAATCCGTTCGGCCAGACGCGCGTCGTCGGCGGCGAGCGCATCGCCCACCTCCAGGACCGCCGGGCCCTGCTGCTCGACGAACTGGCGAAGCAGGTCGCGATAGAGCCGGCGATTTCCGCCAACGCGCGCCAATCCCGCCCGCGCGTCGACGCCGTCGATCGCCGGCACGTCCGCGAGCGCCTCGTCCGTGCCCGCGTGTCGAGCGGCGCCAGGGTCCGGAGGCTCGGCCGCGCCATCGGCTGTCGGCTCGACGAACCGCGCGATCGTTTCGATCAGGACGTCCGGATCGATCGGCTTGGGAATGTGATCGTTCATGCCGGCGTCGAGACAGCGCTGGCGCTCCTCCGCCGTGGCGTGCGCGGTCATCGCGATGATCGGCAGCGTGGCGAACCGCCGATCGGCGCGGATCGCCGTCGTTGCCTGGAAACCGTCCATCTCCGGCATCTGCAGATCCATCAGCACCACGTCGAAGCGCGGCGTCGTCGGACCCGACGACAGGATGTCCACCGCTTCGCGTCCGTTCCCGGCGACGTCGACCGTCGCGCCGGCCGCCTGCAGCAGCTCGATCGCGATCTGCCGGTTGATGGCGTTGTCCTCGGTCAGCAGGATGCGCGCGCCGCTGAGCCGCTGCACTTGTGTGTCGTCCTGCGCCGGCTCGGGCTCCTGGGCGCCGCCGGCGAAGACGTTGACGAGCGTGTCCACGATGGTCGACTTCGTCACCGGCTTGACGAGGAAGCCGTCGAGCTGCAGGTTCTGCGCTTCTTCCCGAACCTCATCGCGCCCGAACGCCGTCACGAGGACGATCGCCGGCTGATGCTCCAGCGTCTCGTCCGCTTTGATCTGACGGCTCGCCTGCAGGCCGTCCATTCCCGGCATGCGCCAGTCCATGAACAGGATGTCGTACGGTTCAACGGCGTCGTGCTGCCGAACGGCGGTGATCGCGTCCTTGCCGCTCGCGACGACATCCACGCGGCGCACTACCGTGGCCAGCGCGTCGTGCAGGATGTCGCGCGCGGTCGCGTTGTCGTCGACGACAAGCGCGCGGATGCGATCGAGCCGCTCGGGGACGACGTTCCTCGCCTGGATGCCCGTGCCCAGACCGAGCCGGACCGTGAAGTAGAAGGTGGTGCCGGCGCCCGGCTGGCTTTCGAGCCAGATGCGTCCCCCCATCAGCTCCACGAGCCGGCGGCTGATCGTCAGTCCGAGCCCCGTGCCGCCATGCTTGCGCGTGACGGACATGTCCGCCTGCGTGAACGGTTGAAACAGTCTGGCGGCCTGCTCGTCCGACATGCCGATGCCGGTGTCGCGGACGGCGAACCGGAGATGCACGGCGTCGCCGGCCGCGGCGTCTTCGAGCCGCTCGACGGTCAGCCGGACTTCGCCGTGTTCGGTGAACTTCACGGCGTTGTTGACAAGATTGGTCAGGATTTGCCCGAGACGCAGGGGGTCGCCGACCAGCCGCTCCGGCACGCCGTGCTGTACGTGCGCCAGGAGCTCGAGCCCCTTGTCGTGCGCCTTGTGCGCGGTCAGCATGGTAACCGAGGCGATGACGTCGTCGAGTCCGAACTCCGTGGACTCGATGTCCAGCCGGCCCGCTTCGATCTTCGAGAAGTCGAGGATGTCGTTGATCACGGCGAGCAGCGACGTGCCGGCGCCGTGAATCTTGCTGACGTAGTCGCGCTGTTTGGCCGTGAGCGACGTCTTGAGGGCGAGGTGCGACAGGCCGATGATCGCGTTCATCGGGGTGCGGATCTCGTGACTCATGTTCGCGAGGAACATGGACTTCACTTCGGTGGCCTCCTCCGCCCGCCGCCGCGCGTCGACCAGATCCCGTTCGAGCCGCTTGAACGCGGTGATGTCCTGCGTCACGCCGAACATGTCGGTCGGCGTGCCGCCGTCGTCCCTCACGACCTTGCCGAGTGCACGAATCCAGACCACGTCTCCGTCGACTGGACGCTTGTAGGCGTAGACCGCGCTGTAGGCGGGAATCCGCCCTTCGACGGCGGCGGTGAAGTTGTCCATCGTGGCGCGCCAGGCCTCCTCGTCCCCTTCCCGAACGTGTTCGGCCCACTCTGCCACCTGATAGCGGAAGTCGGGGTTAGGCACGTCCCCGAATATCCGCGCCGCCCGCTCCGACGAGTTGTACCAACCGGATCCGTCAATCGGCACGTGCCAGTAGCCGGCCTTCGTCAGCTCCAGCGCCGTGTCCGCCTGGAAGTTGATGCGCTGAAGCTGCTCGCCCTGTGCGCGGGTCTGCTCGAGCAGTTCCTGCGTGTGGAGGTTGCGCTGCAGGATGTCCAGGCTCATCGCCATCGCCGGCAGCAGTTCGTCGAGGAGCGCCTGCTCCCGGCGGTCGAACGCGCGGAAGGACGCCACTTCGAGGACGCCGAGCAGCACGTCGGCGGACACGGCCGGCAGCGCCGTCACACGCGCAGGACGCGCGTGACCGAGGCTCGACGCGACGCGAAGATAGTCCGGCGGCAGATCGGTGAGCGCAGTCGACTTCCTCACCTGGGCGCACAGGCCAACCAGTCCATCACCCAGCGGGATCGACGGCGGCGCTTCCGTCGTGTCGGCGAGACCGTAGGCGGCGACGCGCTGCAGGCGGTTCGCCTCGCCGTCGAACACGTAGAAGGCCGCCACTCCGCCGCCGAGGATCGGGACGAGCGTCGAGAGCAGACGCTCGCCGAATGCCGGCAGCGTCGCGGCTTTCTGCAGCTCTCCGATCGTGGTGGACGCGTGCGACTTGACCCAGCGCTGCTCGTCCATCTCTGCGGCGCCTCCTTTGAGGACGTCGATCGAACGGGCCAGACTGCCGGTCTCGTCGGAGGCCTCGACGAACGGAACCGTTTTCGCGTAGTCGCCGGCGGCAATCGTCCTGACCGTGGCGTCGAGCGAGCGGACCGGGGTCACGATGCGGCGCGCCGTCAGCAGTCCGAGCAGCCCGGTCAGCAGAACGGCGGCAATCGTGGCCACGAGCATCTGCCGCTCGAGCCGTTCGACGCCGGCGATGGACTCGAGGCCGCCGGCTTTCGCGGTCTGTTGAACGTGCGCGATCCACTTGTTCGACACCTCGCTCAGACGGAACCCGAGCGGCGTCATCCGCGAATCGAACAGCAGGAGCGCGTCGGCGCGCCGTCCCGCCTCTTCGAGGTCCATCACCTGCTTGGCGTCCGTCATCCAGCCGCCGCTGAGCGTCACGTACTCGGTGAGGAATCGACGGTCCACATCATCGAGGACCAGCCCGTCGGCGTACTCCTGCAGCAGACGCCTGACGTCGCGCTCGTCCTCCGTGAACCGCGCGCGCGCGTCCGCCCGGCGCGCATCGCTCGTTGCCAGCAGGTGAGTCCTGACGTTGACCCGAAGCTCGGCAAAGGATCGCGAGAGATTCCCCAGCGTGGCGAGCGCCCGGATCTGCGATTCCCCCACCAGCCGGCTGCGCCCCTCGATGTCGGCGAGCCTGACGCCGGTGAAGATGCCCAGGGCCACGAGGATCGCGAGCGGGAGGCCGAGGACGGCCGTGAGGCGTGCCGCGATGCTCATACGAGACTCATGATCCCGTGTACCGGACGGCGAGCACCGTGATGTCGTCGGACTGTTTCGTGTCGGCCGCGTGCCGGCGCACGGCCGCCAGCGTTCCCAGCGTGGCGGCGCTCGCGCTTTGGGGTGGCGAGGATTGAAAATGAGCGAGCAGCCGGTCCTCTCCGAAGAGCTCGCCGTCGGGGCCGAACGCTTCGCTCACGCCGTCGGTGAAGAGCACGAACGTGTCGCCCGGCTCGATCGTCAGCGTCTCGCGGCAAATCGGCTCGGCGGGAAGCAGCCCCAGGACGCGTCCCGACGAGGTGAACACGATCTGCGGCGGTCCGTTCCGCGGAATCCGGACTGCGCCGTGATGCCCCGCGCTGGCGCAGGTGACCTCGCGTTTTGCCGGATCGAACACCAGGATCTGCAGCGTCACGAACATCCCGCGCGGGTTCTGGACGAGCAGCTCGTCGTTGAGCAGACGGAGGATCTCCTCGGGGGCGTGTCCGCGACGCGCCATGCTGCGGAGGATTGTCATGGTCACCGCCATGAACAAGGCCGCGGGGATCCCCTTGCCCGACACGTCCCCCACCGCGACGAGCACGCGCCCGCCGCCAAGCCCCAGCACCTCGTACAGGTCCCCGCCGACCTGACGCGCCGGCTCCATGACCGCGTGCACGTCCAGTCCGGTCCCCTGGACCTGCCGTGCGATGTCGGCGGGCAGCAGGCCGGTCTGAATCTCGTGTGCGATGCGGAGGTCACGCTCGGCCGCCTCCCTCACCGCGTCCGCGTACGACTTGGCCTTCAGCAGCGATCGCACGCGCGCCTTGACCTCGAGCGGCTCGAAGGGCTTCGTCAGGTAGTCGTTCCCGCCGGCCTCGAATCCGCGCGCCTTGTCCTTCACGTCTTCGAGCGCGCTGAGAAACATGACGGGCAGCTCGCGCGTGGTTTCCGACGCGCGCAGCCGCCGGCAGATCTCGTAGCCGTCGATGTCGGGCATCATGATGTCGAGCAGGACCAGGTCGGGCGGATGACGGGCAATGGCGTCGAGCGCCTGCTGGCCGCCAAGCGCGACCGCCAGCTTGCAGTCGTCCCTCAGCGCCTCGATCAGAATGTCGACGTTTGCCTTCACATCGTCGACGACGAGCACGCGGCAGTCGGATAGTGCTTTCACGTGATCTGGCGGCTCCCCGCCGGTAGAGCGCAACTCGCGTACCGCCGAAACGCGCTCAATCGCCCAGAGACTTTGCAGATCGCGCCGGCTGCCTCCGGCCCGCCGGAGGGGACTACGAACTGAGCGGTGCGGCGCGACGATTACGCCTCCGGCATGCCGGATCTCCGATAGAATGGAGGGGCGCGATGGCGCGCTACAGGCAGCGATTGTCAAGGATGCATGATGTGTATGCAGCGACGGATCGTGCCGGCTGTTCTTCTTCCCCTCCTCCTGGCCGCCACAACGGCTGCCGCACAAAACCCGACCCCGCAGACTGACGTCCCGCAGACGGCGGCGGTGAGTCAACTCTCCCACGCGCAGGTTCGCGAACTGTCCGACTGGCTGCGGGCGATGAAGGAGTGGCGCGCCTTCGAAGCGAAGTGGCAGAACCGGCCCGCGCATGATGGGTGGGGGCGAATCGAGAAGCGCCCGCAACGACCCGATCCTCCAGACTGGCTGCCGGGGTACTGCTCGAGCACCAGCGCGGAGGATCCGGCGCTGAGGCTGGCATGCCGCCTCGTCGACGATCCGATGGCTGCGGAAGAATCGTTGACGGCCCAACGGCAGGCGCAGCAGCTCGCCGCTGAACGTCCTCCCAGGCACAGCAGATTTCTCGAACACCTCCACATCGACGGACTGTGGACGACGACGTCCACCAACGGACGTTCGTACGGGCTGATCGGCTCGCATCTCACGCTCGTCGACGTCGGCCGCGTGCAGGTGTTCGGACCTCCGGGCGTGCTCCTCCTCAGCGTTCCCGACGGGACCGGTTCGCGCCGCATCGAGGTGGGCTACACCTGGGGCGTGAGCATACGGATCGCGGACATGCGGCTGTTCGGAAGCCGGGACATGAGCCTGTTCGTGAATGTCACGAAAGTGTGGGTGGGCACCAGCGGTACCACCGGCCGCAGCGCGTACGACATCGTCGGCTTCTCGATCGCGCCGCGCGTCAGGCCGCGCTGACCGGCACGCGCCGCCGACGCGGCCAATCGATTCAGGCCGTGGTCGACGAGACGTTCGCGTCCTGGGAACGCGGTTCCTGCTGCGCGGTTTGGACGGGAGACGCCAGGGACACGGTGGCTCGAACCGCCGTTCCGCGGCCGACCGCCGATTCGATCACGATCTCGCCGTCGACGAGTTTGAGACGCTCCCGCATGCTGATCAGGCCGAGGCCTTCCGATCGCGTCGCCCTCTGAACGTTGAACCCGCGCCCGTCGTCGACGACTTCGAGGTGGAGCTCGTGGTTGGTGCAGCCCAGACTGACCTGGCAGTGCCGGGCGCCGGCGTGTTTCACCACGTTCGAGACCGCTTCCTGCAGGACGCGAAAGACGCTGATCGCGACGTTCTCGGGCAGATCGGCGGGCACATGCCCGTGCGTGTAGTCGATGTTCATCTCGTAGCGGCCCGCGACCTCCTTGCAGAAGCTGCCGGCCGCCGCTCGCAGGCCCAGCACCTCGATCTTCGAGGAGTGCAGGCGATGCGAAATGCCCTGAACGTCCTGGGTGAGCGCGACGACCGACTCCTGCATCTCCTGCACGTGACCGATGGCGTCTGTCGCGTCAGGCGGGATCTCCACGTGCAGCCGCTCGACATCCATGGCGAGGAATGACATGCGCTGCACGATGTCGTCGTGCAGCTCCCGCGCGAGCCGGGTGCGCTCCTGCTCCTGCGCCTGCATCAGCCGGCCGCTCAGTTGCGAAAGCGCCCCCCGGGCCTCGTGGAGATCGGCGACGTTGCTGCGGAGGAACTGCTCGGCGCGCCGAAGCTTCGTCCGATGGATGAGCAGGGCGCCGATGAGCAGCCCCTGGCCGATGATGGCCGTCAGCCCCGCGATGAGGACCCACTTGTAACGCTGCCAGAGCGTCGGCTCGCGATATCGAACGATGCTGCCGGCCGGCAGCCGGCGTTCGTCCACGCGCCATCGCTGGAGCTCGCGCCAGTCGAACACGGGAGGCCCGAGCTTCTGAATCGGCGTCTTGACGTGCGCCGGCGATTCGCCGTTCAGGATCCGGATGGCCGCATCGGCCGTGTTCACCGCCATCGCGTAGGAGTCCATCAGCGTGCCGCCGACGATGCCGTGCCCCATCATGGCGATGAGCGATCCGAACATCGGTGCGTTCGCCGCCGCACGCAGCTCCTGCAGTACGCGTCCCTCCGGATAGAGGCCTCCATGTGCGTCGGTGCCGAAGGTGAGAAAGTAGATCGCCGAGTGCGGAGGCAGCGTGCCCACGCGCCGGAGGATCTGCGCGTACTCCAGCTGGTCGGACCAGACGAACGAGACACGGCCGCGGAATCGCTGAAAGTCGCGCTTCATCTCCCGCTGCCAGAACCTTCCGAGCGGTCCGGCTCCTGTCACGACGAACACCGTCGAGGTGTCGGGTAACACTCGCAGGATGTCGTCGACGAGGACCGCTACATCGAGCCTGCAGGCCACGGCCGTCTCGCTGTCGTCGAGAGGGCGATCGCGCAGGAATCGTTCATCGACCGAGGCAAACAGCAGCGGTGTGTCCGGGAAGAGTTCGGCCCGATGCTTTCGCGCGAATGTTGCCGCGGGTCCGCCGATCGTGACGACGAGATCCGGCTTGCGATCCTTCACGTACGCCGACGACAGGTAATCGACGATCGGCTGATCCAGGCTGACGTCGAAGCCGGACGGGTTGACGACCGCCTGCATGACCGTCACCGGTTCGGGCGATCGGCGCGCCAGTTCCAGCCGGAACCTGCCCGTGAGTTCGTCCATGGTCAGGTTGCCGCGATCGAGGGACTGCAGCAGGAGGACGCGACGGACCTGCGCCGCGGCGGAGGGACAAACGACGAGAACGATCAGGAGCGCCGCAGCGCATGCGGGGAATCGTCTGTTCATCATCGCCCCCAGCGTTTGAGTCGCTCCGCCGTCGCCGGACGGCCTGCCGTTGGCGGCCAGTGCGGATCTTATCGTGAACCTGACCGGCCCACGCTGGGACGATGGCGTACCCCGCATCCTTTATTAATGAGTAATTGTCGGGCTGGCGCGGCCGTGCCGTCGGCGACGGCGGCTTGACAGCCCAAATTGTAAGAATATACTTACGGTAAGTGGACACTTACCACGGACGACAGCTCGACGCCCTGGGCGATCCGACAAGGCGCGCCATCCTCGCGCGTCTCGCCGCCGGGCC
>DASSOM010000107.1:0-2406 GCA_035700625.1 Vicinamibacterales bacterium
TTCTTCTGTGTTCTTCTGTGTTTTTCTGCGGCTGTTCTTCCGTGGCTGAGGAACCGTCTGTGGCTGCCCGAACGAGCGCCGCTCCGAGGCGCGCGACGGTCTCGTGGTCGAGCGGAAACTGCCCTGCCGTGCCGCGGACGCCGTCGGTGCCAAACAAACGCTGGGACATATGTTAGAGGTCGGCTTGCCCGCCGTAGCCCCGCAGGGCGAAGGCGGGATGTCGGATGTCGGAGATCGACCCCTTCAAGAGTAAACACAACGCATCCCGCGCCCCGCGTCCCGTCACCGGCGGATCGTCACGGTGACGACGGCGGGTTTGATCGCAGTCACGCCAAAATCGGATGCGGGATCGACCTGGACCCGCAAATTGTACCGGCCCGTGGCGAGACCGGCAAGGTCGACGAACGCCTTCAGGCCATCGGCGGGCAGCGCACTCAGGGCCTCGCGGCTGCCGCGGATCGTGATATCCACGCCTGCCGGCGCGAGCTGCGCGCGCAGCCCCTCGGCGAGATGCCGCGGCTCCACTTTGACGTGCTGCACCTCGCGCTCGACCGGCGCGGGCCAGACCTCCACGACGACGGTCGCGTTCTGGGGCTTGAGGAGACGCACGGACGAATCGGCCATGCCGATGGTCACGACGTCATGTACCCGCGCCCGCACGCCGGCGACCGAGACCGGCTCCGTCGTCGCTTCGGCGAGCTGGCGAATCCGCGACTCGGGCCCCACGATTTCCACCGTCGGCGGCTCCGACGAGACGCGTCCGACGACGAACCCCGGCGCGGGCGTCCCTTCGACCGCGGGCACCACCGGTACGACGCGCCGCGCCGACCGCTCGAGTTCGAGCGCGAGCGTCGGGGGCTGCACCTGCGACACCTCGATGCCGAAGGGAGCCGTGACTTCGTCCGGACGCAGGTGGAACAGGCGCGATCCCGGACGTGCCGCCGTGAGGTCGAGCACCGCGACGATTTCTCCGGCCTGCAGCCGGCTCAACACCGCGGAGGAGCCGCGGACGCGCACGTCGACGGTCGGGGGCGTGTCCCCCACGATCTCGAGCGTGTCCGGGATGTTGCGGAACTCGAGCGGGACGCGGAGGCTGCGCTCGACGACGTGCTCACCGGCGACGGTCAGCCAGAGCAGGATCGCGAGCGCGATCGAGAGCACCTTCAGGCCGAGATGACGGAACGGATGGTATGCCATCACACGTCCTGCGCGCGTCCCCGCGTCCGGCGGAGCGGGACCAGCCCGCGCAACCGCTCCCGGAGCCGCTCGGGTGTGAGCGGCCGCTCGATCTCACCCGCCAGCGCAAGCGAGATCTGCCCCGTCTCTTCCGACACGACAACGGCGGCGGCGTCGTTCTCCTCCGTCAGCCCGATGGCGGCCCTGTGCCGAGTGCCCATGTCGCGGCTCAGGCGCGGGTTGACGGTGAGCGGCAGGAAGCACGCGGCAGCGGCGACGCGGTTTTCCTGAATGATCACCGCCCCGTCGTGCAGCGGCGAGCCGGTCTGGAAAATCGTGACGAGCAGGTCGTACGTCAACACGCCGTCGACCGGAATGCCGCTCTCGATGTAGTTGCGAAGACCGATCTCCCGCTCGATGGCGATGATCGCGCCGACGCGCTGCCCCGCCAGCATCGTCGCCGCGACCACGACTTCCTCGACGATGTCGTCGGCCGCTTCCTGATGAAAGAAGTAGCGGAAGAAGGGGGCCTGGCCGAAGTGCGCGAGCGCGCGCCGGATGTCCGACTGGAAGATGACGATGGCGGCGAACGCCACGTACACCAGCAGATTGCGAATCAGCCAGTTGACGGTCTGCAGCGGCGCCAGCTGCGAGATGTAGAAGAGGACGATGATCAGCAGCGAGCCGACCGCCATCTGTACGGCGCGCGTGCCCTTGATCAGCTTCAGGGCCTCGTAAATCACGATCGAGACGATCGCGATGTCGAGGAGATCCCACCAGCCGACGGGAGGGCGGCGCAGCAGACCGCTGATGTAGTCGGGCATCCGGGGCTAGCTTATCAAAGAGGTTCGAGGGGCGAGGTTCGAGGAGCGAGGGGCGGAGGTCGGATGTCGGATGTGACGGACCTTACGGCCGGACGGGCCGCGCGGGCATCCGACGGGCACGGCGGGGCGGGGTGAGGCCGAGTTCGTCCCAGAGCCAGCTGGTGTCGTAGGCGCGCTGTCCTCTGAGCCGCGCTCGCGCCGTCGCGTTCTCGAATTCGCACAAGAGGTTTCGCAAGAGCGGGCGCAGTGTCTTCGACGTCGCTGCCTCGCGCGGCGTGTGGTCGCGCAGGGCAGGGACGGGCTCGTCCAGCCAGTCGCGATAATGCCGATTCTGTATCTCGCGGACGATCTCCGCTTCGACCTCAGGCGGGATCGCGGGCTCCGGGTCGGGCCGGCGCGGCTGCTT
>DASSOM010000108.1:0-9881 GCA_035700625.1 Vicinamibacterales bacterium
CACGAGCACGAGCGGGAGCGACGCGGGTGTCGCGCGTTCGACAGTCGATTCGAGGGCCGTCTGCAATTCAGTCATACGCGCGTCCGAAATGAGTCGCTGCACGCGCGCGAGCAAAAACGCTGCCGTTCAGGATCGCAGCGCGCGGTTGACGCCGACGGCCAGCAGGGCGCCGCCGATGAACGTCACGGAGTCCATGTCGGTGATCTGCCCGCGCGGATCGAAGAGGGCCAGCAGCAGCAGCGCCAGCACGCCGCCGCCGATGGCGCAGGCCGTCACTTCCAGCGCCACCATCCAGGGGCGGCGCGGGCAGCGATGTCCTTCCGTCAGATGTCCCTTGCAGTGGGGACAGGTGGCCATTGACGTGTGACCGGCCGGGACGTCCGGTCCGTCGAGACGATAACATAGTTGCGCGATCGCGGCTGAGGTGGTTCCAACGGCTTGCCGGTATCATGAATCTCGCGAATGCTCATGCACACGCGCTGCACGCTGACGCTGTATCGGCCGATGCGGCCGTCGTCTTCACCCATCCCTCTCCTGCGGCGCCGCTCGGCCCGGACGCCGGCCTGACGCCGTCCGCGTGAGCGCCTATCCGCCCATCGCAGACTACGCGATCATCGGCGACTGCCGTTCGGCCGCGCTCATCTCCCGCGACGCGTCCATCGACTGGCTCTGTCTCCCGCGCTTCGACGGCCCCTCGGTCTTCACGGCGCTGCTCGATCAGCAACGTGGCGGGCGCTTCCGCATCGCGCCGACCGGTCCGTTCGAGGTGACGCGCCGCTACGTGGACGGCACCAACGTCCTGCAGACGACCTTCCGCACGCCTGACGGCGCCGTGCGCGTCACCGATCTCATGCCCGTGGCCGACGAAGAGACGAAGACGCGCGAGCTGTGGTCGGAACACGAGATCCTGCGGCGCATCGAGGGGCTCGAAGGGCAGGTGGAAGTGGAGGTGTACTACGAGCCTCGCCTCGACTACGCGCGGACGCCGATCTGCCTGCGCGCGCATCCGCAGGGTGCGCTGATCGCCGAAGACGGATCGCGCGTGCTGCTGATGCGCAGCGACATCCCGCTGACGATCGAAGCCGGCGGACGGCTCGCGCGTGCCCGGCCCGTCGTCCGCACGGGAGATTCCCTGCTGCTGGCGTGGTCTTTTACGCAGGGGTGGCCCGCCGTGATGCCGGCGGAAGGGGCGCATGCCCTGCGCCAGATCGACGGCACGATCGCGTGGTGGCGTGCGTGGTCGGACCAGTGTACGTACGACTGGGAGTTCCGCGACATCATCGTGCGCAGCGCACTGACGCTGAAGCTGCTGACGTACGCGCCGTCGGGCGCGATCATCGCCGCGCCGACGACGTCGCTGCCCGAACACATCGGCGGCGTGCGCAACTGGGATTATCGCTACTGCTGGCTCCGGGACGCGTCGCTCACGCTGCGCGCGCTGCTGGATCTCGGCTACAACGTCGAGGGCGAGGCGTTCCTCTCGTGGCTCCTGCACGCGACGCGCCTCACGCGCCCCAAGCTGCAGATCCTGTACGACGTCTACGGTGAGGCGCGTCTGCCCGAGAGCGAACTCGATCATCTCGAGGGCTATCGCGGCTCGCGCCCCGTCCGCGTCGGCAACAAGGCGGCAGAGCAGGTGCAGCTCGACGTCTACGGCGAAGTGGCGGACGCCGTGCACCAGTACGTGATCCGCGGCGGCCGGATCGATAGGGCGACGGGACGTCTGCTCGTGGGCCTCGGCAACACCGTGACCAAGATGTGGCGCGATCCGGACGAAGGCATCTGGGAGCCGCGGAGCGGGAAGCACCAGCACACGCACTCCAAGGTGATGTGCTGGGTCGCGCTCGACCGGTTGATCGCCCTGCACGATGACGGGCACCTGAAAGCGCCCGTGGACGCGTACCGCCGCGAGCGCGACGAGATCCGGCGCGTGGTCGAAGCGCACGGCTGGAACGCGTCGCTCGAGTCGTATACCTCGGCGCTGGACATGCCCGTGGTCGACGCCAGCCTGCTTCGTCTCGCATTCTGCGGCTTCGCGGATCCTCGCGGCGAGCGGATGCGCGGCACGCGCCGCGCGATCGATCGCCAGCTCACGAAGAACGGCCTCGTCTATCGATACTTCTTCGACGACGGCCTGCCGGGGGACGAAGGGGCGTTCGGCATCTGCAGCTTCTGGGCGGTCGAGGCGTGTGCGCTGAGTGGGAACTTCGAAGAAGCGCTCGCGTGGTTCGAGCGGCTTCTCAGCTACGCGAACGACGTGGGCCTGTTCGCCGAGGAGATCGATCCGGACACGGGTGAGCAGCTCGGGAACTTCCCGCAGGCGTTCACGCACGTCGGACTGATCAACACGGCGCTCACGCTGGCGCGCCTGGCCGGACGTCCGCAGGAACAGCCCGCGGGACGGAAAGAAGGAAAGATATGAACGTCGGAAGCATCCTGCTCGCCGGCTTCGCGGCCACCATCCTGATGACGACGATGATGGCGGCGAGCCAGGGCCTCGGCTACACGCGCATGAGCATCCCGTTCCTGCTCGGCACGATCTTCACCGCGTCGCGCGACCGCGCGATGGTGTTCGGGGTGATCGTGCACACGATCGACGGCCTGCTGTTCGCGCTGCTGTATGGCGGGTTGTTCGAATTGTTCGGCAGCGCGACGATCCTCGTCGGCGCAGGCATGGGTGTGCTGCACGGCCTGTTCGTGCTCACGGTCGGCATGCTGATCATCCCGGGCCTTCATCCGCGCATGGTCAGCGAGTACTACGGGCCGACGCCGAACCGCATGCTGCAGCCGCCCGGGTTTCTCGCCCTGCACTACGGCCGCGGCACACCCGTCGTCACGCTGCTGGCGCACGTGTTGTACGGCGCGATGCTCGGAGGGCTCTATCGCGTGTAAGCTGCCAGCTTCCAGCTTCCAGCTTCCAGCTTCATAAGGAAGACGGTCCTCCTTTTAAGCTGGCAGCTGGAAGCTGGCCGCTGGAAGCTTCTTTTATCGGCGCATGAGGAGTACCGCGCCGATGACTGCGACGCCGGCGGCGAAGAATTGCGCGACGGTCAGCGGTCCCAGTACGTGAACGTTCACCCGCACGAATTCGAGCAGGAAGCGAAAGACGCCGGCGAGGAGCAGATACGCACCGAGCACGCCGCGATCGGACATGCCGCGGCGCCGCCAGCGGATCAGCAGCCATCCGAGAATCCCCAGGAAGGCGGCTTCGTAGAGCTGGGTCGGATGGACCTTCTCGGTGGTCGGCGGAAGGCCGCGCGGGAAGGCGACGCCCCAGGGCAGGTCGGTGGCGCGCCCATAGTCGTCGCCGACGAGGAAGCAGCCGATGCGGCCGAGCAGCTGGCCGAACGCCAGGCCCGGCGTGGCGGCGGCCAGCACGGCGGTTGTGGGCCAGCGGCGCCACCAGATGGTCAGCAGGCCGACGCCGACGCCGCCGACGAAGCCGCCGAACCAGCTCATGCCGCCGCGATCCGTCAGCAGCGCGAGCCACGCGCTCTCGCCGAGATGCTCCGCGACGTAGAGAAGCTTGGCGCCCGCGAGGCCGCCAAACAGGCCGAAAATGGCTGCATCGACAGCGGCGTCGGGCAGTCGCGCCCGGCGCAGCTCGCGTTGGAAGATCCAGAGTCCGGCCAAGGCTCCCAGCGCGACCATGACGCCGAAGCTGGTGATCTCGACCGAACCAATCCGGAACAGCACCGGGACCATATCCGTTCATCGTGTCCCGGCAGGGCCGTGCGCCGCAAGCGGCGGGATCAGCTGGGCGGGCCCGGTGTGACGACGCCGTACGCGACGAAGATGACGAACAGCGCCAGCGCCACCAGGATAATCGTCACCCACAACGCGGTTCTGGACGACGCGTGCTCGAGTTTCACGGTGACACTCCTTTCGCGTGAGCCGTTACACGGACCTGATGCAGAACACGCGCCGGGCACGATTAGTCGTTGACGTTCGCGCGGGGAAGGCACACGCTATGCAGCAGTGGTCTAAATGGCAAGCCACGACGTCATCGTCATCGGCGCGTCCGCCGGAGGTGTGGAGGCGATCAGCGCGCTGGTGTCGGGGCTGCCCCGCGATCTTCGCGCGGCGGTGCTCGTGGTGCTGCACGTCTCGTCGGGCCGCAGCCTGCTTCCGGAAATCCTGACGCGCGCGGGGCGGCTACCCGCATCGCACCCGGCGGACGAAGAACCCATTCAGTACGGCCGCGTGTACGTGGCGCCGCCCGATCGGCACATGGTGGTCGAGCGCGGCCGCGTCCGCATCGTCCAGACGCCGCTCGAAAACGGCGTGCGGCCCGCGGTCGATCCGCTCTTCCGTTCGGCCGCGCGCGAGTACGGCGCGCGCGTCATCGGCGTCATCCTGACGGGGGCGCTGGACGACGGGACGGCGGGCCTGGCGGCAGTGAAGCAGGCAGGGGGCGTGACCATCGTCCAGGATCCCGCCGAAGCGCTGTCGCCCAGCATGCCGTCGAGCGCGATGTCCGTCGTGCGCGTGGACCACGTCCTTCCGATCATCGAAATCCCGCCGCTGCTCGTGGCGTTGAGCCGCGAGCCGGCGAGACCGCGGCACCGCCTGACGCCGATCTCGTCGGCTGCGCTCGATCCGCTGGAGCCGGACCTTCAGGCGCCGAGCATTCCGCGCGAGGAGCAGGATCGCCCGGGGCGGCTGGCGGTCTACTCGTGCCCGGCATGCCACGGCACGTTGTGGGAAGTCGAAGAAGGAGGGCTGCTGCGGTTCCGGTGCCGCGTCGGTCACGTGTATTCGGCAGAAAGCATGCTGGCGGCGCAGAGCGACGAGGTGGACCGCGCGCTGTGGACGGCGCTGCGCTCGCTCGACGAGCGCGTCGCGCTCACGAAGCGGATGGCGGAGCGCGCCAGCGCGAACGATCATGAGTTCGTCGCGCGCGCCTTCGCGCACCGCTCGGAGTCGGCGGCGCGTGATGCGGCGCTGTTGCGCGACATCATCACGGCCCGCACCGCGCCGCCCGCACCGGAGGAAGCAGCGGACGGCCCCGGGGATCCCGTTTCGGACGAGACGCTCGCCGCCCCGGCATCGGTCGACGGGCGCGACGCGGGCTGACCGGAATCAGGAGACGGCGTCGGCCCCCGCCGGCGGTTCGTCCATCATCAGAATTACACCCGAGATCTCTCCCGCTTCGCTTTTGAGCGGCACCACGTGCACCCGGCAGTCGAACGGGCGGCCCCGCCGGTTGGTGGACGGCACGACCAGCGTGCGGGTCGGCGCCCCGCCGACCGTCACGTCGCGAATCGGCTGGTGCAGCTCGCCGACGGGCAGACCGATGTCGAGACCGAAGAAATACGCGCGCTGCGCTTCGTCCTGACGGACCCCCCAGAGGTCGGCGGCCCGCGAGTTCCACACCTGCACGCGATGCTCGCGGTCGAGGACCACGACCGCCGCCCGCAGGCTCGCGAACACGGCTTCGAGAAACTCGTTCATCGAGTTGAGTTCGACGCCGCGGTTGCGCAGCTCGTCGTTCATCGTCTGCAGCTCCTCGTTCGTGGACTGCAGCTCTTCGTTCATCGTCTCGAGTTCCTCGTTCGTGGACTGCAGCTCTTCGTTCGTCGTTTCGAGCTCCTCGACGGTGGATTGCAGCTCCTCGTTCGTCGTCTCGAGCTCCTCGCTCGTGGACTGCAGTTCCTCGTACGCGGTTTCCAGCGCGTGCTTGGAGCTGACGATCTCGTTCTGCATCTCCTTCAGGGGCGTGACGTCCACGAAGCACACGTGGACGCCGAGCAGGCCATCGTGCTCGTTGCGCAGAGGCGAGAGTTCGACGTCGAGAAAGCGGCGGCCCGACGGCGTGTCCCAGGCGACGCCCGAGAGGCGGACCTCGGCCATCTCCTTGTGCACCTGGTCGAGCGCGCTGCGCAGATCCGCCGGACGATAGGAGATCTCGAGATCCTGGAGCCGCGCACCCGTTTCGGCGACGGTCAGGCCGAACGCCTCGCGCGCGGCGGCGTTGATCGCAACGATGGTGTTGGTGGCATCGACCACGAGCTGCGCGACGGGCGCGGTGTCGAACGCGGCGTCGCGCAGCCGGGCGTCTATCGGATGGTGCGGCACGAGTCCCTCCCAGCCGGCCCGGCAGAGCATCTCCAGATGCGATCGCGCATCGTGCTTGGCCACCGGTTTGAAGATGCGGTGCTTCAGGTGCACCGACGTGAACAACGGGGCGTATCGGAACAGCATCTCCGCGCGCCCGAGGATGAGGAAACCGGTCGGCGCGACCGAGAAATAGAACCTCGGCATGATGCGCGACTGCGCATCGGCCGTGAAGTACATGAGCGTATTGCGGCAGACGAGCAGATCGACGCGCGAGATCGGCGCATCCTGCACCAGATCGTGCCGGCCGAAGATGACGCCGCGCCGAAGATCGCGCCGGCAGACGTAGGTATCGGCGCTCTCGCGGTCGAAATGACGAGCGACGAAGTCCGGCGGGATATCCCCGATCTGGCGGCTCGTGAACCTGGCGCGCCGCGCCTCGGCGAGCGCCTCGTCGTCGACGTCGGTCGCGTAGATCTTCACGCGTGACCGGAACGCGTCGGGCCCGAGCGCCTCGGCGAGCACGATGGCGAGCGTGTACGCCTCCTGACCCGACGCGCAGCCCGCGCTCCACACGCGGATCGGTCCTGTCGCCCGCGCCGCGAGAATGGCCGGCACGACATCGCGCGCGAGCTGATCCCAGACGTCCGGGTCGCGGAAGAAGGATGTGACGTTGATCAGGATCGTGTTGAACAGCGCCGCGAATTCGTCCGGCGTCGAGGCGAGATACGCACGGTACGCGTCGAAGTCGTCGATCCCGATGTTCTGCATGCGCCGGCTGACGCGCCGCATCAGGGTCGTGCGCTTGTAGGCGGTGAAGTCGAAGCCGCGGGTGTGCCGAAGATACGCGAGGATCCGCTCGAATGCCGGCACGTCGGTCGTGACGGGGCCGACTGCGGCCTGCGTGTCCATCGTCACGCCGGCGCGCTGCCGGCCCTGGGAAGCACGAGGCGGAACTCCGCGCCGCGCCGCGCGCCGTTGCTCTCGACCGACACCTGCCCGCCGTGCAGCTCGGCGACGCGGCGAACGACGGCGAGTCCGATGCCGAGCCCGCGCTGACCCGTTTCGTACCGGACGAACGGCTCGAAGATGCGATCGACGTGCTCCGGTGCGATCCCGTCGCCGGAGTCGCGCACGCGCACGATGACCTCGTCGTCGTCCGCGGTCACGGCGACGTGGATGCGGCCGCCCGGCGGCGTATGCGTGACCGCGTTGGACAGCAGATTGGAGAAGAGCTGGCGCAGCCGCACGGCATCCCCGCGGATGGTGATCGGACCGTCCGGCGACTCGAGCGTGAACACGTGACCTTTCTCGGCGGCGGTATCGCCTGCACGTGCGGTGTCGATCGCGCCGCGCACCAACTCGACGATGTCGATCAGTCCGAACGACACCGTGAGCGGATCGAGCGACAGGCGGGAGAAGTCGAGCAGCCGGTCGACGAGTTCGGCGAGCTGCACCAGTTGACGTTCGAGCACGGCGGTCGCGCGTTCGCGCCGACCCGCGTCCGGGACGACGGTCGCCACGCGCATCGCACCGAGCGCCGCGTTGACCGACTGCCGCAGCTCGTGCGAGAGCACCGCGAACACGCGATCGCGTTCGCGCGCCGCCTTCGTCAGCTCGTCCAGCGCGGCATCCCACACGTGGCGAACAGCCGGGCCGCTGGCAGCAGGACGCATCTCCATCAGCGAACGCATCGCGCGCGCGCGTTGCGCGGCATGCTCCGCGCGCGCACGCGCGCGCTCGACCACTTCGCGTACCGTGCGGAACTCCATACGGATGGGAGCGGGGTGGTGATCGGCTCGTTCAGGAAGGAGCGCCATGGCTCGTGCGCGAGCGGTCAGTCTATCGCCGCGCTTGCGAGGGTGCAAGGTGTTTGCCCGGAAGTATGGCTGAGATGAGATGGCGGTCCACCTTCGCCCTTCGGGCTACGGTGGACACCATCCTTCGCGTGACGGTGAGCTCGCGAGAGATGGGAACTGAACCGGGCTTGCCATCCGAAGCTCGCCGAAGGCGAGCGAAGGATGGTGGGCCGGGCGGGGATCGAACCCACGACCATTCGATTAAAAGTCGAATGCTCTACCACTGAGCTACCGGCCCGACGAGGGGATCGAAAAACTGTAGCACGAATCTTGCTGACCTCGTCTTCACGTTCGCGGCCGAATGCCGCGCTCGAGGAGGACAGCAATGCCACCACGTGGAGTGAAGAGTTCGAAGCGCAAGCGGCAGTACGAGCACATCAAGGAGTCCGAGCAGGAGCAGGGGCGCAGCACGCGCCGGGCGAAAGAGATCGCGGCGCGCACGGTCAACAAACAGCGGTCCGAAGCCGGGGAGACGAAGAGCAGCCGCGGCGGCCGGAAGGGCGGGCGCAAGAGCAGCCGCAAGAGCAGCAGCCGGAAGAGCAGCAGCCGGAAGAGCAGCAGCCGGAAGAAGAAGTAGCGTCAGCCGGTCGACACGCCTGGCGCGGATCAGGACGCCCGACGTCCGCGCCGGCGCTAAATGATTTTCATCCCGAGCGCCGACAGCACGAGTTCGGTGCCGAGCACCGCCGTGGTGTTGCGATCGTCGAGAATCGGATTGACCTCGACGAGATCGAGCGCGCGCAGCAGACCCGAGTCCGAGATCATCTCCATCACCATGTGCGCCTCGCGGTAGTCGAGGCCTCCCTTGACGGGCGTGCCGACGCCCGGCGCGATCGTCGGATCGCACACATCGACGTCGAACGACACGTGCAGACCGCCCGTCCCGGTGCCCGCAATCGCGAGCGCCTGCTCGACGACGGCGGCAATGCCCGAGCGATCGATGTCCTTCATCGTGAAGACGTGGACGCCGGAGTCGCGCATCATCTCCTTCTCGCGCTCGTCGAGATTGCGGATGCCGATCAGAACCGTCTTGTCGGGCGTCACCTTCGGCGAGAACCCGCCGATGCGCGACAGCTCCGTGGGTTCCGGGCCGACGAGCGCCGCGAGCGGCATCCCGTGCACGTTGCCGCTGGTGGACGTGGCCGGCGTGTTCATGTCGCCGTGGGCGTCGACCCAGATGAGACCGAGCGGCTGCTGTTCGCGGCGCAGAAAGTCGGCCGTCGCCGCGACGGATCCGGCCGCGACCGAGTGATCGCCGCCGAGCACGAGCGGCAGCCCGCCTTTTTCGAGCGCCGTCAGACACGTCCGGTAGAGCTTTTCGCAGACGCGCGTAATCTCACGAATGTATTTCTTCCGCGGATCGCCAAAGGTTTTCGTTTCCGGAATCGGCGCGACGACGTCGCCGGCATCGACGACGGTGATCCCCATGCCGGCCAGGCGCTCTCCCAGGCCCGCGATCCGCAGCGCGGACGGACCCATGTCCACGCCGCGGCGGTTCCCCCCCAGGTCGAGCGAGACGCCGATGATGTGCACTGGACGCATACGACACGCATTCTATCCGCCGTTTGACTCTGACGGTAAACTGCTGATAATCTTTAGTTTGCGAGTGAAAGCCCATCAGTTGTGAGGGAAGGAGCGTTCGATGAAGCGCTTTGAGGTCGGCGCCCGCGTCGTGGAGCCGACATACGGTCTGGGATCGGTAATCGCGGTCGAGGATGCCTACACGCGCGTCCAGTTCGATGAGCACGGCGTGAAGAAGTTCCTCACCAGCATGTCGCGGCTCGAGCCGAGCGACGAGCCCGTGCCCGCCGGCCTGCGCGCCGGCAAGCCCCGCCGCAAGCGCACGACCAAGAAGGCCGCGGTCGCGGCCGCCGCGGCCGAGACGCCAGCCGAGTAGTCCTTTATTCCTTCTTCCGCCACGACAGCGACATCCCTTCACCCGAGGGGGACACGATGGTCGTCCAC
>DASSOM010000109.1:0-4275 GCA_035700625.1 Vicinamibacterales bacterium
GATGGCCGACGAAGCGCTCCGCGATACGCCGTCGATCCGCAACGTGGTTGTCGTGCAGCGCACCGGTGGCGGGACGTTCCCCGTCGACATCCAGGAAGGGCGCGACCACTGGTATCACCGGCTGATGCAGCGCGCGCAGGCGGTCTGCGAGCCCGAGGCCATGGACGCCGAGGACATGCTCTACATCCTCTACACGTCCGGCACGACGGGAAAGCCGAAGGGGATCGTCCACACGACGGGCGGATACCTGGTCGGCACGTATGCGACGACGAAGTGGGTGTTCGATCTGCGGGAAGAAGACGTGTTCTGGTGCACCGCGGACATCGGCTGGGTTATGGGGCACAGTTACGTCGTCTACGGTCCGCTCGCCAATGGTGCGACCGTCCTCATGTACGAAGGCGCGCCCGACTGGCCGCAGAAGGATCGCTTCTGGGATCTCATCGAGCGGCACGGCGTCACGATCCTCTACACCGCGCCGACCGCGATCCGCGCGTTCATGCGCTGGGGCACCGAATGGCCGGAACGCCACGACCTGACATCGCTGCGCCTGCTCGGGTCCGTTGGCGAGCCGATCAATCCGGAAGCGTGGATGTGGTACCACCTGAACATCGGCGGACAGCGTTGTCCGGTGGTCGACACGTGGTGGCAGACCGAGACCGGCATGATCATGATTACGCCGCTGCCCGGCGTCACGGAAACAAAGCCGGGATCCGCGACGAAGCCGTTCCCCGGAGTATCGGCGGAAGTGCGAACGCAGAAAGGGGAGCGCGTCGACACGGGCGGCGGCCTGCTGACGCTCACGAAGCCGTGGCCGGCGATGCTGCGCGGCATCTACGGTGATCCCGAGCGCTTCGTCAAACAGTACTGGAGCCAGTGGAGCGACGGCGCGTATTTCACCGGCGACGGCGCGCGCATCGACGAGGACGGCTACTACTGGCTGCTCGGCCGCGTGGACGACGTCCTGAACGTCGCGGGGCACCGGTTGGGGACGATGGAAGTCGAGAGCGCGCTCGTCGATCATCCGCGCGTCGCGGAAGCCGCCGTCGTCGGACGGCCTCACGAGATCAAAGGACAGGCGGTCGCCGCGTTCGTCACCCTCAAGGAAGGCTCGCAACCGTCCGAGTCGCTCGCCGACGAACTCGAAGAGCACGTCGTCCGCAAGATTGGCGCGATCGCGCGGCCCGATCAGATTCTGTTCGCCGCCGATCTGCCCAAGACGCGATCCGGCAAGATCATGCGCCGCCTGCTTCGCGACATCGCCTCGGGCAAGGCGCTCGGCGACACGACCACGCTCGCCGATCCATCCGTCGTGGCGCGATTGAAGCAGGAATACGAAGAGCGCGAATAGGCCCGCGCGCCTGCGCAGGCAGCCATGGGTGTCCTGACAGCCATCGAGTTCGGCGGCGACACGTGCACGCTCGTGCGCGTCAGAGCGGTGCGAGCCGGCGTGCACGTCGACGCGGTCGAACGGCTCGATCCCGCCGCATTTCCCGGCGCTGACGCCTTCACCGATACGCTGCGTCGGGTGCGGCGCACGCTGAAGTTTCCCCGGCGCGCTTCCGTCGTCCTCTGGGGAATGCCGCCTGGTGCCTCCGCACGGGACGCGCCGGTGCACGCGCTGCTCGCACCGCTGACGACGGCTGGATTTCGTATCGATCGCGCCGTCCGGCCGGCCGACGCCCTGCTGGCGCTGTCGAAGCTGCGCCGGACGGCTGGGCAGGGTGCCGCCGCGTGGCTCGCCGTCAATCGATCGATGGTGGCCGTCGCGGTCGTCAAGGGCGGCACGATCCTGCACGCACACGAGTTCGCGTGGGATCCGCATTTCGGCGCGGTCGGCAGCCAGGCGACGCTGTTGCAGCGGTACTCGCAGGTGGCGTACCTCGCGCCGGAGCTGCGCCGCGCCACGGTGGCGGCGCGCGAGCAGGGTGCGGAGGTGGAAGCGATCGTCACGTGCGGCAACCTGCCCGATCTGCGATCGCTCACGATGCCGCTCACGCAGGAGCTGGATCTCGAAGTCGAGACGATGGACTCGCTCGACGGGATCGAGGCGTCCGGCGCCGCGCGGGATGGCGCCGCGGAACTCGCACCGGCGATCCGCCTCGCGACGGCGCCGATGATCGGGAAGGCAAGGACCGTCCAGCCGGCGCGTGCGCTCGTGCCGGCCGCTGCGGTTCTGATCGGCGCGCTCGGCGCGGCGTATGTGTGGTACGCACGCCAGCCGCCGCGTTCCGCACGTCCGGCGGCCGGCCGGCCGATGGCATCGAAGCCGTCGTCCACCAAACGGCCCGTGGCGAATCGGCCGTCCACGAATCGGTCGGCCCAACGGCCGCCAGTTGCCCGCGAGAACGCGCCGCAATCGCAAGCGCCGCGGCCCGTGCCGCCGCTTTCCGAGCCTGCACGCCCCTCGACGTCCGCGCCGGCGCAGCAGACGCGCGCTGCAAAGCCGGAGACGACGCCGTCTGCCGCGCCGACGAAAACGGTTCCCGTGCCGGCGTCCGTACCGGCGCCGCGCCCCGCCGCCACCGCAGAACCGAGAAGCACGCCGGAGCTCCTGAAGGATCCGCTTCCGCGCGTGAATACGATTCTCGTGTCCGCCGATCGCCAGGTGGCGCTCGTCGACGGACGTGTCGTCGCGGTCGGTGACAAGGTCGGTCAGCGCGTCGTGAGCCGGATCGAAGCGCGTTCCGTGGTGTTTCGCGAACCGTCAGGCCTGCAGATCCGGATCGGCCTCGGCGGCCGGTTTCTGGGCGTGGTCAAGGGGCGGCGCTGACGCGGTCCGTGCGAAGGGTCCGCGCGATGTGAGAGACTGGGGAACCGCCGAGACCGCCCGGCCGTCTTGAGAACTGGATCGTCTTACCTGACCGAAGCCAATGGGACTGATTGAGACGCACGACCTCTGGAAGACCTACGTCATGGGCGCGGAGGAGATTCACGCGCTGCGCGGCGTATCCATCGACATCGAACGCGGCGAGTACGTCGCCATCATGGGTCCGTCGGGCTCCGGCAAGTCGACGCTGATGAATCTCATCGGCTGCCTCGACACGCCGACGAAGGGCAGCTATCTCCTCAACGGCAAGGAAGTCGCGTCGATGAACGACGACGAGCTGGCGCGGATCCGCAACGAGGAGATCGGGTTCGTCTTCCAGACGTTCAATCTGCTCCCGCGCGCGACGGCGCTGCACAACGTGGAGCTGCCGCTCGTGTACGCCGGCGTGTCGGCGAAGGAGCGGCAGGAGCGGGCGCAGGCCGCGCTGGCGAAGGTGGAGCTGTCGGAGCGGTCCAGCCACCGTCCGAACGAGCTGTCCGGCGGGCAGCGGCAGCGCGTCGCGATCGCGCGCGCGCTGGTGAACAATCCTTCAATCCTGCTCGCGGACGAGCCGACCGGCAACCTCGATTCGAAGACCGGCGTGGAAATCATGGCCATCTTCGAGCGGCTGCACGAATCGGGCAACACGATCGTGCTCGTGACGCATGAACCCGACATCGCCGCGCACGCACGCCGCGTCATTCACATCCGCGACGGGCAGGTGGAGAAGGACGTCAAGCAGGCTGCGTGATTGCCGATTGGTCGGCGCGGCAGCTCACACCGCGGCCAGGTGGCCCGCCGCGATTTCCCGCAGCGGGGCGCGGTCGTCGAACGTCGATGGATCGAGCACAATCCGCTGCCGCGGGGCATCGGGATCGGGCAGGGGAATCGCCGATAACAACGCGCGCGTGTAAGGGTGCGCGGGCGTCGTAAAGAGGGCGGCCGTCGATCCCATCTCCACGATCTTCCCCCGATACATGACGGCGACGCGCGGGCAGATGTGCTCGACGAGCCGCAGGTCGTGCGCGATGAAGAGGTACGTCAGGCGCAGCTGACGCTGCAGATCCATCAGCAGATTTACCACTTGCGCCTGCACCGAGACGTCGAGGGCCGACACGGGCTCGTCCGCGATGATGAACGACGGGTTCAGCGCGAGCGCGCGCGCGATGCCGATCCGCTGACGCTGGCCGCCGCTGAATTCGTGCGGGTAGCGACGCAGGTGATCCGGATCCAGCCCCACCAACTCGAACAATTCCGCGACGCGCGCACGGCGCTCCGCCCGGGATCCCTGCCTGTGAATGGCGAGCGGCTCCTCGACGACCGCGCCAACGCGCATGCGTGGATCGAGCGACGCGTAGGGATCCTGAAAGACGATCTGCATGTCGCGACGGAGCCGCCGGAGATCGCGTCGCCCCAGCGCGCGGACGTCGCGTCCGTCGAAGATCACCTCACCCGAGGTCGGTTCGATC
>DASSOM010000110.1:0-24565 GCA_035700625.1 Vicinamibacterales bacterium
CGCTCGTGCAGGCCGTCGAGCGCGCGACGCGCGCCGGGATCATCGTCGTGGTCGCGGCCGGCAACGTCGGCGCCGACAAGGATGGCGACGCCGGGTACGCGGGGATCACGTCACCCGGCAACGCGCCGTCCGCGCTGACCGTCGGCGCGGTGGATACGGCGGGCACGGTCGACCATCTCGACGACCGCATCGCGTGGTTCAGCTCCCGCGGTCCGAGCTGGTACGACGGCTACGCGAAGCCGGACGTCGTCGCGCCCGGAGCGGGCCTGGTCTCGAATGCGGCGCGCTTCGCGAAGCTGTATCAGTCGTATCCGGAACTGATCAAGAAGGGTGACACGAAGTTCGCCATCCTCAGCGGGACCAGCATGGCGGCCGCGGTGACCACGGGCGTTGTCTCGGTCGTGCTCGAGGCGAGCCGCTCGGCCAATCCGAACCGGCCCGCCCTGACCGTGAACGCGGTCAAGGCCATCCTTCAATACACGGCGCTGCCGCTCGTGGACGACCGCGGCGAGCCGTACGACGCGCTCACGCAGGGCACCGGCGAGGTCAATGCGATCGGCGCCGCGCAGCTCGCGTCGGTGATCGATCCCAGCATGCCGGCGGGCACCCCGTGGGCGAGTCATCTCGTCAACCCGGTGACCACGCTCGGCGGCGCCACCTACGCCTGGTCGCAGAGCATCGTCTGGGGCGGGCGCCTGATTGCCGGTTCGAACATCGTCTGGTCGAACAGCGCGCTGTTCGCCAGCAACATCGTGTGGGGCACCGCGCTCGCCGATGCCGACAACATCGTGTGGGGCACGGCGGCGGTGTTCGACAACATCGTGTGGGGCACCAACATCGTCTGGGCTTCGAACATCGTCTGGGGTGGACGGCTTCTCGGTCTGCAGCTCGATGCGGACAACATCGTGTGGGGCACGATGCGCGGCGACGGCGACAACATCGTCTGGGGCACGTTGAACGGCGACAACATCGTCTGGGGCACGCTCAGCGAAGGGGACAACATCGTGTGGGGCACGAACATCGTCTGGGGCACGCTGCAGGACGCGGGCGATCTCCTGTCCGGGCGCAGCGACGGCGACAACGTCGTGTGGGGCACGCTGAAAGGAGGGTTCTAGCCATGGAACCCACGGCCCGGATGCCGATCCTGACCGGCGCGGCCATCACCGAAACCGACTGGCGGCAGGCACTGCCGCTGCTCACCGGCTCGATCGTGACGCTGCGCGAGCTGCGCGAATCGGATGCGCCGGCGCTGCTGGAGCTGCTCACGACCGAGGAGGTGGCGCGCTTCATTTCGCCGCCGCCCACGACGATCGACGGGTTCGAACGATTCATTCAGTGGGCCCGCCGCGAGCGCGCAGCGGGACGCTACATCTGTTATGCGGTCGTGCCGCGAGGCACCGACACGGCGATCGGCATCTTCCAAATTCGCGAGCTCGAGCCGGCCTTCGGCACGGCGGAGTGGGGGTTCGCGCTCGGCTCACCGTTCTGGGGGAGGGGCGTGTTCATGGACGCGGCGAAGCTCGCGGTGGAATTCGCGTTCGAGACGGTCGGCGTGCATCGGCTCGAGGCGCGCGCGGCGGTGGCCAACGGCCGCGGCAACGGCGCGCTGGCCAAGATTGGTGCGGTGAAGGAAGGCGTGCTGCGGCGGAGCTTCCACCGCAACGGCACGTATCTCGACCAGGCGCTGTGGTCGATCGTTCGCGACGACTGGCGCCGGTCGAAGGCGGTCTGGGGCTCCATCATTCATTAGAACTGGACTACTACTGTGACTTATTGGCGAAACGTTCTACTGGCGGGTCTGACAGCCTCGCTGGTCTGCGTGCTGGGAGTCGCGGCGCCTGCCGCGGCCAAGCCCGGAGATCATCCGAAGCTGGACAAGGTGCTCAACGACCGCGCCAACGGCAACCACGGCGGCAAGTCGCGCGTGATCGTCACGCTCAAGCCGGGCTACGACGCGTCGGCCGACATCAAGAAGCTCGGCGGACGCCTCGGACGCCAGCTGCCGCTGATCAACGGTCAGGTCGCCGAGCTGCCGAACGGGCAGCTGAAGCGGCTGGCCAGCAGCCCCGCCGTGGCCAGCATCCACTGGGATCGGCCGACGGGCGGTGAGTTGAACCGCGCAACGGTCGCCATTGGCGCTCGGGCGGTGCAGCATTCGATGGGCTTCGACGGCGCCGGCGTCGGCGTCGCGATCATCGATTCGGGCGTCACGTCCTGGCACGACGATCTGACGTACGACGGCGCGAACCCGAGCGTGCGCGTCGTCGGCGGCCAGCGCGTCGCCGCTTTCGTGGACTTCGTCAACGGCCGTACGACGCCGTACGACGACAACGGCCACGGGACGCACGTCGCCGGCATCATCGCGGGCAACGGCTACGACACGCACGGCGCGCGCGCCGGCGTAGCGCCGGCGGCGCATCTCGTCAGCCTGAAAGTGCTCGACGATCACGGCGCGGGCTACATCAGCAACGTGATCGCGGCGCTCGACTGGACGATTCGCAACAAGTCCAGCTACAACATCCGCGTCATCAATCTGTCGGTCGGCGCCGCGGTGACCGAGTCGTACCGCACGGATCCGTTGACGCTCGCGGCGAAGCGCGCGGTCGACGCCGGGATCGTCGTCGTGACGGCCGCGGGCAACCTCGGGAAGAACGCGGCGGGCGAGCAGCAGTACGGCGCGATTACGGCACCGGGCAACGCCCCCTGGGTGCTGACGGTCGGCGCCTACGACGATCGCGGCACCGTGTCCCGCGTCGACGACGTGATCGCGTCGTACAGCTCGCGGGGTCCCTCGGCGATCGACTACGCCGCCAAGCCGGACGTCGTTGCGCCGGGCACCGGGATCACGTCGCTCAGCGATCCGGCCAGCCTGTTCTACTCGAGCAAGTCGGCGTACCTCGTGTCGGGCACCGTCAAGACCGCCTACAAGCCGTATCTCAGCCTGACGGGCACGAGCATGGCGGCGCCGATGGTGTCGGGGACGGTCGCGCTGATGCTGCAGGCGAATCCGCGCCTCACGCCGAACCTGGTGAAGGCAGTGATCGAGTACACCGCGCAGGATTACGGCTACGACGCCTTGACGCAGGGCGCGGGCTTCCTCAATGCCCGTGGCGCCGTGCAGCTCGCGGAGTTCTTCGCGACCGCGCGGCCGGGCGATCGCTATCCGTTCCAGAAGCCGTGGAGCCGCACGATCATCTGGGGCAACCACGAATTGACGAACGGCGTGATCAAGCCGGCCGGGACCGCCTGGGCCAGCAACATCGTCTGGGGCACGAGCCGTGCCGACAACGGCGACAACATCGTCTGGGGCACGCTGTGCGGCAGTTCCTGCGACAACATCGTCTGGGGCACGTCGCTCCTCGACGGCGACAACATCGTGTGGGGCACCCTGTTCGATGGCGACAACATCGTGTGGGGCACGAACCTGGCCGACAACATCGTCTGGGGCACGCTCTTCGGCGGTGACAACATCGTCTGGGGCACGGCTCTCGGCGACAACATCGTCTGGGGAACGACGTGCGGCGGGAATGACTGCGACAACATCGTGTGGGGCACGGCGCTCAACCTGACGAACATCGTCTGGGGCACGGTGCTGCGCGCCGACAACATCGTCTGGGGCACGAGCGGCGATGCCGACAACATCGTCTGGGGCACGTCCGCCGAGACGGACAACGTCACGTGGGGCTGCGCGGGTGAAGACGCGCCGCTGTCCGCGGATCCGGACGGCACGGTATTGAACTACGACGATGTCGCGTTCGAGTCGCTGTTCCCGACGGATGAACAGCCCGCGCCGCTGGACGGGTCCTCGTCCACGAGCGGGTCGACCACGACGACCACGACGACGACGACAACTACGACCCTTGTCGGCTCGGTGACGGGCCTGCTGGGAGGCTTCTAATGGAAAAGATGCCTTTCCGCGATTCCGAATCGCTGCAGGATGTGGAATCCATCATCGCTGCGGCGCGCGCGGCGGCGACCACCTCGTCCGACTGGCGCAAGTCGCTGCCGGTGTTGACGGGATCGATGGTCACGCTGCGGGACCTGCGGCTCTCCGACGCGCCGGCGCTCCTGTCGATGCTCTCGACGGAAGAAGTCGCGCGCTTCATTTCGCCGCCGCCGACGACGGTGGAAGGGTTCGAGCGGTTCATCGCGTGGACCCATCGCGAGCGCGCCGCCGGCCACTACGTGTGCTTCGCGGTGGTGCCGCACGGGATGGACACCGCCATCGGGATCTTCCAGGTGCGCCAGCTCGAGCCCGGATTCGCGACGGCGGAGTGGGGCTTCGCGATCGGCTCGGCGTTCTGGGGCACGGGCGTGTTCATGGACGCCGCGCGCATGGTGGTGACCTTCGCGTTCGAGACGATCGGCACGCATCGCCTCGAGGCGCGTGCCGCGGTCCTCAACGGCCGCGGCAACGGCGCGCTGAGAAAGATCGGCGCTGTCCAGGAAGGTGTGCTGCGCAAATCGTTCCTGCGCGAGGGGGAATATCTCGACCAGACGCTGTGGACGATTCTCGACGAGCACTGGCAGGCGGAGAAGCCGCAGCGCGTTCACTGACGCCACGGAAGAACGCAGAAGAACACTGACGGTTCGAGTTACCCCAGGGGCATGCCCGCCCGCGCCGCCACGCGGCTACGGCGGGCAGCCCCACACCCGCCTTCGGCGCTTTCGCGGCTTCCCACCTTCGCGCCTTCGGCGCTACGGTGGGCCAGCGCCCCCGTCACGTCCGACATTCCACCTTCGCGGCTGCGCCGCTACGGTGGACAAGCCCGTCACATCCGACATCCAACATCCGACATCCGTCATCCGCTCTCATTGACACCCGGCGCGCTCAGCCGTACGCTCGGGTCCCATGGACCTGCGATCCGTGTTTCCGCCCATGCCCACGCCGTTTCTCGACGGCAACGTCGACGTGCGCGCGATTCGGACGAACGTTGCGCGATGGATCGGCGCGGGGCTCGGCGGCGTCGTCGCGCTGGGCACGAACGGCGAAGCGGCGCTGCTCGACGAAGACGAGTCGGATGCGGTCGTCGGCGCCGCGCGCGACGCCGTGCCGCGCGATCGGACGCTCGTGGCGGGCGTCGGGCGTGAATCGACGCGCGCGACGATTGCGGCCGCCCGCCGGGCGGCGGCCCTCGGCGCGGATGCCGTGCTCGTCCGCACCCCTTCGCTCTATCGCGCGCAGATCTCCGCGGCGGCGATGGCGCGCCACTTCACCGCCGTCGCCGACGCGAGCCCGGTTCCGGTGCTGCTCTACAACTATCCGGCGTTCACCGGCGTCAGCATGACCGCCGACGTGATCGGCCAGCTCGCCGCGCATCCCAACGTCGCCGGCATGAAGGAAACGAGCAACGACGGCGGTCAGTTCGCCGACGTTGCGGCCGCTGTCCCCGATCGCTTCGTGCTGCTCGCCGGATCGGCGCCGGGTCTGTATGCCGCGTTGTGCGCGGGTGCGTCCGGCGCGATTCTCGCGGTGGCGTGCGTGGCGCCCGACGCATGTCTGCGGCTGTTCGACTTCGTCCGCCAGGGACGGCATGCCGACGCGCTTGCGTTGCAGCAGCGCCTCAATCCGCTCGCGCGTGCCGTGACCGCGAAGTTCGGGATCGGTGGATTGAAGGCGGCGATGGATCTCGCCGGGTACGTCGGCGGCGAGCCGCGCGCGCCGCTGTCGGCTCCGCCCCCCGATGCGATTGACTGGCTCAGCCGGGAACTGTCCGCCATGGCGCTTGCGACGCACGCCTGAGGCCGTCCCGGGCATATGAGTTGCACAATCCACCGCGGCATGAGATGGCTCCCGCGCGCGTTTCGCGCCGCGCCGACGCTTGTCTTCGTCGCGCTTCTCTCCGGCTGCGCCACGAATCCGGCCACGGGCGAGAAGAACGTCACGCTCATGAGCGAGGCGCAGGAGATTCAGCTCGGGAAGGAAGCGGATCCACAAGTGCGGCAGGAGATGGGCGTCTACGATGACGCCGCGCTGCAACAGTACGTCGAGCGGATCGGCCAGCGCCTCGCACGCGTTTCCGAGCGTCCCGATTTGCCCTGGCATTTCACCGTCGTGGACCAGCCGGCTGTCAACGCGTTCGCGCTGCCGGGCGGATTCATTTACATCACGCGCGGCATCCTGCCGTACCTGAACGACGAAGCGCAGCTCGCGGGCGTGCTGGGCCATGAGATCGGCCACGTCACCGCCCGGCACGCGGCGCAGCAGTACACCGCGCAGACCGGCACCGGCCTCGGCCTCGTGCTGCTCAGCATCTTCGTGCCGGAAACGCGTCCCTTCCAGGACGTCGCGCAGCAGGCGGCGGGGCTGCTGTTCCTCAAGTACAGCCGCGATGACGAGATTCAGGCGGATGGACTCGGCGTGAGGTACGCCTCGCGCGCGGGATGGCAGCCGGCCGGTGTGCAGCAGATGCTCGAGACGCTCAGCCGCCTCGAGCAGGCGGAGGGCAGCCATCGCGGCGTGCCGAACTGGTTGTCGACGCATCCGGCGCCCGCCGATCGTGTGCAGAAGGTGAACGCCGCCGTGCAGGCGGCGGACGCGCCCGGCCGTGATTACGTGACCGATCGCGCGGCGTACCTCGGACAGGTCGACGGGATCGTGTTCGGCGACGATCCGAGCCAGGGCATTCTCCGCGGCAGCACGTTCCTGCATCGCGATCTGCGCTTCTCGCTCACGTTTCCTTCGGGGTGGACGGTCCAGAACTCGCGCGAGCAGGTCGTGTCGAAGGCGCCGGACCGCAACGACTTCGTCCTGCTGGAACTCGTGTCGAATCCGAGCGGATCGCTGCAGCGCGTGGCGCAGTCGTCGATGGGCGGCGCCGGCTGGCGGCAGATCGACGGCGGGATGACCGAGGTGAACGGACTGCCGGCGTACGTCGGCACGTATCAGGGCACGATGCAGGGGCTTGGCCCGGTCGTCACCCGTGCGGCGCACGTCGGCTACAACGATCGCGTCTACGTGATCGCCGGACTGGCGCCGGCGGATGATTTCCGCGGTGTCGAGAACGAGTTCAATCAGGCGATTCGGTCGTTCCGTCCGCTGTCGGCCGCACAGGCGGAAGACATTCGCGCGAATCGCGTCGAGCTGTACACGGTTCGCTCCGGCGACACGTGGGACTCGATCGCGCGGCGAAGCGCCGGGGCGGCGGCGCTCACGCCCGCGACGCTCGCGATCATGAACGGCTCCGCGCCCGGTCAGCCGCCGCGCGCCGGCGAACGCATCAAGATCGTCGTCGCGGGTTGACTATAATGCGCGCGGGATGCGCACCGTCGGCCGCACGCTCGCCGCGCTGCTCGCAGCCGGCTTCGGCTGCGCCGCGTACCTCTATCTCGCGCTTCCCGACGTGCGGCCGCTCCGCACGAACAATCCCTCGACCACCGCGTTCATGGAACTGCGCGCGCGCCAGGCGCACGATGCGGGGCGCCGCGCGAAGCTGCAGCAGCGCTGGGTACCGTACAGCCGCATTTCGCCGCATCTGAAGCGCGCGGTGCTCGTCGCCGAAGACAGCGCGTTCTGGCAGCACAGCGGCATCGATTTCGAGCAGTTGCGTGAGTCGATGGAGATCAACTGGGAACGCGGCGAGTTCGCGCGCGGGGCCAGTACGATCACACAGCAGCTCGCCAAGAACCTGTACCTGTCCCCATCGAAGAATCCGATCCGCAAGATCGAAGAGCTGCTGATCGCGCGGCGGCTCGAGGCGGAGCTGTCGAAGCAGCGCATCCTGGAGCTGTACCTGAACGTCATCGAGTGGGGCGACGGTATCTGGGGCGCCGAAGCCGCGAGCCGTCGCTACTTCGGCAAGTCCGCGTCCCAGATCACCGCGTCCGAAGCGGCGCTGCTCGCGGCGGCGATCATCAACCCGCACATCCTCGATCCCGGCCGCCCGTCGGCGCGCCTGCGCCGGCGCCAGCGGATGGTCATGCGCCGGATGGGACTCGTCACACCGCCGCCGGCGAACGCCGAGCCGCTGCCGGGCGGGCCGGTTCCCCCCGTCCTCGATCTCCCCCCGCCGTCAGGACTGCCTCCCGTGCTGCCAGGCACGCCGCTGCCGCCGGAAAAAGCGCCCGGCGGTGGCAGAGGCGCGCAAAACGGTGAAAAACCGCATGCTGTTCACCTTGACAGCACTCCGGCCGGATCCGTATAGTCGCGACGTCTCTGCTCCACAGCGACAAACGGCGTACAGGAAGGACGCTGGCGGCAGCCCGTCTCCCGCGCAGCGTGTGTCGGATGATCAACTACACCGAGAGCATCGCGCTCCTGATGCAGGATGTGATCGCGCGTACGCCCGCGCTCGCCTTCATCAATCTCAGCGAGGTGCTGGTCTTCGGCCGCTATGGCCGTCCCGCGGCGGACGGCCCATTCGCGACCTGCCACTGCCTCACGTTGCCCGAATCGGAGCCCGGGTATTTCTTCTGGCGCGATCGCCGCACCGGCGAGCTCACGCGCCGTTCGGAATGGTTCACCACGCGCACGCCTGAAGTGCGGGTCGGACCGGTCCAGATCAAGTACCTCGTGTCGTTCGTGCTGCCGCGCTTCTGTGAACAGACGCTCGAGCGTTCGTGGAAGCGGGAACTCTACGACGACGCGCCCGGGTGGGTGTCGAAGCTCGACACGATCGTCCACGAGCTCTATCACATCGATCCGAACGAGACGGGAATCCGCGGCGTGACGCGCGCGGACGGCTCACGCTCACCGCGATCGCACGGTCCGCGGTTCTACGAGGACGTCGCGTCGATGGTGAAGGGCTATCTCGCGTCGCGGCCCGCCCCCGCACTGCTCGAGTTCCTGCAGTACGACTTCCGTGCGCTGGAGCGCCGCTACGGCGGGGTTGCCGCGACGACGTTCAGGAATTTTCCGTCGTTCCCGCAGCGCTACATGGCGCCGCTCGACGAACCGCCGGCGGAGCCGTGCGTCAAGGTCGAGCCGCTCAAGCCGTTGTCGCAGCCTCCGGTCTACACCGAGGACGATCTGCACATGCGCCAGTTCACCGGCGCCGGGACCCGCCGTCTGACGAGGAAGGGGCAGCACCGGGCGGCGTAGTCAGTCGCCGCGCGCCGATGAACCGGTCGGCCCAGTACGGCGCGCCGAGGTGATCCACCCGCACGTCGCCGTGTTCGCTCGGCGCGTGCACGAACGCATCCCCCCCGATCGCGATCCCGACGTGCGACGCGCCGGGTGCGACGGTCGAGAAAAACACCAGATCGCCCGGCTGTACCTCGTCCTCCTCGACCGGTCGCCCGGTGTGGAACTGATCGGCCGCCGTTCGCGGCATCTCCACGCCATACTCCGCGAAGACGTACCAGACCAGGCCGCTGCAGTCGAAACCGGACGGACTCTCGCCGCCGTTGCGATAGGGCACGCCGCGGAACCGCAGCGCCGTGCCGGCAATCGAGTAGCCGTCGAGCGGCGGGAGGGCCGCCGCGCCGGGCGCGTTCGGCGGTTCAGCTTCGGCCGGAGGCGCGGCCTCGCCGGGGCGCGGAAACGGACGCGGCACCGCGCCCGTCGACGCGCAGGCGCTGAGGACGAGCGACGCGCCGCACGCGCACAGGAAGTGGACGACGGCGGTTGGACGCGGACGCACCATGACTCCTCACATATCGGGCCGGGATCCGCGCGCGGACAGGGCGCGCCGCGATCGGCCTAAACCCCTGCAAACACTCCCCTTAGGAGTGACACGTCCTTGACACTCCGTCCCCGATCAGGCAGAATGACTCAGGTTTTATGGAGCAGACCCTTCTGCTCAACGCGACGTACGAGCCGCTGAAGGTCGTCCACTGGCAGAAGGCGATTACGCTCTGGTGCCAGGGGAAGGTCGAGGTCATTTCTGTGTACGACCGGGAGGTCCGGTCGGTCTCCTTCAGCTTCAAGCTGCCCTCGGTCATCCGCCTGCTGCGCTATATCAAGATTAAGCGGCACATCGACTACGTGCCATTCTCGCGCGCGAACATCTACGCGCGCGACGATCATTCGTGTCAGTACTGCGGACAGGTGTTTCCCACCGCGGACCTTACCTTCGATCATGTGGTGCCGGTCGCCCAGGGCGGCCGTAAGGATTGGGAAAACATCGTGACCTGCTGCATTCCCTGCAATCGGCGCAAGGGAGGCCGAACGCCGGAGGAGGCCCATATGCGGCTGATTCGGCCGCCGCGCCGGCCTGCCCGCGCACCGTCGATCCGCATTACGATCGGCCTCAGGAACGCGCCGGAGAACTGGCGGGACTACTTCTACTGGAACGCCGAGCTGGACGAGAGTTGACGTCCGCGTTGAGCGCGCCCGGCCGCCTGACCCGCGTGCACCCGCTCTGGGCGATCGAAGGCGGCCTCCTCACCATCGAAGGGGACGGGTTCACGATCGACCCGCTGCCGTCGGTGCGCATCGGCGCGAGCCTCGCCCGCGTCGCGCACGCGACGCCGACCGCGTTGACGGCGCTCGTCCCGGCCGGACTCGACGGCGGTTCCACCCCGGTGCGGCTGGACGACGTGCCGGGCGAAACGGCGTACGTCGAGATCGGCGCGCCGCTCGCCGCGGGCGTACATCTCGTCGACAATCCGGCGTTCGACCGTCACGGCAACCTGTACGTCACCCTGAGCGGATCGCGCGGCGAGCGAACGCCGGTGGCCATCTTCGTGGTCCGCCCGGACGGCAGCCGCGAACCGTTCGTCACCGACATTCCCAATCCCACGTCGCTCGCGTTCGACGCCGAAGGGCGATTGTACGTGTCGAGCCGGTTCGACGGCAGCGTGTATCAGGTCGATACCGACGGACGTGCGACGCTGTTCGCCAGCGATCTCGGCGTCGCGTGCGGCCTGGCCTTCGGCCCGGACGGACTCCTGTACGTCGGCGATCGATCCGGTTCGGTGCTGCGGGTGAACGCTGACGGCGTTGCGACGGTCGTGGCCTCGCTGCCGCCGAGCGTGGCGGCGTTTCATCTGGCGTTCGGCCCGGACGAGGCGCTGTACGTCTCCGCCCCGACGCTCTCCTCGCACGACGTTGTCTACCGCGTGGACGCGTCCGGAGACGTGTCGGTGTGCTGCCGTGGCTTCGGCCGTCCGCAGGGGCTGGCGTTCGACGCCGCTGGACGGCTGTACGTCGCCGACGCGCTGGCGGGATCGAGCGGCGTGTTCCGCGTCCGGATCGGCGAAGAGGCTCCGCCCGAACTCGTGCTCGCCGGGGGTTCGGTGATCGGGCTGGCCTTCGATCCGCACGGCGGCCTGGCCGTCGCCTCGGCGGAGACGGTGTACCGGCTGCAGACCGGCGATCGAGGCCTCCTGCCGCCGGGCACCGTCGATTCGGGATGACGGTTTGCGTTCGACCCTGCGTAACGGCAAAACTGTCAGCTGAACCGTAGCTCGATTTTCGAACCTCGAACCTCGATACTCAAATGTCCCAACTCCTCCGCCGCAAACCTGTCGCCGATCTGGTCGCCGAAGGCACGTCCACGCTGAAACGGACGCTCGGTCCGGTGCAGCTCACGTCGCTCGGCGTCGGGGCGATCATCGGCGCCGGCCTCTTCTCGACGGTCGGCACGGCGGCGGCCGGCGGCGCCGATCATCTCGGTGCGGGTCCCGCACTGATCATCTCGTTCGTGCTGACGGGGATCGCCTGCGGGTTCGCGGCGCTGTGCTACGCGGAATTTGCCGCGATGGTGCCGACCTCCGGCTCCGCGTACACCTACTCGTATGCCACGCTGGGCGAGCTGGTGGCGTGGATCATCGGCTGGGATCTGATCATCGAGTATGCGGTGGGCAACGTCGCCGTCGCGATCTCGTGGTCCGGGTATTTCCAGGAACTGCTCCGCGGGTTCGGCCTGAGCGTGCCGTCGTGGCTGGGGATCGATTTCCGGACGGCCGGACAAGCCGCCGCGCAGGTCGCGCAGGCGACGGCCGCCGGCATCGATCCCTCCACGCTTGGCGCCGCGGTGCTGCGCTCGGCGGACGCGTTTGCGTCGGCGCCCCACCTTTTCGGGCTGCCGATCGTCTTCAACCTCCCCGCGTTTCTCATCGTCGCGCTGATCACCATCGTGCTCGTGAAAGGGGTGAACGAGAGTGCGTGGACGAACACGGCGATGGTCATCCTGAAGCTGGCCATCGTGGCGTTCTTCCTGATCGTGGGCGCGTTCTACGTCAAGCCGGAGAACTGGCAGCCGTTCGCGCCGAACGGCTTCGAGGGAATCTCGAGCGCGGCGGCCATCATCTTCTTCGCGTACATCGGCTTCGACGCCGTTTCAACGGCCGCCGAGGAAGCCCGCAATCCCCAGCGCGACATGCCGATCGGCATCATCGCGAGCCTGATTGTCTGCACGGTCATCTACATCGCGGTGGCGATCGTCCTGACCGGCCTGCTGCCGACGCCGCAGCTCGACACGGCGGAGCCGCTCGCGACCGCGTTCTCGGGGCTCGGCATGCAGTGGACGGCGGCAATCATTTCCCTCGGCGCGGTGTTCGCGACGACGTCGGTGCTCGTCGTCTTCCAGCTGGGCCAGCCTCGGATCTTCTTCTCGATGGCGCGCGACGGGCTGCTCCCGCAGTGGGCGGCGCGCGTGCACCCGAAATACAAGACGCCGCACATCACGACGATTCTGACCGGCATCTTCGTGGGCGTGTTCGCGGCCGTCGCCAACATCGACGAGATCGTGCAGCTGACCAACATCGGGACGCTGTTCGCATTCGTCCTCGTCGCGATCGGGATCATCATCCTGCGCCGCGTGGATCCCGATCGGCCGCGCCCGTTCCGGACGCCGTTCGTCCCGCTCGTCCCGCTGCTGGCAGTGTTCTGCTGCGGCTACCTGATGTTCGAGTTGCCCGCGGTCACGTGGTGGCGGTTCATCGTGTGGCTGGCCATCGGGCTCGTGCTGTATTTCCTCTATGGGTACCGGCACAGCCGCCTCCGCAACGGGAGGTAACGGAGGGGAGTTTCTCCATCTGAGCAATTCGCCCGTGGTACAATAACCCGTTCGGCATCCTCAGGAATTCGCAGCAGTACCACATGGCGCACGACTGGATTGCGGTGCGCGGCGCGCGCGTCCACAACCTCCGGAACATCGACGTCGACCTTCCGCGCGACCGGCTGGTCGTGATCACGGGACTGTCCGGATCCGGCAAATCGTCGCTCGCCTTCGATACCATCTACGCGGAAGGGCAGCGGCGCTACGTCGAGTCGCTGTCCTCCTACGCCCGGCAGTTCCTCGAGCAGATGGAAAAGCCGGACGTCGACCTCATCGACGGACTCTCCCCCGCGATCGCGATTGAGCAGAAGACGACGGGATCCAATCCCCGATCGACCGTCGGGACGGTGACGGAGATCTACGACTACCTGCGCCTCCTGTTCGCCAACATCGGCGTCCCGCACTGCCATCTCTGCGGACGCGAGATCGCGTCGCAGTCGCTCGAGCGCATCATCGACATGGTGATGCTCTCGCCCAGCGACGAGCGCATCAACGTGCTGGCGCCGGTGGTCCGCGGCCGCAAGGGGGAGTTCAAGAAGGAGCTGGCGGCGCTGCGCGCGCGGGGCTTCACCCGCGTCCGCATCGACGGCCAGCTGCGGTCGTTCGACGAGGACATCAAACTCGACCGCCGCCGGAATCACACGATCGACGTCGTCGTCGATCGTCTCGTCCTGAAGCCCGGTGTCGAACGCCGGCTCACCGAATCGGTCGAAGTCGCGCTGGAGCTCGCCGACGATATCGTCATCATCAATACGCTGGACGGCGGGGACCGGCTCTTCTCGCGGCGCCTGGCGTGCACCTACTGCGGCGTGAGCATGCCGGAGATGACGCCGCGCGCGTTCTCCTTCAACTCGCCGCACGGCGCGTGTCCGGAATGCCAGGGGCTCGGCGCCGTGTACGACTTCGACCCGGCGCGCCTGGTGCCGGACGAATCGCTGTCGCTTCAGGAAGGGGCGATCGCGCCCTGGGCGAAGGGAGATCGCAAGCTGGTGCGGGAGGCGCTTGCGTCGCTCAGCCGGACGTTCGGCATCGACCTCGCCCTGCCGTTCCGCCGCCTGCCGCGCCGCACGCGCGACATTCTCTTCTACGGCGCGCCGAACGCCGCGAAGAAGCCGGCAGGGAAGCGCGGGACCCGCGATCCCTTTGGCGCCGATTTCGAGGGGCTCGTCCCGAACCTGCGGCGCCGCTACGACGAAGGCAACTGGCTGGAGCAGGAAGCGCTCGAGCCGTACCGCGCGCTGCGCGCCTGTCCGTCGTGTCAGGGCGCGCGGCTCAAGCCGCAGAGCCGGGCCGTCCGCGTCAAGGGACGCACGATCACCGAATACGTCGATCTCCCGATCGCCGAAGCGCTGAAAGTATTCGAGGGGCTGGAGCTGACGGATCGCGAGGCGCTGATCGCCAGCCGCATCCTGCGCGAGATTCGGGACCGGCTGCGCTTCCTCAACGACGTCGGCGTGGGCTATCTGACCCTCGGCCGCAGCGCCGCGACGCTGTCGGGAGGCGAGGGGCAGCGGATCCGGCTCGCCACCCAGATTGGGTCGAATCTGACCGGCGTGCTCTATGTCCTCGACGAGCCGTCGATCGGCCTGCACCAGCGCGACAATCGCGCGCTCTTGTCGACGCTCGGACGGCTGCGCGATCTCGGCAACACGGTCGTCGTCGTGGAGCACGACGAGGAAACGATCCGGACGGCTGACTACGTCGTCGATCTCGGCCCGGGCGCCGGTGAGCACGGCGGGCACGTGATCTTCCAGGGCGCGCCGCGCGAGCTCCTCTCCGACGGCCACGGCTCGCTGACGGGCGCGTACCTGCGCGGCGAGCGCAGCATCGAGACGCCGGGCACGCGGCGATCCGCGACGCGCGGCTGGATTGCGATCAAGGGGGCGCGCGCGAACAACCTGAAGGACATCGACGTCGCGATCCCCATCGGAACGCTGACGACGGTGACGGGTGTGAGCGGGTCGGGGAAGTCGACGCTCGTCAACGAGATCCTGTACCGGGCGCTCGCGCGGACCCTGTACCGCGCCGCGGATGAACCCGGAGCGCATACGGCCATCGACGGCATCGATCTGATCGACAAGGTCATCCAGATCGATCAGTCACCGATCGGCCGCACGCCCCGCTCGAATCCGTCGACCTACACGGGTCTGTTCACGTTCATCCGCGAGCTCTTCGCGATGCTGCCCGACGCCCGCGCGCGCGGCTTCAAGCCCGGGCGCTTCTCGTTCAACGTCAAGGGGGGACGCTGCGAGAGCTGTCAGGGGGACGGCGTCATCGCGATCGAAATGCACTTCCTGCCGAACGTGTACGTCACGTGCGAGCAGTGCAAGGGGCGCCGCTACAACCGCGAGACGCTCGAGATCAAGTATCGCGGCAAGTCGATCGCGGACGTGCTCGACCTCACGGTCGACCAGGCCCTGCCGCTGCTCGAGAACTTCCCGCCGATCGCCAACAAGCTCCGGACCCTCCAGGACGTCGGTCTGGGCTACATCGAGCTGGGGCAGTCGGCGACGACGCTGAGCGGCGGAGAGGCGCAGCGCGTCAAACTGGCGAAGGAGCTGTCGCGCCGCAGCACGGGCCGGACGCTCTACATTCTGGACGAGCCGACGACCGGTCTGCATTTCGCGGACACGCACAAGCTGCTCGACGTGCTGAACAAGCTGGTCGACCAGGGGAACACGGTCGTCATCATCGAGCACAACCTGGACGTCATCAAGTCGGCCGATTACGTCCTCGACCTCGGGCCGGAAGGAGGGGCCGGCGGCGGGCGAATTGTGGCCGAGGGGACTCCTGAGGACGTTGCCCGGAACCGACACTCTTATACGGGGCGGTTCCTGGCCGAGATTCTGGGTGATTCTCCGGCGCGGGCCGCGGCGCGCTGAGCCTATGAATCACAATCCTGTGATTTCAAGCTGTGGTATAATCGCCACACTTTTGACGCTGGACGTTGTGGCCGGCGAGCCACAATTGCCCTCGATTCTGGCGCATTCAGCGGTGGCTTCAATCGACGAACTCCCAGCGACTCAGCGCGTTACGCCACTTTTCCCCATCCGCCTTTCCGTGGCAGGGGCTTTGCTCAGCCCCACACAGCTCACCCTGTGCCCCTAGAGAGGTCATGAACGCGCAGCACACTCTTCGTCGTCCTGTGTCCTGTACCGGGATTGGACTGCATTCCGGCAACAAGGTCACGCTGTCGCTCAAACCCGCCCCGGCGGACTACGGCATCCGCTTCCAGCGCGCCGATCTCGGGGGGCTCGAAATCCCCGCGACGGTCACGCACCTGGGCGGCATCCAGTACGCGACCGGGCTCACGCGGGAGGCGGTCTCGGTCGAAACGGTCGAGCACCTGCTCGCCGCGCTCACGGCGCTCGGCATCGACAACGTGATCGTGGAGTTGAACACGCCGGAAGTGCCGATCATGGACGGCAGCGCGGCGCCGTTCGTCTACCTCATTCTCAACGAGGCGGGCGTCAAGCGGCTGCCGGTCCCGCGGCGCTACCTGAAGGTGCTGCGGCCGATCGCGCTCACGCAGGGGGACAAGCGCATCGCGCTCTATCCCTCCGATCACTTCAAGGTCACCTACAGCATCAGCTTCGATCACCCGCTCATCCGGCACCAGTCGCGGACGATGCGCATCAGCGACGAGACATTCGTCGAGGAGATCGCGCCGGCGCGCACGTTCGGCTTCCTGAAAGAGGTCGAGATGCTGCGGCAGCGGGGGCTCGCGCTGGGCGGCTCGCTCGACAACGCGATCGTGCTCGGCGAGACGGGCGTGCTCAACAACGCGCTCCGCTTCGAAGACGAGTTCGTGCGGCACAAGATCCTCGATGTGATCGGCGATCTGTCGCTGGTGGGCTATCCCGTCATCGGGCATCTCGTGGCGCATCGCGGCGGCCACGCGCTGCATACGGCGTTTGCGGCGCGCATCCTGGAAGAAGTGGACGCCTGGCGGGTCGTCGAGACGCCGCTGGAGCCCGCCGTCGTCGGCGTGCCGGTGCCGGCGCCCGCGAAGAGCAGCGCACGGTTCGCGAACTAGCACTGAAGAGGAAGAGCGGGGAAGACTCAGGGCGCCCTCACCGGGGCGCCCTTTTTTTGCGCGCGGCGCGCTACTTCCGATCGGTGAGCTTCTTCACGTACGCGCCGAGCCGCTCGTTCTCGTAGGAGACGGTGTTGAGGAACAGGCTCTCGGCGAGGTAATGGCGCCGCTCCTCGTCGGTCATCTGCTCGATGATGTGCTGAATCTCGCGCACCATGTCTTCGAACGTGCGCTCGAGATCGCGCTTCGCGGTGACCTCGATGTACAGCGATTCGAGCACGGTGAGCAGGTCGCCGTCGAGCCGCAGCGACGCACCGTTGGTGAGCCTGATCGTGCGCATGCTCACGCTCCGAAGCTCCGGACGGCCGAGGGCTCGTCGGGATGGACTTCGATGAAGTTCTGCGCGCCGGTCATCGTCAGCATCGTCTCGACGCGCTTCTGGACGCCGGCGAGCTTGAGCGCGCCGCCGGCCGCGCTGGCCTGGCGGTACAGATCCATGAGGCAACCGATCGTGGCGCTGTCGACGTAGCCGACGGACGACAGATCCACGATGACGCGTTTCTCGCCGGCGGCGATCAGCTTCTGGACGGCGGCCGCGAACTCGGAGAGCAGCGGATACATCAGACGCGATTCCCCGACGCGGACGACCGCGACGTCGTTGGCGTGTTCAGTGGTCAGATTCATTCGGTACTCCCGCTCTGGCGGCGCCGCGTCCGGGCGGCCCCCCGGCGCCGCGGCTGAACCGGCTCGTTGTCCTGGAGTCGCCGCAGCTGGCGCGCCAGCTCGATGCGGCCGCGGTTGATCCGCGACTTCACGGTGCCTTCGGGCAGCTGCAGGCGATCGGCGATTTCCTGATAGGACAGCTCCTGCAGATCGCGCAGCACGACGGCGGTCCGCAGCGTGGAAGGCAGGGCCTCGAGCGCCTGGCGCAGCGTCGCGCGCAGGTCCTGATGCTCGACGCGGGCGTACGGCGTGCGCTCCTTGGACGCCGGCTGCAGGTCGGCGGCATCCACGTCGCGGGCGATCGTCTGACGCTCCTTGCGGACGCTGCGATAATGATCGATGCACAGATTACGGCTGATGCTGATGATCCAGGTCTGGAAGTTCGCGCGCCGATCGAACGTGCCCAGCGCCTTGAAGATCTTCAGGAAGATGTCCTGCGTCAGGTCTTCCGCCTCGTCGTGACGTCCGACGAACTTGTAGGCGACGTTGAACACCTTGCGCCAGTGCTGGCGGACGATGGCGTCCCAGGCGGCCTGGTCGCCGGCCAGACACTGCTCGATGAGGCTGTCGGGAGTCGACGCGTGTGCGGCCGCGGAATCAACAGACATGCATCAGTCGAGACATCTGACGGGGCGGGAACACGCAAAATGATAGCAGACGCCCGCGCGGGCCAGCAACCGGGCATGGTACAATCGCCCGCTTCGTCAAGGCCTTCGTGACCGGATTCTTTCGACAGGGACCCACACTCGTCTGCGACGGCATCCCGCTCGGCGCGCTGGCGGATACGTACGGCACCCCGTTGTACGTGATGAGCGCCGCGGCCATCAGCGAGCGCTACCGCGCGCTCGACGCGGCCTTTGCCGGCTACCCGCACGCGATCCACTACGCGCTGAAGGCCAATTCGACGCTGGCGATCGTGCGGCTGTTTCGGACGCTCGGCAGCGGCGTGGACGCGAATTCCGGCGGCGAAATCGAGGTGGCGCTGCGCGCCGGCTTCACCCCCGACCGGATTGTCTTCAGCGGCGTCGGCAAGACGTCCGACGAGTTGGCGCGCGCCGTCGATCTTGGCGTCCGCTCGATCAACGTCGAGTCGGCCGGAGAGCTGGAGCGCGTGGCCGCGCTCGGACGCGCGCGCGGCACGCGAGTACGGGTCGCGCTGCGCGTCAATCCCGACATCGACGCACAGAGCCACCCTCACATTTCCACCGGGCTGCGCGCGAACAAGTTCGGGATTCCCATCGAGGACGTGCGTCCCCTCGCCGCCCGCATGCGCGGCGCCGACAGCATCGAGATCGCCGGGCTCCACATCCATGTCGGTTCGCAGATCACCGACCTCGAGCCGCTGCGCCGCGCGGCCTCCGCGATCGTCCGGCTCGCGTGCGAGCTGCGCGACGCGGGGACGCCGATCGAGCACCTCGACGTCGGCGGAGGTCTGGGCGTGTCGTACGACGGGACGCGCGTGCCGGACGCGCCGGAGTACGCGGAGGCCGTGTTGTCCGCCGTCCGCGAGTCCGGGCTCCCGATCGTCCTCGAACCCGGGCGTCAGCTGGTGGCGCCGGCCGGCGCGCTGCTCACGCGCGTGGTCGACGTGAAGGCCAAGGGGGACGGACAGCAGTTCGTCATCGTCGACGCCGGGATGACGGAGCTCATTCGTCCCATGCTCTATGGCGCGTTTCATCGGATCGAACCGGTCGAGCGGTCTTCCGCGCCACCTGTCACCTGCGACGTCGTCGGGCCGTTATGTGAGAGCAGCGACACGCTGGGACGTGACCGCATCCTTCCCGCACCCGACGTCGGAGAGCTCTACGCCGTGCTCGACACCGGCGCCTACGGCGCCGTCATGGCCTCCAACTACAATCGGCGGCTGATGCCGGCCGAGGTCTTGATCGACGATGGCCGTGCGCGCGTCATCCGGCGTCGCCAGACGCTCGACGATCTCCTCGCGCTGGAGACGTGAACGTCATGCGGGGCGTGCTCATCGTGTTCGAGGGGCTGGACCAGAGCGGCAAGCAGACACAGGCGGAGATGCTGCAGCAGCAGCTCCAGAAGGATGGACGCGCGGTGCGGCTGCTCTCGTTTCCCGACTACACGACGCCGATCGGGACCGAGATCCACCGGGCGCTGCACGGCGAGCGCGAGTACACGCCGGACGTGATGCAGCTGCTCTACGTCGCGAACCGTTTCGAGCGGCGGCCGTCGATGGAACAGGCGCTCGCCGCGCGGGAGATTCTCGTTTGCGACCGCTACGCGGCGTCGAGCATCGCGTACGGCGAAGCGCAGGGACTCGACGCGGGCTGGCTCGCCGAGATCCAGCGCGGCCTGCCGGAACCGGACGCCACGATCCTCCTCGACATCGATCCGGCCGTCGCGGCGCGACGCAAGGCCGCGGGACGCGATCGGTACGAGCGCGACCTTGCGATGCTCGCGCGCGTGCGCGACAGCTACCTCCGTCAGGCGGATGCGGGGAACTGGATCCGGCTGGACGCAGACCGTGACCGCGCCATCGTCGCGGCCGACATCCTCACCGCGATTGGCGCACGGCTCGCGCGGCGGTGAGCGCGCGCACGTCGCGCGCGCCGGCGGCGAGCAGCACGCTCGCGCATGCGTTCAGCGTCGCCCCCGTCGTACTCACATCATCCACCAGCACGAGCGTGAGGCCGCTGACGCGGCACCGCGGCGTCAGCGCGAACGCGCTCTTCACGTTGGCGTGGCGGCGCGCCGCGGGCAGATCCGCCTGCGGCGGCGTAGGTCGAAGCCGGCGCAAGGCGTCGAGCACCGGCAGGTCGAGTGCGCGCGCCAGCTCGCGCGCCTGATTGAACCCGCGCGCGCGTTCGCGCGCCGGATGCAGAGGAACCGGCACCAATGCGGCGGCGGCCGTGAGTACGCCGTCGGCCGTCCCACGCATCCGCTCCGCCAGCGGACGCGCAAGCGACGGCCTCGGGTCGTACTTGAACGCGTGGATGATCGCGCGTAGAGATCCTTCATAGGGACCGATCGCGCGCGTCAGGCGCACCAGCGGCGGACGCCGCCGGCATCGCGCGCACCGCGATTCGAGCGCGCTGATGATCCGCCAGGATGCGAGGGTATCGCCGCAGGTGCGGCAATAGGGCGGCGACATCGGCCGAATGGCGTCCCAGCAGCTTCGGCAGACCGCACCGCGTATCGGCGTGTCGAGCGCGACGCCGCAGGCCGCGCAGGTTGGCGCGAGGAGGATCGCCAGCAGCGCGTCGGCCGCCGTGATCGCGGCGGCGGTCAGTCGAGCCCGTACCGCCGCCGCTTCTCCCACAGAGCCTTCCGGCTGATGCCGAGCACCCGCGCCGCCTCGGTCTGATGCCCCTTGACGCGGCGGAGCACGACGGCGATATAGCGCCGTTCCACCTCCGCCAGCGTCGGCGCGCCAACCGAGTCCGCTTCCCACAACGCCGCAGGGTCGTCGAACACGTCCAGCGGCAGGTCCTGCGCGTGCAGATCGGGGCCGCGTTCGTGCGCCAGCACGGCGCGTTCCATCACGTGGCGCAGCTCGCGGACGGTGCCGGGCCAGGCGTGGCGCTGGAGCGCCGACACCGCGTCCGACGCGAGCCGCAGCGGCGGCCCCGGATGGCGCTTCCGCGCGTCGCGCAGGAAGCGCCGCGCGAGGGGCGCGATGTCCGATCGGCGGTCGCGAAGCGGCGGCAGCCGCAGCGGCAGCACGCGCAGCCGGTGATAGAGATCCTCGCGGAACTCGCCGTCGCGAACCCGCGTTTCCAGCGCCGCGTCCGCCGACGCGATCACGCGCGCCTGCAGCGGATACGACGTCGTTCCGCCAAGCCGCTCGGCACGCTTCTCCTCCACGAGCCGCAGCAGCTTCGCCTGACTGTCGATCGGCAGTTCGACGACGGAATCGAGGTAGACGGTGCCGCGGCCGGCCGCTTCGAACCGTCCCGCGCGCGCGATGGTGGCGTCGGTGAACGCGCCGCGCTCGTGGCCGAACAGCTCCGCCTCCACGAGCGTATGCGGCAGGCTGGGGCAGTCGATTTTGATGAAGGGATGCGGACGCCGGGGGCCGGCCGCGTGGATCGCGAACGCGACCGCATCCTTGCCGACGCCCGTCTCGCCCGTGATCAGGACGTTGGCGTCCGCGTGCGCGAACCGCCGGATCTGATCGAGGACTTCCCGCATCACGGGGCTGCGCGCGACGAGCCCCGTCCGCGTCACGCGCGGCCGCTCCCGCCCGCGGCGCGCGGCGCGTCGCTGACCTCGATCCGTTCCGCGTCGCCCCACAGCCGTTCGAGCGAGTAGAACGCGCGCGTCTGCGGCGTGAACACGTGGACGATGAAGGAAAAGAAATCCATCAGGACCCACTCCGCCCGGTCGTAGCCTTCGATGTGCGCCGGACGCACCTTGATCGCCTTCAGCGCCTCTTCGATCGCATCGGCAATCGCCTGCACCTGCCGCGTGTTCTGGCCCGAGCAGAGGACGAAAAAGTCGGTGAACGCCTGCGTGCCGCGCAGATCCAGCACGACGACGTCTCCGGCCTTCTTGTCGAGCGCGGCCTTCACCGCGCGCGAAATCTCCCCCGTGAAACGCTTCGTCCCCACCGTCCTGCGCCGCTGTTCAGTTTTCGCCATGCAACTGATTTGCCGCCGGAGCAGCTCCGTAGAGTCCGTGCTGGAAGATGTGCCGTTCGACCCCGGGCGGCACGAGACCCTCCACGCTGAGTCCGCGCCGCACGCGATCGCGCACGACGGTCGATGATACGTCCGTCGTCGTGGTTTCGAGCAGAAACACGGCCGGCGCCGGCGCATCGCGCCACTCGCGCGCCGGACGCATGCGCGGCGCCAGCCCGGGCAGCCGCGCCGGGACGTCTTCCAGCGAATGTCCCGGGCGCGCCACGACCACGAAGTGCGCCAACGCCAGGACGTCCGGGTAGCGCCGCCACGTCGCAATTTCTGCGAAGGCGTCGGCGCCGGTGATGAAAAAAATCTGCGATGCGGGTACACCGGAGCGGTGCAGCCGCTCGAGGGTGTCTACCGTGTACGACGGACCCGGCGTGCGCAGCTCTTCGTCGCTTGCCTGCAGGCGATCGAGGCCGTTGACCGCGAGCGCGACCATTGCGAAGCGGTGGTACGGCGACGCGGCGGGCTCCTCTCGGTGCGGAGGCACGTGCGACGGGAGGACGCGGACGATATCGAGGGCCAGCGCGTCGCGCGCGGCGAGTGCCGCGTCGAGATGCCCCTGGTGGATGGGATCGAGGGTGCCGCCGAGAATCCCGAGTCGCGCGCCACCGGTCATTCAGGCATCATGTCGAGCCGGGCCGGCTGATCCGCGCGCCGCCGCGCCACCTCGCGCCACACGGCTTCAACGAGCGCCGGCAGGCCCGCGCCGGTCACCGCCGAGACAGGGTAAAGCGGAATCCCTTGCGCCTGCAAATGCGACGTCAGACGCGCGAGCCGCGAGGGATCGTCGAGGGCGTCCACCTTGTTCGCCGCCGCGATCAGCGGCTTGTCGATCAGCCGTTCGTCCGCTGCATCCCGGCCGGGGAACAGTTCGAGCTCCCGCATGATCACGTCGAAATCATCGACGGGATCGCGCCCCGACGCCGACGAGATGTCGATCACGTGCACGAGGACTTTCGTCCGTTCGAGATGGCTCAGAAACCGATGGCCGAGACCATGGCCCGCGTGCGCGCCTTCGATCAATCCGGGGACGTCCGCAACGACGAACGTGCGGTCGTCGGAAAGGCTGACGACGCCGAGATTCGGGCTCAGCGTGGTGAACGGATAGTCGGCAATCTTCGGTTTCGCGGCGGAGATGCGCGAGATCAGCGTCGACTTGCCGGCGTTGGGGAAGCCCACGAGGCCGACGTCGGCGAGCAGCTTGAGATGCAGCCGCAGATCTTTTTCCTCGCCGGGCAGGCCGGGTTCGACGCGGCGCGGGGCGCGGTTCGTCGGCGTCGCGAACTGCGCGTTGCCTCGCCCGCCGAGCCCGCCCTTCGCCACGAGCACGCGCTGCCCGGGCTCCGTCAAATCGGCAATCTGCCGCACGTCGTCCCCCTGCCGCTCGTAGACGACGGTGCCCACCGGCACCTCGAGGTCCACGTCCGCGCCCGTCTTCCCTGTGCGATTCGATCCTTCTCCGTGCGCGCCGCGTCCCGCGGTGAAGATGCGTTCGTAGCGGTAGTGCAGCAGCGTGTTCAGGTTGGGATTCGCGACGATGTAGACCGACCCGCCGTGTCCGCCGTCGCCGCCGTTGGGGCCGCCGCGCGGAACGAACTTCTCCCGGCGGAAGCTGAGGCAGCCGCGGCCGCCATGTCCGGCGGCCACGTGGATGTCGACTTCGTCGACGAACATGATCTTCGGGGTTCGAGGAGCGAGGTTCGAGGAGCGAGCTCAAGGTCGAGGAGCGAGGCTCGAAGCTCGATTGAGCGGCGGCGCGGACCGCCCGCCCCTATTCGACGGGCAGGACGGAGATGACGCGGCCGCGGGCGCCGTGATCCGAGAACTTCACGCGGCCCGAGATCTTCGCGAACAGCGTGTCGTCCTTGCCGAGGCCGACATTCAGCCCGGGCCGGAAGCGGCGGCCGCGCTGACGCACGAGGATCGAACCGCCCGTGACGATGTTGCCGTCGAACCGCTTGACGCCCAGGCGCTGCGACTGGCTGTCGCGGCCGTTTCTCGAGCTTCCCTGTCCCTTCTTATGTGCCATGGCTTCAACCTGCGACACGACGATGTCGGTAATACGGATTCGCGTCATCGTGCTGCGATGCCCCTTCGTGCGGCGCATCCCCTTGCGGCGCTTCTTCTTGAACACGCGAATCTTCGGCCCGCGCGCCTCGCCGTCGACCACGCCGACGACCTTGGCGTTGGCCACGAAGGGCGCGCCG
>DASSOM010000111.1:0-19499 GCA_035700625.1 Vicinamibacterales bacterium
CGCCCCGTGCTCCAGGAGCCAGCGCGGCCCGGTCGGATCCCCGGACCACAGCAGGATGTACACGAGGGGAGGAACACCGTCCGGGATCCCGTTGACGTCGAGCCCGTGGCGGTGCAGCAGTTCGAGCGCCGCGAGATCGCCATGGCCGCCCGCGATGTGGGCCGACACGCCGTCGGTGGGATTCGCGCCCGCGTCCAGCAGCACTTCCGCGAGCGGCAGATGCCGCACCGCGCAGATCGCGCCCCACAGCGCCGTCCGCGGCAATTCCGGATGCCAGTTCCAGTGGTACTCGGCGTTGGGATTCGCGCCGAGCGCGCACAGGCGCTTCGCGATCGCGACCAGCCCGTCCGCGCGCGCCGGCACGTCGTGGTGGAGGCACGTGTGACAGACGTACAAGAGCGGCTCCCATTCCTGCACGCCCCCGGACTGCATCGCCAGCTCCGGGTGCTCTCGCAGCCGCTTTTCGACGGACGCGGCGTCGCCGAGGACCAGCGCCGTCTGCAGCGTGGCGGACGCGATGGCGGGATACAGCGCAAGCAGCCGGTTCGCGCGGCCGGAGGCGCCGCCGGTGGCGCAGCGAACGAACTCGTCGAGCGCGGCCTCGAACGTGAGCGTGCGCGCCTCCACTTCTTCGCGCAGCGCGCGCCACGACGCGAAGCCGTATTCGCGCGCGATCACCGACTGCGCGTCGTGCAGTGCGAGACCGAGGATGCGATCGGGAGAAGTGCCGGAAAATGCGGGGAGTGCGGCGAAGCGGCGAAGCGCGTCCGGATCGCGCGCCTCCGCGTCACGCAGGAGTGACTTCGCCTGTTTCTTGAGATGCTCGAGATTCGGACGGGCGGGAAGCGGCTGTGGCGACATACGACCTCCATGCTCGAGCCTGTGGTTCGCAGACAGGCAGCACGGTGGTCGTGCCGTCAATCAATCTTCCGCAACAGGAGGCTTGGCCCTTCGCGCGAACCCGCCGGCGCCCTGTAAGCGCACTGGGATGACCTTACCACGATTCCGCGCCCGCCGTTTCGCCGCGCGGACGGCGTAAGATGAGCACCGCTGGAGGAGCCGATGTCAATGTCGATCCGGCGCAGCGGCGCCCTCGCGTTCATGGCGCTGCTCATCCAGGCGCCGCCCCAGTGGAACTATCCACCGACGAAGACGGTCGACGCGGCCGACACGTACTTCGGACAGCGCTATCCCGATCCCTATCGCTGGCTCGAAGATCGGAAAGATCCAGATGTTCAGGCGTGGTTCAAAGCGCAGGCGGATCTGACCGACCGCCTCCTCGCGCGGATCCCGGCGCGCGGCGCGCTGGCCGACGAGTGGATGGCGCTGGACAGGTTGAGGCCCGCAAGCTACTCGCAGATCACGACCGAGCACGGTCGCGTGTTCTACAAGAAAACGCTCGGCGGCGAGAACGTCGGCAAGCTGTACTACCGCGATGGATGGACCGGCCGCGAGCGGCTGCTGTTCGATCCGGCGGCCGTCACTCCGACGGGCAGCAAGCCTGGCGACGTCGCCACGATTCAGGCCTACTCCGCATCACCGGACGGCCAGCACGTGGTGCTCGCGTTGACGGCGGGCGGCGCGGAGTACTCCGAGCTCCGCGTCCTCGAGGTCGACACGCGCGCGCTGCGCCGGGAGAGCATCTATCCGTCATACGGACCGCTCGGCTGGACGATGGACAGCCGATCCTTCTTTTATGACGCGGGCAAGGTCACCGACGTCAAGAGTCCCGAGACGGAGTTGAACCGGAAGACGCGCCTGCACCGGTTGGGGACGGCCGTCGACTCGGATCTCGACTTCCTCAGCAACGAGAGTTACCCCGAGCTGGGGATCACGCCGAAGGAATTGCCGTACGCCGCCATCGACGAATCGTACCCGTCGTACGTCGTCGCCAACATCATGACCGTGGAAAACGAGCTGCGGCTCCTCTACGCGCCGGCCGCCGGCATGGCCGCGAAGGGAAAGCTCAAATGGTCCGTGCTCGCGTCACCGTCCGATAGTCTGGTGCGTGGGATCGTGATGCACGATGGGCACGTGTACGGCGTGACCCATTCGGGCGCGCCGCAGTACAAGATCGTTCGCACCAGTCTGGATCATCCGGACTGGAAGACGGCCGAGACCGTCATCCCGGAGGCCAAGGATTCGGTCCAGGCGATTGCGCATAGCAGGAGCTTCCTCTTCATCACGTACTCGAACGGGATCACCAGCCGCCTCGTCAAGCACGCGTTCGGGACGGGCAGGACGTCCGACGTCCCCCTGCCGGCCTCCGGCACGGCGCAGATCAGCTGCGCCGATTTCAAAAGCGATCGCTGCATCGTCGTGACCACCTCGTGGGTCCAGCCGACGACGATCTATGACTTCGACGCGACGACCGACACGTTCCGCAAGAGCGTCTTCGACGCCGCCGTCTCGTACCCAGGATTCGAGAGCCTGGTCACCGAGGAAGTCGAAGTGCCGGGACACGATGGGGCGCTGATCCCCGTCTCGATCATTCACACCAAGAACCTGAAGCGCGACGGCCACGCGAGCGCGATTCTGCAGGGCTACGGTGCGTACGGCATCAGTCTTACACCCAATTTCGACGTGCGGCACTCGATCGCTCTTCGTGAGGTGGTCGTGGCCTACGCGCACGTGCGCGGCGGGGGGGAGAAGGGAGAAGCCTGGTACCGCGCGGGCTTCAAGTCGACGAAGCCGAACACGTGGAAGGACTTCATCTCAGTGGCCGAGTATCTGATCGACAAGGGATACACGAGCGCCGGGAAGCTGGCCGCCACCGGCTCGAGCGCCGGCGGCATCCTGATCAGCCGCTCCGTGACGGAGCGTCCGGATCTGTTCGCGGCTGCCGTGTGCAATGTGGGTGTCGCGAATGCTTTGCGGCTCGAGTTCACCCCGAACGGTCCGATCAACACGCCGGAGTTCGGCACGGTGCGCGACGAAGCGGAAGCACGGGCGCTGTCCGAGATGGATGGCGTGCAGCACGTCAGGCCGGGCGTGAAGTATCCCGCCGTCCTGGGCGTGGCCGGCTGGAACGATCCGCGCGTCGTCCCGTGGCAGCCCGGAAAGTTCGTCGCCGCGATGCAGGCAGCCAGCACCTCCGGCCGCCCGGCGCTGTTGAAAATCAACTACGACAACGGCCACTTCACCGAAGAGAAGCGCGTGACCTTCCGGAATTTTGCCGGTCAGTACGCGTTCATGCTCTGGCAGACGGGACACCCGGAGTTCCAGCCGTCGCGCCTCAACGGACGATGATCAGCGGCAGCGCGGGCCGAAGGTCGGTCCTGCGTTCGTGAACGCCGCCATCCAGTTGGACTTCGATGAACGGTTCGGCTGCGCGGGCGAACTCGAGGCGCGCCGGACGGAGCTACCGGAATGCGACCGGCTCCTGGGGCGACGAAGAAGTCGCTCGCGCGGGCGGTTCATGGGGCGCCCAGCGCAGCGGAGTTCGTCCGAAGGCAACCTATCGGCGCAGCGCCGAGGTCCAGTTGAGGACGATGGTCGGCGGCGTTTCGACCTGGCCGGCGCGCGGCGCGAGCACGAGGAAGCGCTGCCCGTCCGGCGTCGGGCGGTAGAAGCCGCGTGCGACGACGGCCGCGAAGCGCGTTTCCGCGATGACGGCCGGCGTGCCCGCGACGAATGACGTCTTGATTTCGACCGGAACGACCATGATGGTCGGCCCCGACCGATAGAACAGCTCGCGCCCGTCTGCACGCCAGTACGGTTCGGCGCCGCCGTTCGTCGAGACCTGCCACTTGTTGCGCGCGTCCGGAAATTCCTGCACGTAGACTTCTATCCGCCCCGACTCGTTGGACTGATACGCGATGTACCGGCCATCTGGCGAGAACGTCCCCCACATTTCGTTGAATCGCGTCTTGACGATCGGCACCGGCTTGGGCTCGCCGGTCATCGGCAGCGCCCAGATGCTCCAGCCGCCGGCCTCCTTGCCCCGCTGGCTGAACAGCAGGTACTTGCCGTCCGGCGACCAGTCCGTGGCGTACTTCTCCTGATCGTCGACGAGCAGCGGCTCCGGATCGCGGGCGCCGGACGCGTCCTTTATATAGAGGTCGCCTGCGCCTTTCTCGCGCGAGGAGTACACGATCCGCCGGCCGTCCGGCGACCACACGGGGACGACGTTCGTGGAGGGGCCGAACGTGAAGCGCGACGACACGCCGCGGCGGAGGTCGCGGATCCAGATGTCGTCACCGCCGTTGTCGCCGCCGACGTCGTACGCGAGGCGCGTGCGATCCGGCGAGAACCAGGTATCGTGATACTCGGCGGCCTCGTCGATGGCCGGCGTCTCCTTGCTCTGACGGTCGATCCAGACGAGGCGAGAACCCGTCAGCTCGCCACCGCGATACACCAGCACGCCGGTGCGCGAGATGGAGAACGCCGCGAGCCCGACGTCGTCCGTACCCAGCCCTTCACCGAGCGGGACCGGATCCCCTTCGAGCGTCTGCGTGTCGGGATCGAATTTCTGCGCGACCAGCGTCCGATCGCGAACGAACAGCAGGTAGCCCGGATCCGCGTACTGCACGCGCGTCGTCGTCGTGAACAGCGTCTTGCTGGTCGTCGAGCCGAGCAGACCGACCTTCAGCACAAAATCGGACGTGCCGACGGTGTACAGGAAGTGTTTGCCGTCGGGCAGGAATTCCGGCCAGCCGCTGCCCGTCGTACCGGACGGTTTGTCCGCCTCGAGCACGACCGGCTTGCTGACGCCGCCGCCTGCCGGCACTTCGCGGAGGACGTCGTTCACCGTGCCGTCGAAGAGAATGACGCCTTCAGGGCTCCAGGATCCGTCGCCGCCGGGGGACGGCACGTCGGTAATGAGCTGCACAGGACCGCCGTTGATGTCCACCTTCTTCATCTTCGTGCCGGCGATGAATCCGACGAACCGGCTGTCAGGCGACCAGAACGGACGGAACACGCCTTCGGTGCCGGGGAGCACGCGCGGCTCGAGCGCGTCCATGGCGCGGATCCAGATCATCCGCTGGCCGTCCTTCTCGGCGGCAAACGCGATGGTGCGTCCGTCGGGGGAGATGACGGGCGGGCTCGTATTCTGCAGCGTCGACGGGATGACGAGCTGAAACCGCACGAGGGGCGGCGGCTGCGGGGCCCGCCGCATCCAGGCAATCGCGAACGCGCCGGCGGCGAGCGCCGCGACCGCGCACGCGCCCCACGCGAGCCGTTCGCGCACACGCCGGCGTCCGCTGACGATCGCCGGCAGGCCCGCCTTCGATCCGCCCTGCTGGATCCAGAGCAGTTCCGCGCCGACGTCGCGCGCCGACTGCCAGCGATCCTCCGGATCCTTCGCCAGACAACGCGAGACGACGCGATCGAGCGCCGGCGGCGTGAGCGGAATCAGTTCCTCGATCGGCTGCGGCTTCGTCGCGAGCACGGCGGCCATGATGCTGGACGACGTCTGCCCGTCGAACGCACGGCGCCCCGTGAGGAGCTCGTACAGCACGCAGCCGAACGCGAAGATGTCCGTGCGCGCGTCCACCTCGCGGGCTTCGATCTGTTCCGGCGCCATGTACTGCGGCGTGCCGACGACGGTGTGCGTGCCGGTGAGCGCCGCGACAGTCGCGCGCTCGACGGCGGACGAGGCCTGCGCTGCGGAGACCGGATCCGGCGTCGCCAGCTTGGCGAGGCCGAAGTCGAGCAGCTTGACTCCCTGCTTCGTCACGAGGATGTTGGCCGGCTTCAGGTCTCGATGGACGATCCCCTTCTTGTGCGCGGCGTGGAGCGCGTTGCAGATCTGGATGCCGTAGGAGAGCGCCTGGTCGAGGGGAAGCGGCCCGGCGATGGGCGCGCCCTCGATGAACTCCATCACGAGATAGCCGCTGCCCTCGTGCTGGCCGACGTCGTGAAGCGTGCAGATGTGCGGATCGTTCAGCGCGGAGATCGCGCGCGCTTCGCGCTCGAAGCGCTCGGTGAAGGGACCCTTGATCGTCTTGACCGCGACGTCGCGATCGAGCCGGACGTCGCGGGCGCGATACACCTCGCCCATTCCGCCCGAGCCGACCGGTTCGATGATCTCGTACGGCCCGAGGCGGACGCCCGAGGTGATGCTCATGGGGGACGGATTATACGCGAACCCCCGATTTTTCGGGGCGCCGAGGCCGAGGCGCCTTTTCAGCTCAACGGGCGTGCCCGGCGCTCGCGGCGGCCTCCGGCTGATACAGCACGCGCTCGATGCGAAGCCGTCGCGTGCGGGCCGGGACCTGCCATTCGATGATCGAACCGGCGCGATAGCCGAGCACCGCCGTGCCGAGCGGCGCGAGCACCGAGATCCGCTGTTCGTCGACGTTGGCCTCGGTCGGAAACACGAGGACGAACTCCATCGCGTCGTTCGTGTCCAGATCGCGCAGTTGGATGCGCGAGTTCATCGTGACGACGTCGGGAGGGATCTCTTCCGGCGACACGATGCGAGCCCGGTCCAGCTCCTCCGCCAGCCGATCCACGTGCTCCTGGTTCATGCGGCTCCGCCGCGCGCCGGCGACCAGACCATTCAGCCGGTCGAAGTCGGTGTCGGTCACGAAAATGTCGCGTTCAGCCATCTTCGCCTCTCTTGCGTCGCGGCGCGGCCGCAATTCGCCGGGACGGGATCGCCCTGCCGGGGGTCCACGGCGGCGGGTCGCTCGCCGGGAACGAGTCGGCCAGGATCTCGTCGATCTCGGGCTCGTCCATCGGAGCGGCGCCGCGCTCCGGCGCACGCTGCGGCGGCTGGTCCTGCAGGCGTTTCAACTCGCTGATCTCCCGTGGAGAACACGCGCCGGCAATCGCGGCACGTCCGCAGGTCTATCCCAGCAAATTGTTCGCCAACCCGCTGAGTGGGAAATCGCCGCCTTCCGGCAGCACAGGTTTCAATGTGAATGATTCGGCTACAGCCGGGAGTGCGGGGCACTCCCGGCCACGCGGTCAGACGAGCAGGCCGACCGGTTCCTCGCCCGATTCGGCGCGCAGCGACGAACCGCTCGAGCTGGAGCCGCTCGACGACGAAGACGACGAGCTCGACGAAGACGACGAGGAGGATGAACTCGACGAACTCGATGAAGACGAGGAACTCGACGAGGACGAGCTGGAAGAGCTCGACGAACTCGACGAAGAGGACGCCGAGCTGCTGGACGACGCGCCCGAGGAACTCGACGAGGAGGATCCCGGCAGGTCCGTCGGCGCGGTATACCCACAACCGGCGAGCGCGAGCGCCGCGGCGCCGCCGGACAGGCGCAGCAGAAAGTCCCGCCGATCCGTCAGTCGCGAAGCGTCGCGGTCCTTCTCCGCCTGCTGATCGCGTTCGTGCTCTCGACTCATAGTGCCTCCAGTTCCCGGAACAGCGGGACGCGCGCGGGCCACGCCAGCGCCCCCCCTTCGAAGTACGTCTCGATCCGGCGGATCACATCCGCGGCGGTAATCATGTGCATGCACCGCGGCAGGCGCCCCACGACGTCCACGCACAGCTCGCCGGGATCGTCCTTTGAATCGCCGTCGCCCAGCGGCACGACGCGCGACTTCCAGCAGCCTCCCTGATCGCAGCAGCGGAGCGCGCCGACGGTGTGCAGGTATTGATGCTGCGGATACGCGGTGAAGTGCGGCGGCTCGCGTCCGCCGGCAATGACCACGCACGGCCGGTTGCGCGGCGCGCCCGGAGGCGACTCCACCGCCGCCGCGAGATGCATCAACAGGCTCACCGGACTGATCACGCCCTGCGCGTGATACATCAGCCGTACAAGCTGGCGCAGCGACGTTCTGCCCCGCAGATCGACGACGCCGTCAATCGGCGGATGATGGTGCGTGTCCTCGCCGACCTGCACGAACAGCAGCCGCCCGCGAAAGTGATCGACCACCTGTTGATAGCGTTCTGGCGACCACCACTTGATGGTGTAGTCGAACTTGCCGCCGGACACGAACAGCCAGAACGGTTCGTCCGAGGCGTCGGATGCCACGCGCGCGAACCACGCCTTCTCGTCGTCGGAGATGTGGATGTCTCCCTTGTATTCCGTCACGCGAATGCGCAAACCGAGCCGCTCGTTGAGAAACGCCGGGAACGCGTGCAGGAAGTGGCACGGAACGGTGTTGCACTGATTGATCAGCGGGTAATGGCAGTCGATGACCTCGACGTCCGGATCGTCCTCACGCAAGGGCGTGATGTACGGGTTGTGCAACCAGAGGTCGGGGCAGGACGTGCGGACGTCTGTGAGGAACTGGCCCCGATGCGCGCTGTGCAAGTCGCGGACGGCGGCCGTCAGCATGACGATGTCGCCGGGGGATTGGAAATTCCGCAGAATCAGCTTGCGCATCGGGGGCCGATCCGCGCTCAGCAAACGGTACGCCCGCGAACGAGGCGGAAAATCGGGCGCTTTCTGGCGCGAAATGACCTGGAGTTTTCGAAGCGCGTAAGCCGCTTCCGCGATATGCCGGGTGGGGCTTAGCTCGCGCGCGTGGGGAAAAATCCGCGGGTCTTCGCGAACGCCGCGACGAACAGCACGCCGAGCACGAAGTCTGGCGCCGTCACGGCGACCTGGCCGGCCTGCAGCTCACCCAACCCGAACAGCACGAACATCGACGCGATGTAGACGAACTTCTCGAGCATCGCCGGCACCATCATCGGCCTGAAGCGGACGGGATCACGGGCGATGACGAGAAACGCGATCTGCCAGACGAGCGTGACGGCCAGGAAGCCGTAGTAGAAGTCGGCGTGTGCAATCGGCGGCGGGTACTGCTCGCCGATCCGATCCCGCAGGAAGTACATCGGGATCAGGACGAGCAGTCCCCACACGCCGGCGATGGTGAAGACGATCTTCGCGAACTTCACGTCCTACGAGCCGGATGACGGCCGCGACGCCGCCGCGATGAACGACGCCGTGTCGTCGTGCAGCTGGTGCAGCACCTGCGGATCCAGGTAGACCATGTGCCCAGACGGATAGAAGTGATAGCTGATGTTCTTCTGCAGCGCCGCCGGCAGTCCCATCTGATGCATCTCGAATTCGGCGGCGTAGAACGGCGTGCCGAGATCGAAGTAGCCGCCGCTGAGCATCACCTTCATGTTCGGCGCAAACTTCATGGCCGCGGCGAGGTCGGGCATGACGTTCGGCGTGAACGGCAGCTTGAACGGCGCGCCGGGCGGCTGATGTCCGAAGTTCCAGGTGCCGAACACGTCGGCGCTCGGGCGATACGTCATGTCCTTGCCGAACTTCAGCGTCTGGCGGACGTACTGATTGAACTGCGCGATCGTGGGCGCATTGATGGACGACTCGAGCGGGTCCGCCCCGGCCTCCTCCGCGAGCGGATTCATCGTCGGACCGCTGTAACGCGAATCGAGCCGCCCCGTGATCATCGCCTGATCGCCGAGCAGCGTCTGCGCGAACTGGCCGCCGGTGACTTTGAGGTTCGCCTTCATCAGGTAGTCGACGGGGAGCCCGATGTAGCCGTGCAGCTTTTCGGCGACCTGCCGCTTCGTCGCGTCATCGAGCTGATCCCCCTGATCCAGCGCGCGCGCGTAATCGGTCACCGCGAACTGTTCGACCTCGCGGAGGAACGTGTCGAGGTTCGCAGGCTGCTGCGGGAGCTTGTGATGGTAGAACGCGGTCGCGGCGTAGCTCGGAAGCCCCAGCTCGTACGCGACGTTGATGCCCGGGTCGATCTGCGGAAAGTCCAGGGTGATGTTGAAGTTCAGGATCGACGACAACAGCACCACGCCGTTGAGGCCGACGCCGCCGTTGGTGAGCAGCAGATGCGACAGCACGGCGGATCGCGTCGTCCCGTAGCTCTCGCCGAAGAGGAACTTCGGCGACGTCCACCGGTTGTTCTCGGTCAGGTACTGCGCGATGAAGTCGGCGAACGCCCGGGCGTCCTCGTCGATGCCGTAGACGTCCTTCGGCGTTCCCTCGCCGCCGTCGTCCTTGCCGATGACGCGGCCGAAGCCCGTGCCGGGCGCATCGACGAAGACCATGTCGGTCGCGTCGAGAAGGCTGTCGTCGTTGTTGACCATGCGGTAGGGCGCCGGAGGCGTGAGCGTGCCGTTGCCCACGACGACGCGCTTCGGACCGAACGCGAGCATGTGCAGCCAGATCGTCGCCGAGCCGGGGCCGCCGTTGTAGAAGAAGGTCAGCGGACGCTGTGAGGGATCCTCCACGCCGCTCTTCGTGTAGGCCACGTACGACATGCTCGCGATGGGCTTGTCGTCGCGGTTCTTCAGGATCACCAGACCGGCGGTCGCGTCGTACGGGATCCGCGTCCCGCCGATCGTGACGGATCCCTGCGTGACGGATTTTTCCGCTTTCGGCGGTTCCGCTTTCGGGGCCGCGGGTTTGGCGGCTTCCGGCTTCTGCGGCTCCTGCGCCCGTACGCCGGGCATGGCAATCGGCGCCGCAACGATGGAAAGAGACAGAGCGAAGGCGCTCAGGATTCGTGGATGCATCAGCATGGCATGCGGATTATACGGCGGCCGGCAATGTGGTACCTTTCGTCGGCACCGTGGCCGCCCTTCAACCAGGCACCCGAATCGGTCCGTTCGAAATCCTGCGCCTTCTGGGCGCCGGAGGTATGGGTGAGGTCTATCAGGGGCACGATCCCCGGCTCGGACGCGACGTCGCCATCAAAGTGCTGTCGGGCGATATCGCCTCCAGCCCCGACCGCCTCCAGCGGTTCGAGCGCGAGGCGCGGGCCGCCGCGGCGCTCAGCCACCCGAACATTCTGGCCGTCTACGATGTCGGCACCGACGGTGTCCGTCCCTACCTCGTCTGCGAGTACCTCGAAGGCCAGACGCTTCGTGACGTCCTGAGCGACGGCCCGCTGCCCTTCCGCCGGACGATCGACCTGGCGCGCCAGATCTCCAGCGGCCTCACCGCCGCGCACACCCGCGGCATCGCGCACCGCGACCTCAAGCCGGAGAACATCTTTCTCACCACGGACGGCCGGGTGAAGATTCTCGACTTCGGGATCGCGAAATGGGTACAGGACGGCGTGCCGGGTCTCGATCACCGAACGACGATGGGGGGCAACCTCACGGAGGGCGGTGTGGTGGTCGGGACGATCGGCTACATGGCGCCCGAGCAGGTGACCGGGAAGACCGTGGATTTCCGCTGCGATCAGTTTTCGTTCGGCATCGTGGTGTACGAGATGCTGAGCGGGCGGCGGGCCTTCCAGCGTCCGAGCCAGGTCGAGGAACTGTCGGCGATCGTCCGCGACGAACCACCGGCGCTCGGCGAGGTACACCCGGAGGCGCCGCTGCCGCTGCAGTGGCTCATGGGCCGGTGTCTCGCCAAGAATCCGGCGGAGCGGTACCACTCCACGCACGATCTGCACCGGGATCTCGAGACGCTCGCCACCCACATCCTGCAGCCGGCAGCGCCGGCGCGCCCGAAGCGCGACGCGTCGAATCTGCCGGTGCCGCGCACGTCGCTCGTCGGACGCGACGCCGACGTCGTGAAGGCGCGGCAAATCATCCTGCGCGACTCGGTGCGCCTGGTGACCTTCACGGGACCGGGCGGGACCGGCAAGACCCGGCTCGCGCTGCAGGTGGCCAACGAGCTGCGCGATCAGTTCGACGGCGGCGTGTTCTTCGCGCCGCTGGGAACGATTACGGATCACAGCCTGGTGCCGCAGGCGGTGGCGCAGGCCTTCAGCGTCCGTGCCTCGTCGACGGCGCCGCTCGACGCGATCCGCGAGCATCTGATCCAGGCGGGCACCGCGCCCGCGCTGTTGCTCCTCGACAGCTTCGAGCACCTGATGGGTGCGGTGCCGTTCGTCGTCGAGCTGCTGACGATTGCCGCGCCGCTGAAGATCATGGTGACGAGCCGCGAGCCCCTGCACCTGTACGAAGAGCACGAGGTGCCGGTGCTTCCGCTGCCTCGACCCAGCCCGGGACCGGCCGTGTCACTCGATGCGCTGGCCCGGAATCCGGCCGTGATGCTGTTCGTCGAGCGGGCGATGACCTCCAAGCCGGATTTCGCGCTGACGGCCGAGAACGCCCGCGCGATCGCCGAGATCTGCAACCGGCTCGATGGGCTCCCGCTCGCGATCGAGCTCGCCGCGGCGCGCGTGAAGACGCTGCCCCCCGCGGCGATGCTCGGACGGCTGGGCAGCCGGCTGCAGACCCTGACGGGTGGCGCCAGGGATCTGCCCGCGCGCCAGCAGACGCTGCGCGGCGCCATCGCCTGGAGTCACGACCTGCTCAGTGAACCCGAGCAGCGGCTCTTCCGGCGGATCTCGGTCTTCATCGGCGGCTGCACCTTCGAGGCGGCGGAAGCGGTGGCCGATACGAGGCAGGATCTCGGCGTCGACGTCATCGACGGCATCGAGTCGCTGGTGAACAAGAGCCTGCTTCAGCTCAGCGAGCAGCCGGACGGCGAGGCGCGGCTGACGATGATGGAGACCGTGCGCGAGTACGGGCTCGAGCGTCTGGTGGAGAGCGGCGAAGACGCCGCCGTCCACAAGGCGCACGCCGCGTACTGCCTGGTGCTCGCCGAGGAAGCCGCCAACGCGCTCGAAGGAGCCGACCAGCCAATCTGGCTCGACCGGCTCGATCGCGACCTCGACAATCTGCGCGCGGCCTCGGACTGGCTGCTTCGCGCGCGAAACGCCAGCTGGGGCCTGCGCCTGGCGTCGGCGACGCTGCGCTACTGGGAGATGCGCGAGCTGTTCAGCGAAGGGCGCGAACGGCTGACCGCAATGCTCGCGCTGCCCGAAGCGGCGCCGCGGACGGCGGCCAGGGCCAAAGCCGTGTTCGCCGCCGGCGTGCTCGCGGCCGGCCAGCGCGACTACGCCGCGCAGCTGCCGTTGTTCAACGAGTCCATGCAGATCTACCGCGAGCTGGGAGACCGGCAGGGCACCGCGATCGTGCTGAACGCGGTCGCGATGGTGCACAAGGATCAGGGCGATCTGGCCGAAGCCCGGCGGCTCCTTCAGGAGAGCTGCGCTCTCTGGCTGGATCTCGGCGACGATCTGATGCGCGCGCGGACGCTGAGCAACCTCGCCACCTTCATGAAGGAGCAGGGGGACTACGACGAGGCCCAGCGGAATCTGGAGGAATCACTCGTCCTGTTCCGTCAGCTCGGCGACGAGGCGGGGGGCGCCTGGTCGCTCCGCCATCAGGGGGACGTCGCGCGCGATCGCGGCGACGCCCCGCTCGCTGAATCGCTGTATCGGCAATCCTACGACGCGTTCCGCGAGATGGGCGACGTGTGGAGCGCGGGCAGCCTGTTGATCGATCTCGGCAATCTCGCCCTCGGCCGCGGCGAAACCGCCAAAGGCGTGGAGCAGTTCAGGCAGGCGTCGGAAGCGTTCCTGCAGCTCGGTGGACACAAGCGTGGACTGGCCCGTGTGCTCGATGGATTCGCGCTGGCCGCCGCGGTGGGCGGCGACCCGCGCCGCGCGATCCGTCTCGCCGCCGCGGCGGCATCGCTCCGCAACGTCATCGGCACGCCGCTGACGCCGTCCGAGCAGCGGCAGGTCAACTCTGGCCTCGAGCCCGCGCACACGACGCTCACGCGCGCCGAACGATCGACGGCGTGGATCGAAGGCTGGACGATGAGTCTGGAGGAGGCGCTCGAGTACGGGCTCAGCGAGGGCTGAGCCGCGGGAAACCTACTCCGCGCCCGTCGGATCGAGCAGGTTGCGGACAGCCGAAACCCGGTTCGCGGGGAAGCCCGCGCGGCGGGCGTGTTCGCGGATCGTGGTCTCGTCGGGGGCCAGGTAGACGCAATAGAGCTTGTCGTCCGTCACGAAGCTCTGGATCCACTGGATTTGCGGGCCGAGCTCGTGGAGCACTTTCAGGGACGTCTGGCAGACGGCCTTCCGCTCAGCCTCGCTCCACTTCGAAGCCCCGGGCAAGTCGCGCTCGATCACGAATTTCGGCATACTCCCCCTCCGTGAGTGCCGTGCATGGTAGCACGCTACTTCACATCCTTCAGCGACAGCTCGATCAGATAATCGAAATACTGCGGCGGTGTGAGGTTGGGGCCCGGCAGCTTGCGGCCGGCGATGTAGAAGGTCGGCGTCTGGTCGATCCCGAGCTGCGCGCCGAGCTTCGCGTCGGCGCGGACGTCCTCGAGTGTCTTCGAGTACTGCGCGTCGAAGTCGCCGATGCCGCCGATGTCACGCGCCGCCTCCTTGACGGTGTCCGGCGTGAGCGACGGCTGATTGTCGAAGATCCACTGCTCCAGCCGATTCGCGGTGCCCTTGCCGCGCGCCATCTCGACCGCGGCTGCCGCCTCGCACGACGCGTAGTGATTGCCGGGCGCGGCGGGATTGCACTCGGCTTCGAGCGGGTAGTCCTCGACGACGTACTGAATACGGTTGCCGTACTTGGCCAGGATGGGTTTGTACCACTCGAATGTCTGCCGGCACGCCGGACACATGTAGTCACTGAACTTGACGACGAGCACCTTTCCGGCTTCCGGCTGGATCGGCAGATCGACCTTCGGCTGCACGGCCCACCACTGTTCCAGCTCGGTGCGCTGCTGCGCCGTGAGCGGCGGATACGACGCCGGCGCCGCGGCGGCCGTACCCCGTTCATCCGGGAACGCCTGGATCCCCACTACCATGCCAATCGCGAGCAGCACGGCAACGCCGAGCGCGAGCGGGCTCTTGACGAGCGCGCCGAGGTCGCGGGCGGCGCGCGCCGGGAGCGACGCGAGCGGCGCCTTCGACGCGGCGCTGGAGACGATGAAGATCGCGATCACCGCGACGTAGGTCACGGCGCAGAGCAGGCAGAACGTCCGCAGCTGCACGTACGACGCCCACGCCAAATAGAAGACCATCGCCAGGCCGACCGTCGACCAGACGAAGATGTAGCTGGCCACGTTCTCGCGCGCCGACGAACGATCGCGGCTGCCCGCCCATACGAGCAGCAGCACGACGGCGAAGAACAGCACGCCGGCGAGCGCGACGGGAATGCCCCACAAGCTGCCGTACGGGCTGAGGTACGCCTCCGTGCAGTTGACGGTGCTGCTGACGTCGCAGAAGCTCGTGTAGGCGGGGTCCGCGAGCAGCTTGTAGTGAACGTAGGTCGAAGTCGACGCGGCGGCGAGGCCGATCGCGCCGAACAGGAGCAGCAGTCTCCGGCGGACCGCCGTCAGCACAGCACCTCCTTACCCATCCGCGCGCAGAGCGTCCTGCGGCAGCACGAGCGTCACGGTGCAGCCCGCCGGGAACTCGCGGCTCACGTCCGCGCGTCCGCCGTGCATCCGGAAAATCTGCGCGGCGGCGGCAAGCTGCAGCGCGCCGGCGGCGCCGCAGGGATGGTCGGGTCCTTCGTCGAAGAAACGGGCGATCGCCGTGTCCGATACGGGCGCGGCCGTCTGCGTGATTCTGACCGCCAACGCCGGCATGCCGGGCGCGGGCCGAAGCGCCACGCGCACCGACGTGCCGCGGGCCCCGGCGACGATCACGAGCAGCGCGTCGATGACGCCCTGCACGGCCGCGCGCACGAGACGGCCGTCGGCATTGACGCGCAGCCGCTCGTCGGCCGCGCTGCACTCGATCTCGATGCCCGTCCCGCGCCGGATCGGCACGGCGGCCGACGCGATCGCGTCCGCGAGCGCGCCGATGCTGACCCATTCGCGCACCGGCACCGGCGGCCGAAGGATCGTCGTCGCGCTCTGCGCGATCCGCTCGGCGCGCGCGAGCTCCACTTTCAACAGCGCGCTTGCGACGGAGGTGGTCACCGCGCCGCGGCTCCCGTCGGCGAGCGCTGCGCACGCCGTCGCCGCCGCGAGTCCTTCCAGCACGCTGGCGAGCGCGGCGGCCGCGGCCTCGATTGACGGCTCCGGCGCGATCGCCGGGGAGACGACGCGAACCGCGGCGGCGTCGCGCAGCGATGCGGCCGTCGATTCGTCGATGTCGTGAACGATGCACGGAACCGTCCGCGCGCCGGCATCGACGGCCGCGCGCAGCCGCTGACGCCCGGTGATCAGACGAAAGCGGCCATGGTCCGCTCGGACGAGCAGCGGCTCCAGCACACCCACGCGACGGATGGAATCAGCCAGCGGACCGACGTCGGCGGGGGATGCGACTTCTTCGAACGCGTCGATGTCCGCGACGGCGATGTGCCGGACCGCATGATGGCCGGCATCGCGCGTCAACTGATCGACGTAGTGCGCGTCGTGGCGCATCCGAAAGCCGGCCGGGAGACCCTCGCGCGCGCGTGTTCGCGCCGGCGCCGCTTCCGGTTCACCGTCCCCTTCCTCCAGCTCCGTCGGTTCCGCGAACACACGATCGAGATCGGTGACAACGCCCTGCGACTCTCCGAATGATTCCATTGCGCCGAGTGCCCCTTGGATTGAATCAGGACGACGGGAAGAGATGATGCGCCATCGTATCAGTTCTTCCCGTCCTTCGTCTCGTGGTCGAGGCGGGCGATGCGCACGATAGAGATCGGCGGATCGAGCGACTGCCCTTTCGTTGGCTGCTGCTGGATTTTGGCGACGACATCCATCCCCGCGATGACGTGGCCGAACGCCGCCGCGCCCTGCCCGTCGTCGAAGCGCTTGCCGCCGAAGTCGAGCGAGGGCTGCGCGTCGAGGCAGATGAAGAAGTCCGAGACCGCCGTATCGGCGGCCGGCTCGCGCGCCATCGAGATCGTCCCGGGCACGTGCTTCAGGCCGGTGACGCTGGTGCGTTCGAGGGGAATCGGAGGAAACGCGTCCGACCGCCGCGCCGGATTGATGCCCCCCTGGATGATCGCCATGGCCGGACGATTGGGCGGATGCGGCGTGTAGTTGTCGGGGCGCGTGGCGCGATGGAACCGCCCGCCATCATAGAAATGACCGTCGACGTACTTCAGGAAGTTCGCCGTGGTGATCGGCGCGTGCGCGGTATCGAGGAGCACGTCGATATTGCCAAGGCTCGTCTCGATGCGAACGGTCACGCCGGATGTGGGTTGGGCCAGAGTGAGGGCAAGGAGAAGCGTCGTCAGCACCCGGAGAGTCTACGCCGAATTGCGTCCTACATCCCGCACTGCGGGTCGCATCCCGCGTCCCGCATCCCGCACCGCGTCACGCATCCCGCGCCCCGCGCCCCGCACCCCGCGCCCCCGTCACCTCCGACCTCCAACATCCAACCTCTACTCGGATCTCAGCACCGCCGCCGGGTCGATACGACGGACGCGCAGCGCGGGGATCAGCGTCGCCGTCAACGTCGATGCGACGATGACGGCGCACAGTCCGGCAATCGTGATGGGATCGTGGGGCCCGACGCCGAAGAGGAGACTCCGCATGAACGCGGTCAACGCCAGCGCGGCGGGAACGCCGACCAGCAAACCCGTCGCGGCATACAGCGCACCCTGACGGACGACGAGCCAGACGAGCGAGGCGGGGCCCGCGCCAACGGCGAGTCGGATGCCGATCTCGCGCTCGCGTCTGCGGGCGGAATACGCGACGACGCCGTACACGCCGCTCAGCACGACCGCAAGGCCGATGACGGCGAACGCGAGCAGCAGCACGGCGATGAGACGCGGACGATCGAGGCTGTCGCGCAGCAGCGTGCGCAGCGGGAGCAGGTCGGCGAGCGCGGCGGATGCATCGACGTCCCACACCGCCTGACGGACCGACGCGATCAGGCTGCCGGGGGGGACGCTCGTGCGCGCGACAATCGCCAGCGTCATCGGAAAACTTTGCGCGTACGGCCGGTAGAGTTCAGGCTCCGGCGCCTTCGCGAGCGACACGTGCCGCACGCCGCCGACGACGCCGACGACCCGTACCGGCTGGACGTCGCGCGGGGACGTGATGAGCACGGTCCGTCCGATCGCATCGGCCGGATCGTCGAAGAAGCGCCGCGCGAACGGCTCGCTGATGATCGCGACGCCGGGAGACTCGCGCGTGTCGTGATCGGTGAACGTCCGACCCGCGACGAGCGGAATCCCCATCGTCTCGAAATAGGGACCGTCGATCATGCGCCAGCCGGCCATCGGCGGCGACACGCCCGGCGGCAGCGGACGGTCCTCGCGCACGACGCCGGTCACCCAGTTGTAGCCGGAGAGCGGGAGATGATTGATGGCGGCTGCCTGCGCGACGCCGGGAACCCGCTCGATGCTCGCGGCCATCGCGCGGTAGTACGCGACGGCACTGTCGATGCCGTCGATCCGATCCGCGCCCGGCTGCAGCTTCAGGGTGAGCACGTGATCCGCGTCGAACCCGGGATTCACGCCCTGCAGCGCGAGCAGCGATCGTCCCATCAGCGCGGCGCCTGCGCCAAGCACGATCGCGAGCGCCACCTGGGCGACGACGAGCAGGTCGAGCGTGCGGCGTCCGGCACGCGTCTCACTCTGCGCGCCGAGCCGGAGCAGCGTCTGCGGGCTCGGACGGACTGCCAGCAGGGACGGCAGGACGCCGAGCAGCAGCACCGATCCAATCGACGCGGCGATGACGGCCGCGAGGACGACCGGATCGAGGACGATTGACGGCACGCGCGGCATGTCGGGCGGCAGCAGACCGACCAGCAGCGGCAGCGTCAGTCGAGCGGCCGCAATACCGGCGGCGGCGCCGCCAAGCGCCAGCACGAGACTCTCGGTCGCGGTCTGCCGCACGAGCCGCCAGAGCGAGGCGCCGAGCGCGCCGCGGACGGCCAGCTCGCGGCGCCGCGCGACGTGGCGGCCAAGCAGCAGCGTGCCCAGATTCGCGGCGGTCAACAGGACGATCAATCCAACGGCGGCCAGCAGCACGAGCAGCGGACGCCGGACGTCGCCGACCGCAACGGACTTCAAGCTCGCGACCGTCACGCCGCGGCCCCAGTCCTGCTGGTACCCGAGCGCGGTCCGCCACTGCGGGACGAGCGTCTGCAGTTCGCGCGCGGCCGCGTCGACGGTCACGCCCTCGCGAAGGCGGGCAATCGCCTGCGCAACGGATCCCTTCCAGAACGGCGACGCGCGATCGAACGGAAGCGGCACCCACGCATCGGCATCGCGTCCGAGCAGCTCGAACTCCGGCCCCATCACGCCGATGATTTCGCGGCGCTGTTCTTCGATCGTCACGAATCGCCCGATGACGTGCGGATCGGCGTGAAAGGCGGACCGCCAGAGCGCATCGCTCAGGATGACCACGGTGTCCGCGCCGGGACGATCCTCGCCGCGGCGGAACGTCCGTCCCAGCGCCGGCGCGACGCCGAGCATCTCGAACATGTTGGCCGACGTCTTCGTCGCGGAGATGCGGCGCGGCTCCCCCGCGCCGAGCAGCCCCGTCGTCCATCCCGGTGACGTCGTCGCGACCTCGACGAAACTGCGCGCGCGCGTCCGGAGGAACTCGAGATCGGCGTTCGAAATGAACCCGTCGGGCCAGATCGAAACCAGCTCGTCCGGACGGGCGTACGGCAGCGGATCGATCAGGACGGCCCGCACGACGGAGAAGACCGACGCATTCGCGCCGGCGCCGAGCGCGACGATGAGCACCGCAAAGGCGGCAAAGCCGGAGTGCTGGCGGAACGCGCGCAGGGCCAGACGGATGTCGTGGAGCATGCCCGATCCTCCTCCGTGCTTGGACGGGAGCGACCGGGGCGCGGTTGGGGCGCGG
>DASSOM010000112.1:0-4139 GCA_035700625.1 Vicinamibacterales bacterium
GACGATGGAGTACACCGAGCTCACCGTGGTGGCGATCACGGCTGGCGGCAGGACGCTGCAGGTGGCGTCGCGGCCGGTGATGCGGCCGATCTCCGCCAACGGGCGCGCCTTGGGTGGCACGACCACGCGCGCGCGCAGCACACTCGTCTTCACGACGCAGTGAGAGATAGTCGGCATGCGTGGAACCCTTCTCGTGGCCGTCCTGCTGCTCCCTCCATGCCCCCTCAGCGTCTACGCGCAGGCAGCGACGCCGCCAGACGCGTTCGAGACGATCACATATCGCGACAGCGGCGGATTCGCAGGCGGGGGCCGCGGAATCAGGCTCACCCTGACGGGTGCGGGCAAGGTTGAGGCAAACGACCGGTCGGGCGACCCCAAAACCCGTACGCTGGAGTGTCAGGAACTGGCGGCGCTGCACGCCGCGGTCGCCGCCGTCGACTGGTCACAGGTCAAGCCCGACTATCGCACCCCCAACGCGTACGATCTCGGTGTTCGCAACCTGACCATCGTGATTCGAGGCCAGACGTTTGAAACGCATGTGGACAGCCTGGCGAAGGAGGTCCCGGCGCCCCTCCACGAACTCTTCGACCAGCTCGATGCGCTCTATGAGCGGTCCACTGGGAAGTCCGGATCGCCGCGATAAACGGTTCCCCGCCAGGCACACGTCTAACGTCAGGTGATCGTCCCCAGCGTTCGACTCGCGCTCCGAAGCCTCCGGAAGACGCCCGGGTTCACCGCGGTCGTCGTGCTCACCCTCGCGTTCGGCATCGGGGCGAATACCGCCATCTTCAGTCTCGTCAACGACGTGCTCCTCCGCGATCTGCCCGTAGACGACCCGGCCGGGCTGGTGCTGTTTCGCAACGTGCAGGGACGGAACGGCCGGCTGTCGCGCGCCGGCGAGAACAACGGCTCGATCGATCCGATCACGGGGCGCAACGCGAGTACGTCGTTCTCGCTCCTGACGTTCGAGCGATTCCGGTCGTCGGGGCGGGCGTTGTCGCACGTGTTCGCGTTCGCGCCGTTCAACCGGATGACGCTGCTGATCGACGGCCAGCCGGGGACGAGCGATATGGGCCAGTTCGTCTCCGGCGACTACTTCGCGGGGCTCGGCGTCTCCGCGATCGCCGGGCGAACGCTGACCGACGCCGATGATCGACCATCCGCGCCGCCGGTCGGCGTCATCTCGTATCGCTTCTGGGAACGCCGGTTCGATCGCGATCCATCGGTCGTCGGCAAGACCATCTACGTCAATACCGTCCCGGTCACGCTGATCGGCGTGACCCCGCCCGGCTTCGCGGGGACCATGCAGGTCGGCGAGTGGGTGGACATCTCCCTTCCGCTCGCGCATCACGGGCGCTTTCAGCCGGAGCGCGCCGACAATCGCGCGCAGCCGTGGTACTGGTGGGTCCGCATCATGGGGCGGCTCGCCACCGGCGTGACGGCCGAGCAGGCCCGTGCGAGCCTCGAGCCGATCTTCCAGAACACCGCGCGAGAGGGGTGGCTCGCCGGTGTCGGCCGGCAGGATGGCGTCGGCTCCAGGATGCCGGAGCTCTCCACGCTCGCCGCCGATCCCGGCGGGCAGGGGGAAAACAATCGTCGTCACTTGTACGCCGGGTCGCTGCGCATCCTGATGGGACTCGCCGGCGTCCTGCTGCTCGTCGCGTGCGCGAACGTCGCGAATCTGCTCGTCGCGCGCGGCAGCGCCCGTCGTCGTGAGTTCGCGCTCCGGCTTGCCCTCGGCGCAAGTCGTGCACGCATCGTCTGTGAGGTTCTCGGCGAGAGCGTTCTGCTCGCGTTCGCCGGTGCTGCCGCGGGGATCCTGTTGGCGTACTGGAGCCGTGGTCTGCTCCTCGGGCTTCGCCAGTTCAACGGCGATCCTGCCGTGCTCGACCTGCCGCTCGATGTACGCGTGCTCGCGTTTACGATCTCCGTGACCGCCGGCACGGCACTGCTCTTCGGGCTGGCACCTGCGCTGCGCGCGGCGCGCGTCGACCTCAGGGGGACGATTGACAGCGGCGCGCGCCTGCTCGGGAGGCGCGTGCGATCGCGGCTCGCCCAGTCGCTGATGGTCGTCCAGATCGCGCTCTCGCTCGTGCTGCTGATCAGCGCCGGCCTGTTCGTCCAGACGCTGCGCAACCTGGAACACGTGTCGGCCGGATTCAACATGCAGCGGCTCGCGCTGTTCCGCATCGAGGCCGGTCCGGCCGGCTATCCTCGTGAAGCGTTCACGCGCCTGCAGTCTCGCCTGCAGGAGCGGCTCGCGCAGATTCCCGGCGTGCGCGCCGTGACGTTCTCCCGTGTGCCGCTGCTCGCCGGCACGCGGGCGAACCGCAGAACGACGATTCCAGGCTACACGCCGCCGGCGGGTGCGTCGATGAACATCGACCTCAACGGCGTCGCGCCGAACTTCTTTGCCGCGATGGAGATTCCACTGCTCCTCGGGCGCAGCTTCACGTTCCGGGACGATGATGAGGCTCCCAGAGTGGCGATTGTCAGCGAGGCGTTCGCACGCCGCTACATGGCCGGCGCGAATCCCGTGGGGCGCCGCATCATGTTCGGCGCGAGCCCGACGCAGCCGGCGACCGATATCGAAATCGTCGGCGTGGCGCGCGCCGCGAAGTACACCTCGCTGCGCGAGCGCGAAACGGTCATGATCTACGTGCCCGCGGCCCAGATGCTGGACGGCGGCGCCAACTACTACGTGCGCACGATCGGGGATCCGGCGGTGATGGGTCCTGCCATTCGTGCGGCCGTGCGCAAGATCGATCCGACGCTGCCGGTCATCGATCTGCACACGCAGGAGCAGCAGATTGAACGCCGCAACTCGCAGGAACGCCTCTTCGCGCGGCTCTCGGGCTTCTTCGGCACGGCCGCACTGATGCTCGCCTGTGTGGGCCTCTATGGGCTGATGTCGTACCTCGCGCTCCAGCGGACCGGAGAGATGGGCCTGCGGCTGGCGCTCGGAGCACGCCCGGCACAGGTCGTACGGATGGTGCTGCGTGAAGCGGTCGCGCTGGCAGCGGTCGGACTCGTGCCCGGCGTGACTCTGGCCTACGCTGTTGGCCGCTTCGTGGAGTCGATGCTGTTCGGTCTGACCGCGGCCGACCCGCTGACCTATGCGGTCATCGCCGGCTTCCTCATCGTGGTCATGTTGCTCGCGGGGCTTCTCCCCGCGCGCCGCGCCGCGCACGTCGACCCGATGGTGGCCCTGAACGCCAACTGACTCGCCTACTTCCGCACCTCGTAGCGAAGCGCGAGCATCCCGTTCTTGTACGGCGTCGCCTCCAGCAGATGCAGCGGGACGTCCGTGTCGAGCCCCTGGAAGAACGAAATGCCGTCACCAATGACGATGGGCAGGATCGAGTAGCGAACTTCGTCAGCCAGTCCAAGACGCAGGCACTCCGCGCAGACGGCTCCCCCGCCGACGAACCAGATGCTGCGGAAGCGCGGCTTCAATCGCTCGCCCACCAGCCGTGCGAGATCGCCCGAGCAGAACTCCACGCTGTTCCTCATCTTCGGCAGCGCGCGATGCGTGAGGACGAAGACCGGCTTGTCGCCGTACGACCAGCCGAGACCCTTCGCGTCGAAAGCGAGCGCCGTCTCGTACGTGCGCGCACCCATCACGTAGCAGTCGATGCTCTTGAGAAACTCTGCGATGAATTCCGGCGTCATCGTGGCGCCGCCGTCGAACGTGTCCGACGTCTCGAGCCAGTCGACGCGTCCATCCTTTCGCGCAATGAAGCCGTCGAGACTCGCCGCCATGTGGATCGTCACCCGGGACGTGCCGTTCTCCATCGTCATGCCTCCATCTTCGTCGCTTGCTGCCGTGTCCCCTGCCGAATGATAATGCCGCGTCTTCCATCATGTCCGGCGAGGAACGGCGTCACGGCGTGAGCCTTCGGTGGTCGGACCACGCTCCGCGGGCCCCGCGCCTCCACGCCTACGTCGCCGCGGTCCTGCTGGTCGCCGCCGCGGTCGCGTTCCGCTCGATCTTCCGTGCCTCGTTCGGCGGCACCGCCCCGTACCTGCAATTCTTTGCCGCGATCATGGTCGCAGGCTGGTACGGCGGGCTGGGGCCGGGCATCCTCGCGACCGTCCTCTCGGCCTCCGCCGCGTTCTACTTCTTCCTGCCGGCGGCC
>DASSOM010000113.1:0-4052 GCA_035700625.1 Vicinamibacterales bacterium
GCCTAGAACTCCACCCCGCCGCCGCGTCTTCCACCCCGTACGTCACATCCGACCTCCAACCTCCGACCTCCGACTCGTCACCTCCACCCTCCAACATCCGACATCTACTGCTTCAGCATCTCATCCCGCTTCGCCTTGAACTCGTTCCCCGGCTTCCATTCCGGGAACCTGTCCGCGTTCGCGACCCGGTAGCCGACGGCGAGGAGGAGCTGCGCGTCCTGCGCGGCGCCGGAGAGATCCCAGTCCGGCTTTATCTCGTCGGACGGCGCGTGGTAATCGTTCGCCGTGTACTCGTCGCGCTTCCGGCGGCCGTAGTCATCCGGCTTGCCGATGAAGTCGACGCCGGGCTCGGCGTACAGCGCGGGGACCCCCTGCTTCGCGAAGTTGAAGTGGTCGGAGCGGTAGTAGAAGCCCTTCTCCGGCTCGGGATCCGCGCGCAGCGTCCGACTCTGCTCCTGCGCCGCCTGGCGCGCATAGTCGTCCAGGTCGGAGGCGCCGAGGCCGATGACGGTCAGGTCGCTCGTCTTCCCCCACTGATTGACCGTGTCGATGTTGATGTTCGCGACGGTCTTCGCGAGCGGGTAGAGCGGCGTCACCGAGTAGTACTCGGAGCCGAGCAGTCCCTGCTCCTCGGCCGTGACCATCAGGAAGAGGATCGAGCGGCGCGGCTTCGGGTCGACCTTGGTGAACGCGCGCGCGATCTCGAGAACGGCGCTGATCCCCGACGCGTTGTCGACCGCGCCGTTGTAGATTTTGTCTCCCTTCACCGGCGCGCCGACGCCGAGGTGATCCCAGTGCGACGAGTAGACGACGTACTCGTCGTTCACCTCGGGATCGCGTCCCTCCAGCTTCGCGACGACGTTGCGGGAGTCGATCGTGCGCAGCTTGTTTTGGATTGCCATCGACGCCTTCACGCCGAGCGGGACGGGCTTGAAGTCGCGGCTCACGGCCTGCTTCTTCAGCGCATCGAAGTCCTGGCCGCCCAGCGCGAGCAGCTTCTTGGCCGCGTCGAGCGTGATCCAGCCCTCGATGGCCGAGCGGTTCATGTTCTTGTCGGGCGTGACGATGTCGAACTTCTCGTTCAGATTGCCCTGGACGACGGAGAAGGGGTAGCCGGCGGGGCCGGTCTCGTGGACGATGAGGATGGCGGCCGCCCCTTTGCGCGCCCCTTCCTCGAACTTGTAGGTCCAGCGGCCATAGTAGGTCATCGCGTTGCCGCCGAACATCTTCGGATCGAGCTTCGACGCGTCGTTCGGATCCGCGACCGGCGGATCGTTCACGAGGACGACGATCGTCTTGCCCTTCACGTCCACGTCCTTGAAGTCGTTCCAGTTGAACTCGGGCGCCTCGATGCCGTAGCCGCAGAAGATGACGTCCGACTTGTCGATCGACGCGGTGTCGGCGACGTGCTTCGTCCACGCAACGACTTCATCGGCCCACTTGAGCCCGAGCGCGCGTCCCGGCTTCGTGAACGTGAGCGGGCGCGTCTGCGATGCGGTGATCCCGACGAGCGGCACCTTCTGGATGTAGGTGCCGTCGGGATTGCCGGGCTGGAGGCCGAGCTGTTTGAACTGATCGACGAGATAGTCGACGCTCAGGTCCTCGCCTTTCGTCCCCGGCGCGCGTCCTTCGAATTTGTCGGACGAGAGCACCTTGATGTGGTCGAGGATCGCCTGCGGCTCGATCGCCGGCAGCGCGCTCATCGCCACGGCCGGTTTCGCCGGCGCAGCGGACGAGGCGGCGGCCGGAGACTGGCTCGCGGCTGGTGTCGAGGGTTCGCTGCCGCCGCAGGCGGCGAGGAGGCAGAGAGCGGCGACGAAGAGGGCGGATCGCTTCATGGGGGGATTGTATCGGAGGTCGGAGGTGGGAGGTCGGATGTTGGAGGTTGGATGTGACGGGGGGTGAAGCGGGGAAGGGGTTGAAGTCGAAGCGGCGGGGTGGGAGGTGGAAGTTCGCCGGGCGAGTCAATGACCCGCCCGACGATGCGTTGCTTAGAACGAGAACCGCGCGCCGAGCCGGAGCTGGAACGGCGTCTGGTAGACGAGCCGCCGGCCGAAGTCCGGGTTCGGCACCTGGAACGACACCTCGGTGAAGTTGTCGTAGTCCAGGACGGTCTGCGTGTTGAACAGGTTGAACGCGTCGGCGAGCAGCGTGATCCGCCGCGGGCCGAGGTTCACGTCGTAGCCGAGGTGCAGATCGATTTGCTTCTGCCACGGCGTGCGCGTCTTGAACCCGTCCTCCGTCTGGAAGCCGTCGCCGCGCGGCGTCATCGGGATCTCGCCCGGGCTGTCGTAGACCGGGTTGGCCGCGAGCGCCGTGAGCGGCGCGCCGGATCCGACCTGCAGGCCGAGGCCGACGTTGAGGCCGAACGGCGTCATGTAGTTGCCGTACACCTTGACCTGGTGCGGGCGGTCGAGCGGGAGCGGTCCGGCGCCGAGTGCGCCGAGGAACCGGATGTCTCCCATGAATCCGAACTGCCGCCCGGCCGTGGCGTACGTCGGGTCGTTCGTCGGGAAGTCGAACAGCGACGTGATCGCCGGATCCGACTGGCCGTTGTCATTGCGGAAGAATCCCTCGTACGTGCCGTGGAGGCGCGACCAGCGATACGACGCCTGCAGCCCCCAGTTGTGGCTGAAGCGCTTCTCGGCGCTGAACTGCACCGCGTCGTATTCGTGGATCGGATCCTCGAAGCTCACGGGCTGGCCGACGTCGCCGGCCACCGGCGTGTTGACGCCAGGATTCGTGATGAAGTACTCGACGCTGGCCGGCACCGTGCCCAGCACGTAGGCGAGCATCGGCGCCGTGCCGACGTCCTCCAGGATGCGCCCGAAGCGGCGCCGCACGTAGTTCACGCCGACGCTGACGTTCTGCACCAGCTCGTGCTGCGCGCCGACGACCCACTCGTCCTGATACGTCGACTTGGAGTCCGGGTCGAACTCCGACGCGCTCAGTCCGGCGGTGATGTAGTGCGTCGTGTCGCCGGTTGGTCCGGCGGCCGTCCCCTCGGGGATCGGCTGCGTGAGGTCCGCGTCGAAGTAGTCGGCGCGGGTGATGCCGGCGTCGGCTGACAGCGCGCGGGCCGCGAGGTCGTTCGGCACCTGGGCGAAGAACCGGCCCCAGCTCCCGAACAGCTTCGTGCGGCCGTTGCCCATCAGATCGTACGTGACGCCGATGCGCGGCGCCCAGTTGTTGTCCCACGTGAAGTCGGAGACGTTGCCGACCAGCTTCTGCTGCTCGTAGCGGATGCCCGGCTTCACCGTGAGGCGTCCGAAGCGCCACGTATCCTGCGCGAAGAAGCTCAGATAGTGCTGGTTCGTGTCGCGCACGTTCGAAAGATTCGCGCGGTTCACGCGGAAGATCCGTCCGAAGCGCGGATCCGGCAGCACGGTGATCGACGCGCCGGTCGCGGTCTGCTGGCCGTCCGGGGTCGTGAACGTCGGCCCGGTGCGGTTGATGGTGTTCAGGTACTGGATGTCCTCGTACTCGACGCCGTACCGAATCTCATGGCCGCCGATGAAGTGCGTGCTCTTGGCCTGGTACTGAAGATTCCGGCCGTCGTTGCCGACCTCGTAGAAGCCGATCCCGCCGCTGATCACGTTCGGCGTGACCGTGCCGTCGGTAACCGACCACGTGTTGACCGACGGCGTCTCCGTGATGCTGTTCGCCGCACGGGAGACCGAGGCTTCCAGCAGCCACGTCGGCCGCAGCGCGCCTTCGTACTTCAGCGTCTGGTTGTTGCCGCCGTAGTCGATGCTGCTGTAGGCCGCCGTGTCCGTGCGCAGGAGCGCCGAGCGCCGCTGCGGTCCGTTGTCCCCTTCGGAGGGATCACCGAACGCGGAGAAGTCGAGCCGCGAGCCCGACGCGGGCTGCCAGCTCACTTTCGCCGCATACGGGACGAGCCGCCGATCGCGATCGACGTTGCCGAGCGATCGCAGCGGGAAGTTCTCCGGCGCGATCAGCGTCGTCCGCTGCCATTGCGGATCGATGGCGCCGAAGTAGAACAGGCGATCCTTGACGATCGGCCCGCCAATTTCCGCACCGAAATCGCTCCG
>DASSOM010000114.1:0-20233 GCA_035700625.1 Vicinamibacterales bacterium
GGCGGGCAGCCCCGAGAGAATCGTCAGCGGATGGATGAAGCTCTCGTACAGCACGCCGAGGACGACGTAGATGACGAAAATCGCGAGCGCGAGCACCCATCCGAGTCCGCGCATGGACTCCTGAAACGCCTGCGCCGTGCCCTGGAAGCTGCCGGCGACCGTGTCGGGCAGCGTCTCGCGCGCCGCCTGCTCGACGGCCGCCACGGCGTTGCCAAGCGACACGCCCGGCGCGAGATTGAACGACATGGTGACTGACGGAAGCTGGCCGGTGTGGTTCACCGACTGCGGCCCCACGGTCTGCCGCGTCGTCACGACCGCGGAGAGCGGCACCAGCTTGTTCTCAGGCGCCTGCACGTAGAGCATCGACAACGCGGCGGGATCCTGCTGGTATCGCGGCGCGACCTGCATGATCACCTGATACTCGTCGTCCGGCGCGAAGATCTGCGAGACCTGCCGCGATCCGTACGCGGAGCTGAGCGCCGATTCCACCTGGTCGACCGTGAGGCCGAGCGCGGAGATCTGCTCGCGATCGAGATCGACGGAGAGCTGCGGGTTGCGGACCTGCAGGTCGGAGTTCACGTCGAGGAGCCCGGGGATCGTGCGCAGCTTCGCCTCGAACAGCGGCGCGACGCGATACAGCTCGTCGGTGTCCGGATCCTGCAGCGCGTACTGATACTGGCTGCGTGTGCGGTAGCCGCCGATCCGGATCGACGGGGGGTTGGTGAGAAACACCTGCATGCCCGGCACGCGCGCGAGCTTGGGTCGCAGCTCGTCGATGATCTCGTCGGCCGTCAGGTCGCGCTGATCGCGCGGCTTCAGGTCGACGTTGATCCGGCCGGTGTTGTCGCCGCCGACGTTCGACGTGAACGACTCGACGTTCGGATCGTTGAGCAGGATCTGGTTGATCTGCTGCTGGTGCGCGACCATCGCGTCGTAGCCGATCCCGGGCAGCGCCTCGGTCTGACCGCTGATCTGCCCGGTGTCGACGCTCGGGATGAAGCCCTTCGGCACGACGACGAACAGGTAGGCGGTGCCGACCAGCAGCAGCGCGGACACCACCATCGTGGCCACGCGATGCTCGATCGTCTTGCGCAGCGCCCAGCCGTACGCGCTCAGCGTGCGGTCGAACATCCGCTCGATCGCGTTGTACATCCGCCCGTGATGCAGCGCGTGCAGCGGCTTGAGGAAGCGGCTGCACAGCATCGGCGTGAGCGTGAGCGACACGACGCCCGACACGAGGATCGCCGACGCGATCGTCACGGCGAATTCGTGCATCAGCCGCCCCACGATCCCGCCCATGAACAGCACGGGGATGAAGACGGCGGCCAGCGAGATCGTCATCGACAGAATCGTGAACGCGATCTCCTTCGATCCGTTCAGCGCCGCCTGCATCCGGCTCTCGCCGTGCTCCATGTGGCGGACGATGTTCTCCAGCATGACGATCGCGTCGTCCACGACGAAGCCGACGGATAACGTCAGCGCCATGAGCGAGAGATTGTCCAGGCTGTAGCCGAGCGTATACATCACGGCGAACGTGCCGATGATCGACGCCGGGAGCGCAAGGCTCGGGATGATCGTCGCCGAGATGTTGCGCAGGAACAGGAAGATGACGAGGACGACGAGACAGACCGTCAGGACCAGCGTGAACTTCACGTCGCCGACCGACTCGCGGATCGACTCGGATCGGTCGCTGCGGATGCCCAGCGTGGCCGCCGCGGGGATCTGCGACTGCAGCTGCGGCAGCAGCTCCTTGATGCGATCGACGACCTCGACGGTGTTGGTGCCGGGCTGCCGCTGAATGGCGAGATAGATCGTCCGCGTGTCGTTGTACCAGCTCGCGTTGCGCGGGTTCTCGACGCCGTCGTAGACGTGCGCGACCTCCTCCAGCCGCACGGGGCTGCCGCCGCGCCAGGCGACGACGATCGGCCGGTACGCCGAGGCCTCCATCAGCTGCCCCGTCGCCTGCACCACGAAGTTCCGCTGCGGCCCGTAGAGCGTGCCGGTCGGGCGGTTCACGTTCGCGGACGCAATGGCGTCGGCCACCTGATCGATCCCGATCTGCCGGGAGGCGAGCGAGGTCGGATCCACGTCTACGCGCACCGCGAACTTCTGCGAGCCGAACACCGACACCTGCGCGACGCCGCTCACCATCGACAGGCGCTGCGCCAGCACGTCTTCCGCGTAGCGGTCGACGTCCGACAGGGGCATCGTGTTCGAGCTGAGCGTCAGGAACATGATGGGGGAATCCGCCGGGTTCGACTTCCGGAACGACGGCGGCGACGGCATACCCGGCGGGAGCGAGCGCGCCGCGCTCGCGATCATCGACTGGACGTCCTGCGCCGCCGCGTCGATGTTGCGATCGAGATCGAACTGCAGCGTGATGTTCGTGCTGCCCTGCGAGCTGCTCGAGCTCATCGACGTCACGCCCGCGATCGTCGAGAACCGCTTCTCGAGCGGCGTCGCCACCGCCGAGGCCATCGTCTCGGGGCTCGCGCCGGGCAGGTTCGCGCTGACGGAAATCGTGGGAAAGTCGACCGTCGGCAGATCGCTCACCGGCAGTTGCCGGTAGCCCATCGCGCCGAAGATCAGGATGCTGAGGATCAGCAGCGTCGTCGCAACGGGACGCCGGATGAAAGGTTCGGCAAGATTCATGACGCGATCCTCGTCCTAGGGTTCGGCGGACTTCGGGGTGACGTGCGCGCCGGGCGTCAGCCGCAGCTGGCCGTCGGTCACGACGATCTCGCCGGCCGACAGGCCGCTGGCGATCACCACTTCCGCGCCCTGCTGGCGCTTCACCGTCACCGGCCGCACTTCAGCCGTGCGATCCCGCTTGACGACGTAGACGAACTGCCCCTGCTGGGACGCCTGAATCGCTGTCGCGGGGACGACGATCGCGTTCGGCTCCGTGTTCAACTCCAGCGCGATCTGCACGAACAGCCCGGGCCAGAGATTGTGATCCCGGTTCGGGAAGGTCGCTTTCAGCTTGATCGTTCCCGTCGTCGGATCGACGGCGTTGTCGATGAAGGTGACCGTGCCGGTGGACGTCAGTCCGTCGTCCCCCGCATCGGTGATCGGCGCGTTGGGCGCCGCCGTATCGGGAGATCCCTGCGGCGTTCGCGCGTCGACGCGCAGCGCCGCCGCGCGCTGGAACCGCCTGATCTCGTCGAAGTAGCGTCCGGGCACCGAGAACGTCACATAGATCGGCGTGATCTCGTTGATGATCACCATCGGGTTCGTGTCGTTCGCGCGCACGAGATCCCCGGCGTGCACCATCAGCGCGCCGGTCCGGCCCGAGATGGGGGCGGTGATGTTCGTGTACTGCAGGTTCAGCCGCGCGCTCTCGACCTGCGCCTGGTCCGCGGCGAGGGTGGCGTCGAGCGACGCGGCGCTCGCGTTCTGCGTTTCGAACTGATCGCGCGGGATGAGGCCGCGCTTGAACAGGTCCTCGTACCGCTTCAACTGTGACTGGGCGTTCTTCGCCTGCGCCGTATCGCGCGCGAGCACGGCCTCCGCCTGCTTGAGCGCCGCCTCGAACGGACGCCGATCCAGCGTGAAGAGCGGCTGCCCCTTCCGCACGTCCTGTCCTTCGGCAAAATGGATCGCGCTCAGCTGTCCGGTCACCTGTGCCCGGACCTGGACGCTCGAGTGGGCCTCTGCCGTCCCGACCGCCGGCACGACGACCGGCATCGGCTTGGCCACGACGACCGCCGTCAGAACGGGGACGGGCGCATCGTGATTGCCGCCGCGGCCGTGCCCGCCGGCAGGCGGATCCCCGCCGCGGCCGCACGCGCTCAGGACGGCACTTATAAAGAGGATGGACAGAATGGACGGGCGAAGACGGTCAGGCATGCGCGAGCGACAGACGAGAGTTCATCAAGGTGTAGACGACGGCCGCTGGCCGGCCGTTTACCAGCCGCGCAGCATCCCAGCATCTCATCCCGGGGAACCTTGAGCAACCGGAACCCGTCCATTGGGCGCATATGCACCGGCTACTGCAGGATGTGCGATTCGGGATCCGGACGCTGCTGAAGACGCCGGGCTTCACGCTCGTCGCCGTACTCGTGCTGGCCCTGGGCATCGGCGCCAACAGCGCGATGTTCACGATCGTCAACGGGATGATGTTCAAGCCGCTCTCGGGCCGCGCCGACGACCTGATCGGCCTCTACAGCCACGATCGGACGAAGCCGGATTCGTATCGCGCGTTCTCCTACCCCAACTTCGCCGACATCCGCGAAAGCGCCGGCCTCTTCGACGCGCTCATGGCGCACACGTTCACACAGGTCGGCATCGGGACCGCGGATTCGATCCGTCAGGTGTTCGCCGACGTGGTGTCGTCGAATTACTTCGACACGCTCGACGTGCCGCTGGCCGCCGGACGCACGTTCTCGGCCGCGGAGGAGCGTCCTGGCGCCCGGATCCCGGTCGCGATCGTCTCGGCCGATCGCGCCGACCAGCTCGGGCAGACGATTCGGATCAACGGCATCGACTTCACCGTCGTCGGCGTCACGCCTCGCGGCTTCACGGGCACGATGGCGCTGGTCGGGCCGGAGCTCTGGCTGCCGCTCGGGATGTACGACGTCGTCGTCAGCGACATGTTCAAGGAGAACGGACGGGGACTGACGGATCGCGGCAACGTCGCGCTCGTGGTCGCCGGACGGCTGAAGCCCGGAGTGACGGCGGACGCCGCCGCGGCGCGCCTCGAGGCGGTGTCGCGGCAGCTCGCCGACGCGTATCCGGCCGAGAACCGCAACCAGCTGCTGACCATCAATCCACTGCCCCGCATGTCCACGAGCACGTCGCCCGGAACCGATCAGGGCCTCGGCATCGCCGCGGGGATGCTGATGGGGCTGTCAGGGGTGGTGCTGCTGATCGCGTGTCTGAATATCGCGAACATGCTGCTCGCGCGCGGATCCGCGCGGCGGAAGGAGATCGCCATCCGGCTGGCCGTGGGTGGCGGACGCGGACGGATCGTCCGTCAGCTCCTCACCGAAGGACTGCTGCTCGCGGCGGCCGGCGCGGCCGGCGGGCTGCTCGTCGCGTACTGGTCGACCTCGGCGCTCGTCGGTTCGCTCGCGAGGGTGATGCCGCTGCCGCTGCAGTTCGACCCCTCGCCCGACGTGCTCGTGCTGACGGCGACAACGGCGTTCGCGGTTGCCGCGACGGTCGCGTTCGGGCTCGGTCCCGCGCTGAAGATGACGCGCGTCAATCTGGTCACGGATTTGAAGGAGATCGCGGCGGACGCCGCGCCGTCCGTCCTGGGGCGGCGCTTCACGGCCCGCAACGTGCTCGTCGTCGGCCAGATCGCGCTGTCGCTGATGCTGCTAGCCGCGGGCGGCCTGTTCGCGCGCGGTGCGCTCAAAGCGGCGTCGGCCACGCCGGGCTTCTCGTACGACCGCGAACTGCTCGTGCAGATCGATCCGGAGCTCGCGCGGTACGACGAGGCGATGGGACGCGCCGCGCATCGGCGCGTGCTCGAACGTCTTCGGGCCACTCCGGGCGTCGAGGCCGCCGGCATCGCCTCGACGGTTCCGTTCGGCGATTTTCATGAAGGAGAGCCGGTCGAGCGGGTCGGCGGCGCGACCGATCGGCCCGCGTCCGCGATCTACCGCATCATCGGCGCCGACTATTTCCGGACGCTGCGTCTGCCGATGATCCGCGGCCGCGAGTTCACGCCGGCCGAGGAGGACTCGCCGAACGCACCCCGCGTCGCCATCGTCGACGAACGGCTGGCGCGGAGGCTGTTCGGCACCGAGGATCCGATCGGCCAGATGATCCGGTTCGCAGAGCAGCCCGGACGCGCGCGCCAGGAATCTCGCGAGCCGATGCAGATCGTCGGCATCGCCGCGCCGATTCGCGACGAGCTGTTCGATCGCGAGGCCGGGCCGGCCATCTACGTGCCGTCCGGACGCAACTACCGCTCGAACATGACGGTGCACATCGCCGTGGCGCGGCCGGGCGCGGAAGCGGAAATGCTCGACGTCATCCGCCGCGAGCTGCACGCGCTGGATCCCGCACTTCCCGTCCCGCAGGCCACGACCATGCAGGGATTCCACGACCGCAGCCTCGAGTTGTGGGCGGTCAGCGCGGGCGGACGGCTGTTCATGACGTTCGGCCTGCTCGCGCTGCTCCTCGCCGTCGTCGGGCTGTATGGCGTGAAGTCGTACCTCGTCTCACAGCGGACGCGGGAGATCGGCATCCGCATGGCGCTCGGCGCGCGGCCGCGAGACGTGCTGCGGCTGCTGTTCGCGGAAGGCGCGGCGCTGTCGGCGGTGGGCGTCGCGATCGGGCTGCCGCTCGCGATCGGGCTCGGCCTGCTGATGAGCAACCTGCTGTACGACGTCAAGCCGGTCGACCCCGTCGTCTTCACCGCGGCGCCGCTGCTGCTCGTGGCGGCCGCCGCGGCCGCCACGTGGATCCCGGCGCGCCGCGCGACGCGGATCCTGCCGTTAACGGCGCTGCGCGAGCAGTGATCGCACGCCAGGGGATCTCACGCCAAGCAGCAAAGGATCTCACGCCAAGCAGCCAAGGAGCCACGGGATCTCACGCCAAGAGCGAAGGAGCCAAGCGGGCCGCGGATCACTTGCTCGCCGGTCAGCTCCTCCGCGTGAGATCCCTTGGCTGCTTCGCTCCTTGGCGTGAGACTTTTTAGAGCCTTGGCGCCCGGGCGTGCGATCCCCCGGCGCGCAATCAGCGCTGGCGTGAGTCGGTCGTGCTCTTCTTTTCGAACAGCGGACTGACGTCGCGCTTGCCGCGCTCGAGGTACGGCACACCTTTCGTCATCCACTCCGGCTCGGGCGCGCCCTGCAGGTAGTGATCGAAGAACTCGTCCATGTGGACGGTCCAGTGCTTCTGGTTGTCGCGCTGGCGGAGGCCGTGTTCCTCGCCGTTGTAGACGAACATGTAGGCTTCCTTGCCGAGGCGGCGCATGGCGTTGAAGAACTCGATCCCCTGATACCAGGGCACCGCCGTGTCCGCGTCGTTGTGGATCGTCAGATATGGCGTGTGGACGCGCTCGACCCAGAAGATCGGCGAGTTCTCGATGAACTGGAGCGTCGACGTCCACGGCGGGCCGCCGATGCGGCTCTGCGTCTTCTCGTACTGGAACGCGCGCGACATGCCGGTGCCCCAGCGGATGCCGCCGTACGCGCTGATCATGTTCGCCACCGACGCCCCGGCTTCGACGGCCCGGAACATGTCGGTGTGCGTGATCAGATACGTGATCTGATACCCGCCCCAGCTGTGTCCCTGGATTCCGATCCGTTTCGGATCCACGAAACCCTTCGCGACGACGCTCTGCACCGCGGGAATGACGCACTTCAGCGCGCTCTCGCCCGGATAGCCGGTCTCGTAGACGATGTCCGGCTCGAGGACGACGTACCCGTGGCTCACGTAGCGCGTGATATTGATGCTCGTCCCCGGCGCGGGCGCATGGTAGCGGTGCAGACCGCTCGTCAGCTCCTCGTAGATGTAGACCATCAACGGATACTGCTTCGATGGATCAAAACCCTCGGGCTTGTAGAGAATCGCGCGAAGCGGCTTGCCGTCCGCGTTGACGTAGTTAACCAGCTCCGCGGTCCCCCAGCTGTACTGAGATTGCTGCGGATTCGCGTCGGTCACGCGCCGCGCGTTCGCGAACGTGCCGTCCGACACCCAGAGGTCTGGAAATTCGTCGAAGCGCTGCTCCGAGAAGACCAGCACGTCGGCATTCTTCGCTTTGATGGGCGCCCCGACCATCTTGTCGACCATCAACAGCTTCTCGGGGGCGGCGTTGGCGGCCGCCGCGAGGCGATAGAAGCCGCTCGCTTTCGTGCGATCGTCAGTCGTCCGCAGCAGCAGCGGACGGCCCGTCGGAATGGTGCGCTCGTCCCGATCGAGACGTTCGTACCGGAACTCGAGATGCTGCCGCCGGCCGACGCCCTGCGTCAGCATGTGCGCGCCGGATCCGTCGGGCTTCACTTCCCAGATGTCGTACCGGTCGTACAGCAGGACGGCCGTGTCGCCGTCGCGCCAGCCGGCGACGCCGTACGGCCGTGGCTGGTTCGGCGTATCCCACGTTTCGTCCTCGAACTTCACGTCGAGCGCGCCGGTCAGGTTGACCGCCCGATCGCTCCCCACCTTGCGCGCGAACCACGCGTGGTCCGTGTCGCTGTACCACAACACGTAGCCCGCTCCGGGCGACAGCGTGGCGCCGAAGTAGGACTTCTCCAGGACACGCGTCTTCGCGCCCGTCTTCATGTCGACGACGTAGATGTCGCTGTAGCTGCCGTCCCAGGAGATGAGCGGCTCGTACGGCAGATCCGACTCGCCGATGGCAACCGGCGCCCCTTCCGTTACATGGAGATCCGGCATGTCGGACGTCGCGAGCTGGACGAAGCGCCGGTCCTTGACGAGGTAGGTGGCGCGGTAGCTGCGCTTCCGTTCCTCGTCTGCGCGGACCTTCTGCATCGGCTGCAGCAGCGCGTCCTTGTAGTTCCAGATGTCCACCTTCACCGGCTCCGGCGCGTCCTCAGGCTCCGGTTCGGGCACCGGCGCGGTACCGAACAGCACGGCGTTGCCGTCCTTCGAGAACGACACATCGCCGTGTTCGCTGACCGCGAACCCGTCCGGCATCCCTGACGTCGCCCTGGTGACGACCGCTGCCGCGGCCTGCTCGCCCGTCGACCACGTGTAAAGCGCGAACGGCGACGCGGGCTGCGCGTACGCGTCGCGATCGGTCACGAACGCGAGCTGGCGGCCGGCCTCGTCGAACGCGAAGCCTTTGTAGTGCCCTCGTCCCTTCACGAGCGGGCGGATCGCGCCTCCCTCGCTCTGCCGGACGAACGCGCCGTCCCCGTCGCCCGACTTCGTCGAGGTGCCGTAGGCGAGCCGCGCGCCGTCCTTCGACCAGACGTACTCGACGACGCTGGCAATCGTGGAGGAGGCGCCCGAGGAGAGATTGCGGACGATGAGGTCCGTGCCGGGCTCCTTCTTCTTCTCCTTCTTCTTCGACGATTCGTCTGCTTCGTCGTCTTTTTTCGCGTCGGTCTTCTCCTTTACCGGTTCCAGGAGGTAGGCGACCTCGCGCGACGACTCCTCCGGTACGCTGAAGCTCTTCACGCGGTCGGCGGTGAACACCTGGCCCGACGCGAGCGACATGATCCCCATGCCGTTCTTCGGCTGATCCTCGGGCTTCTTCTTCGCCTTCTTCGCCCGCTCGACGTCGGCGTGCGGCGGCGCGATCGTGAAGACGACGAACGCGCCGTCGGCGGTGACGACGGGCGACTTGCCGCGGGCATGGCGGAACTCGGCGCCGGTTTTCAGGTTGCGCGCGACGAGCTCGCCGTCCCCTTCCTCCGGGGCGAGCGCGTAGACGAGCCACGTGCCGTCGCGCGAGAGCTTCGCGTCCTGGATCGATCGCCACCCGTCATACGCGTCGTAGGGGACGGGCCGCTTCGTCTGCGCGCCGGCAATCGGGACCGTCAGCGCCGCGACCACGAAGACGGTGAACAGGCCGGCCATCGAACGGCGGGAACGGGTGGGACGCATGGGACCTCCTTGGCGCGGCTATCATACATGCCCATGACCGTCATACCGCTTGCGGTGCTGGCCTTGTCGGCGCTGCTCCAGGGGGGTCCGCCGGCCGAGCGGCCGCGCGCCCGGGATCTCGGGATCGCGCCGGGCATCTTCCAACCCGGACCGTTGAACGCGATCACCGACGTCGCCGGCATCAAGGTCGGCCACACGACGATTATCGAAGGGGATGACGTCCGCACAGGCGTCACGGCCATCCTCCCGCACGGCGGCAACCTGTTTCAGGAGAAGGTGCCGGGCGCGGTGTTCGTGGGCAACGCCTTCGGCAAGCTCGCCGGATCGACGCAGGTCCAGGAGCTCGGCACGATCGAGACGCCGATCGTCCTCACGAACACGCTGTCGGTCGGGACGGCCGTCGAGGCGGTCGTTCGGTGGACGCTCGCGCAGCCCGGCAACGAGCGGGTGCGGTCGGTCAATGCGCTCGTCGGCGAAACGAACGACGGCACGCTGAACGACATCCGCGGCCTCCACGTGACGCGGGCTCACGTGACGGAGGCGATCGATCGCGCCAGCGGCGGCGCCGTGCCGGAAGGGGCCGTGGGCGCCGGGACCGGGACGATTGCGTTCGGCTGGAAGGGGGGCATCGGGACCTCGTCGCGCCTGGTCCCGCAGCAGGGGCACACGTGGACGGTCGGCGTGCTGGTGCAGACGAATTACGGCGGGCGGCTCGTCATCGACGGCGTGCCGGTGTGGAAGACACTCAATCCGCGCGGGCGCCAGGCTCCCCCGCCGACGGCCGACGGCTCGTGCATGATTGTCGTCGCCACCGACGCCCCGCTGGACGCCCGGGACCTGAAGCGGCTGGCCGCGCGCGCGGTGTATGCGCTCGCAAGGACCGGGTCGACGTACTCGAACGGCAGCGGGGACTTCGCGATCGCATTCTCGACGGCCCCGTCGCTGCGCGTGACGGACGCCACCGGCCCGCAGCCACGGTCGATCCTGCCTACCGACGAGGTGTCGCCGCTCTTCGAGGCGGTCCTCGAAGCGACCGAAGAGGCGGTGGACAACTCGCTGCTGCGTGCGACGGATGTCACCGGCAGCGGGCGGACGATTCGCGCGCTTCCCATCGACGCGCTGAAAGCGGCGCTGGCGACATACGGACGAGGGTCTCGCTAAACGGGGCGTGTGGGTCAGCCCTTTATGGGCTGACGGGAATTGGCTATGATGCGCCTCTCTCTTGCGAAGGAGCAGGCGATGAAGCACGCATGTGCGGTGGCGCTGATCGGACTGCTGGCCGGCGCCGCCCTTCCTTCCGCGCAAACGCCCGCCGCGCAGGCACAGCGGCCGCGCAAGCAGTACACGATCGAACAGTTTCTCGCGACCACGTCGGTCACCGGCGCGTCCTTCTCGCCGGACGAGACGAAGATCCTCTTCTCGTCGAACCGGACGGGCATCTGGAACGCCTACACGATGCCGGTGAGAGGCGGCACGTGGACCGCCATCACCCACTCGACGACAGACTCGACGTATGCCGTCTCATATTTCCCGCGCGACAACCGGGTGCTGGTGACGCGCGACAAGGGCGGCAACGAGCTGAACCATCTGTATGTGATTACGCCGGACGGCACCGAGCGCGATCTCACGCCGGGCGATCGCCTGAAGGCGCAGTTCATCGACTGGACGCCGGACGGCGCGTCGTTCTACGCGAGCACGAACGAGCGTGACCCGAAGTTCTTCGACGTCTACCGCTACGACGCGAAGACGTACGACCGCACGCTCTTCTACCGCAATGACGCCGGCTACTTCCCGGCGATGGTGTCAGGGGACGGCCAGTGGCTCGCGCTCGCGAAGATCAACACGACGAACGACAGCGACGTGCTGCTGTGGAACGCGAACACGAAAGCCACCGTCACGGTCGGCGATCACGCGGATCAGGCCAACGTCTCGCCGGCGGCGTTCGATCCGGAGTCGAAATATCTGTACTTCCTGACCGACAGCGGACGCGAATTCACGGCGCTGCGGCGCTACGCGCTGGCGTCGAAGGCAATCGAGGACGTCGAGCAGCACGACTGGGACATCACGGGCCTGACCTTCTCCCGCGGCGGGCGCTATCGCGCGATGTTCGTGAACGCGGACGCGCGAACGCAGGTCTCGATCACCGATGCCGCGGGGCGCGAGGTGCCGCTCCCGGACGTGTCGAACGCGGAAATCACGTCGGTCGAGTTTTCGCCCGGTGAGAAGTCGGCGGCCGTGTACGTCAACGGCGACCGATCGCCGAACAATCTGTACCTGCTGAATCTCGAGACGCGCAAGCTGACGCGGCTCACCGACTCGCTGAACCCCGCGATCGATCCGGAGGATCTCGTGGACGCCGAAATCGTCCGCTTCAAGGCTCGCGACGGCGTGACGATTCCCAACATCCTCTTCAAGCCGCAGCAGGCGACGCCGGACCAGAAGGCGCCCGCGCTCGTGTGGGTGCACGGCGGGCCGGGCGGCCAGACGAGAGCGGGCTACAACGCCGTCATCCAGTACCTCGCCAACCACGGCTACGTCGTGCTGGGCATCAATAATCGCGGCAGCTCCGGCTACGGCAAGACGTACTTCGCGGCCGACGACCGCAAGCACGGCCACGAGCCGCTGCTCGACTGCGTCGACGCGAAACAGTACCTCGCCACCCTGCCGTACGTGGACCGCGACCGCATCGGCATCATCGGCGGGAGCTACGGCGGCTACATGGTGCTCGCCGCGCTGGCGTTCCAGCCGAAGGTGTTCGACGTCGGCGTGGACCTGTTCGGCGTGGCCAACTGGATCCGGACGCTCGAGAGCATTCCCTCGTGGTGGGAGGCGCAGCGTCAGGCGCTATACGACGAGCTCGGCGACCCCGTCCGCGATCGCGAGATGCTCGAGGCGGTGTCGCCGCTTCTGCACGCGGATCTCATCCAGCGTCCGCTGATGGTGCTGCAGGGTGCCAACGACCCGCGCGTCCTCAAAGTGGAGTCGGATGAAATCGTCGCGGCGGTGAAGAAGAACAACGTGCCCGTCGAATACATCGTCTTTCCGGACGAGGGGCACGGCTTCACGAAGAAGAAGAACCAGATCGAAGGCTACGGCGCCGTGCTGCGCTTCCTCGATCGCTACTTGAAGAACGCCCCGAAAAATTGAGCATTCAGCATTTCCCCATTCAGCATTGACAGGGATCGGGGCTAGTCCCAGCGGAACACGCGAGACGACAGCGCGGTGCACACGGCGAAGAGGAGGACCAGCGCGGCGGCATCTCCCGCGTGCGCGAGCCAGCCTTCGCCGTTCCAGATGCCGGTGAGCAGCGACGCCGCCGGCGTGAGCGGCAGCAGCCGCGCGACGGACGCAAGCGGCGGCGGCATCGCTGCAATCGGCACGAACAGGCCTGACAGCCCCAGCATCGGATAGAGGAGCGCCGACGCGATCGGCTGCGCGAAGCGCGCCGTGGGCACGACGCTCGCCAGGACAAATCCAAGCGAGAGGACGCTGACGGTCACGAACAGCAGCGCGATCGTGAAGCTCGCCAGCGGCACGCCGGGCGGCACCGCGGCGTAGCGCTTCCCCGCCAGAATCATCAGGGCGAGCGTCACGGCCGTCAGCAGCAGCTTCACGATCACGTGCGTCGTCAGGATCGTCACCGGACGCAGCGGCGTCGCGCGCAGCCGCTTCAGAATGCCGCCGTCGCGGTAGATCGCGACGATGGTGACGAGCGACATCACGGCGCCGACCGCGATCAGCAGCGCACCGAGCGCCGGCACGTCCGCCGCAAACCGTCCCGCGCGCCCGCTCGACGGCGCCCCGCCGAGCACCCGCACGAGGACGATGAACACGGCCACGGGCACACCGATGGCCCCGATCACTCCGAGCGGCTCGCGCAGGAAGATCTTGATCTCGACCCAGGTCAGCTTCCACAGTCCGCGCATGTCAGTTGCCAGTTGCCAGTTGCCAGTTTCCAGTTGCCAGCGCATCACCCACACTCGCCATGTGGGCTTCAGCCCTGACATCCGCCCTCCCGACTTCCCCCCCGTCACCTCCAACATCCCACCTTCGCGCTTCGCGCTACGGTGGGCAAGCCACGCCACATCCAGACTTTCCCCCCCGTCACCTCCGACATCCAACATCCGACATCCACTCTCAATCGCGCATCGAGCGCCCCGTTAGTTTCAAAAACATGTCTTCCAGATTCGGTGTGACCGTGCGGAAGTCGGTGACCGTGATGCGGTGGTCCGCCAGGCATTGAATCACCTGTGTCACGAGATCGTCGCCGCGTCCGCGGATCGTGATGCGCGGGCCGTCGCGCTCGACCGTCTCGACGCCGCGGATGCGTTCGAAGCGCGCGGGCGCCGACGCCTCGTCCGTCGCGACGACGACGGTCCGCTCCGGGCAGTGACGGGCGACGAGCGCCGCCGGCGCGCCGGCGTCCACCACCCGTCCGTGATCGATGATCGCGACGCGATCGCAGAGGCGCTCCGCCTCCTCCATCAGGTGCGTCGTCAGGACGACGGTCTTGCCTCGCGCGCGGATGCCCCGTACCAGATCCCAGATCGCGCGGCGCGCCTGAGGATCGAGCCCCGTCGTCAGTTCGTCGAGAAAGACGACGTCCGGATCGTTGATGAGCGCGAGGGCGATGAACAGCCGCTGCTTCTGGCCGCCCGAGAGCGTCATGAACCAGGCGTCGCGCTTGTCGGCGAGGCCGAGCTGATCGAGCAGACGCGGGCCGTCGATCGCCGACCGGAACAGCGACTTCCAGAGATCGACCGCCTCCCAGACCTTGATCCGCTTCTGCAGCTGCGCTTCCTGCAGCTGCACGCCAATGCGCGACTGCAGGCGGCGGGCATCGCGAATCGGGTCGAGTCCGAGAACCGAGATGCGCCCGCCGTCGGGACGGCGCAGCCCTTCCACGCACTCGAGCGTCGTCGTCTTGCCCGCGCCGTTCGGGCCGATGAGGCCGAAGATCTCTCCCTGATGAACGTCGAACGACACGTCGGCGACGGCGACGGTCCGCCCATACGCTTTGCGGAGTCCGGAGACCTGCACGACGGACGGGCCGCTGCCGTCCGCCATCAGTAGACGACGCCGAGGTCGCGCTGCGCGCACGACTGACAGACGTCGTCGTCGTGCATCGACTCGGGGGGACGGCGCTGCCCGCAATGCGTGCAGGTGCCGAACTTCGACAGGCGGGACTCGATCGCCGCGTCCATCAGCGCGCGGGCGGCGGTGAACGCGTGCGTATTCGACAGCCGCCGCCACGCGATCGACCCGGCGCGAATAGGGCGCACGACCGGCGTGTGAGGCCCTTCCCACACGACCGCGTACTCCCAGACCGTCAGCGTCGCCCGCGTCAGGCGCACGATGATCTGCGCGGGATCGCCGCCAGTGAAATAGATCGAGCCGTCCAGTGCTTCCTCGCGGGCGACCGGCGCCGGCAGCTGCGCCGCGACGAACGCGAGCCACTCCTCGTAAACCGGCGGCATCCCGTCATCATAGTCCGCCCCCGCCCCCCGTCACCTCCGACCTCCAACATCCGACATCCGATCCTCGCTCCTCGCCCCTCGAACCTCGTATAATCCGCCCACCGATCTGGAGGTCCCCTGATGTCACGCCCTGGTCTGTTCGGCCTCGCTTTCGTCGTCACGCTCGCGGTTGGCGGGCAATCGCTGCTCGGGCGCTCGCCCAGCCCGACCGCGGCCGATCAAGCAAAGGCCGCGCAGGAGGCGGCAGGCCCGTTCGACACGCTCCACTTCCGCCCGATCGGTCCCGCATCGATGTCTGGCCGCATCTCGGACCTCGCGGTGTACGAGTCGAACCCGGCCATCTTCTACGTCGGCACCGCGCACGGCGGCGTCTGGAAGACGACGAACAACGGGACGACGTTCGAACCGCAGTTTCAGACCGACGGCCTGATGTCGATCGGCGATGTGACCGTCTCGCAGAGCAATCCCGACCTCGTGTGGGTGGGGACGGGAGAGTCGAACAACCGGCAGAGCGGATCGTGGGGGGATGGCGTCTTCAAGTCGACGGACGGCGGGAAGACGTTCACCGCGATGGGACTTCGCGCCTCGCGCCACATCAACCGCATCGTCATCGATCCGCGCGACAACGACGTCGTCCTGGTGGCCGCGACGGGGAGCCTGTGGGGTCCCGGCGGCGACCGCGGCGTATACCGGACGACCGACGGCGGCAGGACGTGGACGCAGGTGCTGAAGACCGACGAGGACACCGGCGCCAACGATCTCGTCATGGATCCGTCGGACCACAACGTCCTGTATGCGTCGACCTATCAACGGCGGCGAACGGCGTGCTGCGTGAACGGCGGCGGGCCCGGCAGCGGCATCTGGAAGTCCACGGACAACGGCGCCACCTGGACGCGGCTGACGAAGGGCCTGCCGGAGGGGTCGCTCGGCCGGATCGGTCTCGACGTGTCCCGTTCGCGGCCCGACATTCTCTATGCGCTGATCGAAGGTCCCGTGGATCCCGACGCGCGCGGCGGTTTCGGCGGCGGACGCCGCGGGGCTCCCGCGCAGGGCGTGGACAAGACGCCGACGGGCCTCTATCGGTCGGACGATGCGGGCGCGTCGTGGCGCAAGGTGAACAACGTGAACCCGCGGCCGCTCTATTTCAGCCAGGTGCGCGTGGACCCGAACGACGCCGAAGTGATCTATCTGGGCGGCGTCGGCCTGCACCAGTCCACGGACGGCGGCAGGACCGTGTACACCGACGTCGCGGAGTCGACGCACGACGACGTCCACGCGATCTGGATCGATCCGGAAAACTCGCGGCACGTGATCATCGGCAACGATGGCGGCCTCGCCGCCTCGTACGACATGGCGAAGACGTGGGCGTTCTACCCCAACCTGCCGGTCGGCCTCTTCTACCACGTGAGCTACGACATGGCGACGCCGTACAACGTCTGCGGCGGCATGCAGGACAACTATGACTGGTGCGGCCCGAGTGCCGTGCGCGGCGCGCCGGGCATTGCCAACCATCACTGGATGACGCTTCAAGGCGGCGACGGATTCGTCGTCCTGCAGGATCCGCACGACTACCGCATCGCGTACAGCGAGTCGCAGGACGGCAACATGGTGCGTGCCGATCGCATCACCGGCGAGACGATGTCGATCCGGCCGCGCGCCGCGAAGGGAGAACCCGACCTTCGATGGAACTGGGATACGCCGCTCGTCATGTCGCCGCACGATCCGAAGGTCGTCTACGCAGCGGCGAACCGCGTCTACAAGTCGGCCGATCGCGGCCAGTCGTGGACGCCGATCAGCCCGGATCTCACGGGTAACGCCTCGCGCGACGACATCGCGACGATGGGCGTGAACGGCAAAGAGGTGCGGATCGCGAAGAACGACGGCATCTCGGCATGGCCGACGATCGTCTCGTTCGCGGAATCGCCGAAACGCGCGGGGCTCCTCTATGCGGGCACCGACGACGGGCACCTGCAGGTGTCGCGCGACGCGGGGCGGACGTGGAAGGACGTCATCGATCGCGTGAAGGGCGTGCCGGAGGGCATCTACGTCTCGGAGATCGTTCCGTCACGGTTCGACGAGGGGACCGTCTACGCGACGTTCGACGGCCATCGCGGGAACGATTTCACGACGCACCTCTACGCGAGCCGCGACGAGGGTCAGACGTGGCAGTCGATCAATGGCGGCCTCAGCGACGAAGTCGCGCGCACGCTGACGGAGGATCTGAAGAATCCGGACGTGTTGTATCTCGGCACCGAAACCGGCCTCTTCGTCACCGTCGATCGCGGACGCACGTGGACGCGCATCAAGGCGAACCTGCCGACCGTGCGCATCGACGAGATCGTGCTGCACCCGCGCGACAACGCGATGATTCTCGCGACGCACGGGCGCGCGCTGTGGATTCTCGATCATCTCGAGCCGGTTCAGGAGTACGCGCGCGCGGCGCAGACGGAGGCGGCGCTGTTCTCGATGGCGCCGTCCGCGATGTATCGGCGTCCGGCCCGCGATCGCAACTACGAGTTCTGGGGAGACCAGACGTTCTTCGGCGAGAACCCGCCGCAGGCGGCCCTCGTGTCGTGGTATCTCGCGAAGCCGGCGAAGTCCGTCGAGCTGAAGATCACCGACGCCACGGGGCATGACGTGCGTCAGATCGGCAGTGACGTGCTCGCGAAGAGCACCGGCGCCGGCATCCATGCCGCGTGCTGGGATCTGCGAGTCGAGCCGGTCCCGATGCCGGCACGGCCGGAGAACGCGCGCGGGTCGCGTGGCGCCGGCGCGGCGAACGAGACCGATGACGACGACGAGCCGGCGAGCCCGTTCGGCGCGGGATGCGACAGCGGCGGGGGCGGCGGGTTCGGACGCGGCGGCAACGCCCGCACGAGCCCGGGCCCGTGGGTGCTGCCGGGCGTCTACTCGATCGCGCTCGTGGTCGATGGGCGCACGATCGACACGAAGCCGCTTCGGGTGACGGCGGATCCCGAGGTTGCGCTGACGCAGGCCGAGCGGAAGAAGATGTTCGACATGGCGATGGAACTCCACGCCCTGCAGCGGCAGGCGACGGAGGCGGCCGACCAGCTTGCGCCGCTTCAGGCGCGTCTGTCCGACCTCACGAAGGACACGGCGGAACGATCCGACCTGCCGGCCGAGGTGAAAACGTCGATCGAAGAACTGAAGAAGGACGTCGCCGCGCTGGCGGCGCGGATCGTCCCGCCGGCCGGCGGGCGAGGGTTCGGCCGCGGCAATACCGACAACATCGCCGTGCGCCTCGGCATGACGAAGAACGCGCTGATGGGCGGCATGTGGCCGACCAGCGACACGCTCGCCGCCTACGCGGACGCGAAAGTGGATGTGCCGAAGGCTGCCGCGGACGTGAAGGAGCTGCTGACCAGAGCGTCGACGCTGGATACGACGCTCACCAAGTACAACCTGCAATTGGTGAATTGGTGAGTTGGTGAGTTGGTGAATTACTGAGGTTCACCCTCCAGCAGCGGCTCACATGAAAGCAGCTCGGCGCCGTTCTCCGTGCAGACGGCGTACTGCGTGCCGCCGTACATCGCCACGCCCGCGTGCTCGCCGCGCGCGTTCAGGATGTAGAAGTTGATGCCGAAGTTGGGCTCGCCGCGGTCGTTGAGCAGCCGCTTCTCGATCGTGTTCGCCTTGATGCGCTTCAGGCCGTCCAGACCGGCGTCCTTCGGGTGCATGCCCCGGCGCATGTTCTCGACGATGAGGAACGACGTCAGGTTGAAGAGATTGGCTTCGCCGCGGCCGGTCGAGCCCGCCGCGCCGACGTCGCCGTCGACGTAGAGCCCCGCGCCGAGGATGGGCGAGTCGCCGACCCGTCCCGGAATTTTCCACGCGAGGCCGCTCGTGGTCGTCACGCCGCAGATCTCCCCCTTCGCGTTCACGCCGTCGCAGTTGATGGTGCCGTAGAAATGGTTGGGATCGATCCAGCCTTCCAGCATCATTTCCCGCTCGACGCGGCGGAACGCGGCCTCGCGCTTGTCGGGATCGAGGTAGTGCAGCGGATCGGTCCGGCGCTTCCACTCGAGCCACGCCTTCCGCGATCGATCGGTGTTCAGATCCGCCAGGATTTCGAAGCCAAGCTGACGCGCGAACTCCTGCGCTCCCTTCCCGACGATCAGATGATGGTCGGTGAGGTCCATGACCTTCTGCGCGACGAGCGACGGCGTCTTCACCCCCTCGATCGCCGCGACGCCCCCCGCGCGTTTCTTCGGCCCGTGCATGCAGCACGAATCGAGCTGGACGACGCCGTCCGCGTTCGGCAGCCCGCCGTAGCCGACGCTCGTGTCCTCCGGGTCGAGCTCGACGATATTGACGCCGGCGATCACGGCATCGAGCACGTCGGCCCCCTCCGTCATCATCGCGAACGCCTTCTCGACGGCGGTCTGCGTGCCGCCGTTCCTGAAGCGATGGCCATTGGCCGACGAGATGACGACCGGTTTGACGGGACTCTTCTTCATCACGGTTGGGCCTCGCCCTGAGCTTGTCGAAGGGCTCTGAGCTGAGCCTGTCGAAGGAACCGCGGCGGCGGTCAGGCCGGCCGCGCTGGTGGCGACGAACTCGCGGCGGGTGATTCTGGGCATGCGGCATTGTATGACTCAGCCCGAGATTGACGCTCAGCCGTCCAGCCGTTACGATCGCGGTTCGGCCCGACCACAGCCCTTGATGTCTCGGCAGATTTCCATCGACACCATCCGCGCGGCGGCCGGCACCGTGTACGGCGCCGCTGTCCGTACGCCGCTCGTCCCGCTCGGCGCGATCCAGGCGGACGGTCCCGAGATCTACCTCAAGCTCGAGACGCTCCAGCCGATCGGCTCCTTCAAGATCCGCGGCGCGCAGAACGCGGTCGCGCGGCTGCCGCGCGAAGCGCTCGCGCAGGGCGTCTGGACCGTGAGCGCCGGCAACGCGGCGCAGGGGGTCGCGTACGCCGCCCGCAAAGCAGGCGCACGCTGCAGCGTCCTCGTCATGGAGACGGCCCCGGAAACCAAGCTGCGGGCGATCGACCGTCTGGGCGCCACCATCGTCAAGGCGTCCTACGACGAGTGCTGGCGGACGGTCGAGCAGCACCGGTCCGACCGGATGACCGGACATTTCGTGCATCCGTTCGACGACGACGATTTCATCAGCGGCAACGGCACGATTGCGCTCGAGCTGCTCGAGGATCGTCCCGACCTCGACGCGGTGCTCGCGCCGGTCGGCGGCGGCGGACTCCT
>DASSOM010000115.1:0-14601 GCA_035700625.1 Vicinamibacterales bacterium
GTTCCCCCGCGTTCCGCGAATGGCGCGGAACTTCGGCAATTCGAAACTACGCCCCTTCCCGGCGCGTGTCAAGGAGCCGGAGCGTCCAAGGTGGTGTCCAAGTGCGCAGGACGTGAAGCGATGAGAAATGCTGTTGCGCCCGTGCTCGCGGCCTGCCTTCTCTTCCCCACCACGGCGCTTGCGCGACCGTGTGGGGAGCTTTCGGCCGACCGCGCGTTTCAGCAAGCGGCGCTCGTCGTCAAGGGATGGTTCGAGTACACCCGGATAGAGGGCGTACCGCCTCCGCTGGGCAGCGACCTCACGAGCATCATTCGCGTCGATCGCGTCCTGAAGGGCGCGACGTCGCGGACCAGGATTGCCGTCACGCATTTTCTTTGTTTCGAAAACCGAATCGCGATGCGCACCGACCGGCCGCTCATCGCGTTCGTGACCGCCTCCGGCAGTCTCGTCGATGGATCAGCCGTTCTGCCCGCGTCTCAACTCAATGCGGCGGAGGTCACGGACGACCCCAAAGCGACCGTCCGCGCCGAGTTCCTGCTGGGAGCAACGGACAGCGACCCGATCGTCGCTCGCGCGGCCCTCGGCGCACTCGCCCAACTGGACGGTGAGGCATCCAGTGCGATCCTCAGACAGGCGGTCGACAATCCCGACTTGGGCGTTCGCGTTCGCGCGCTGACGTGGCTCACACGGTTCGGGGACGTGGACGCATTTCGGCGGCTCACGCAAACGCTCTCCGAGTGGCCGTTCACGCCATTCTCGATTCCGAGGCTCATTCAAGACGACGAAGGATTCTCACTGGCAATTGCGGAAGACGATGTGAGGCACGCCTTGTACACACTCGCCGTCGATCCCGCGGTCTCAACGGGATCGCTGTTCAGGACAAGAGCGTTCCTCGAGCTCGTCACAACTGTCGCGCAGCTGGACGAGCTCTCCCTCCGCCGAATGGCATTTCAGGTGATGCGACACGCCGAACATTCCATGTTTTTCCCGATACTCGTCAACGCGCTCACCGATCCGGACAAGGAGATCCGCCGCACCGCAATTTACACGTTGTGCAACGCGATGCACGCCGCGGATCTTCCGTGTGGTCCGTCGTACGTCGAGACCGGCGAGCAGCGATACGTGTACCGAATTCGGGCGTGGCGGAAGGCGCGCCAGTGAAAGCGACGCGGTGGCAAAGCCGGAAACGGAACGGCGTCCGGCGTGCGGATTCGAAACCAGCGAAGCGCGAGCGGAACGGAGCGACCCGGCGAAGCGGGAGCCGCCTTCGCGGCTGCGCCGCTACGGCGTCCAAGGCGAGTAAGTGCTGGCTTGCCAGCCGAAGCTCACGCCTGTTTTGGCAGGCGTGAGCGAAGGTTGGTCGGGGCGAGTGGATTCGAACCACCGACCCCTCGGTCCCGAACCGAGTGCTCTACCAGGCTGAGCCACGCCCCGACACAAGCGTGAACACCAATCCTAACACAGTCTCTACCTTACGAGCCCCGCGGCGTTGAGCCGCTTCAGATCCGCCGTCACGCGCGGCAGCGCCCCCTGATCGGTGAGATCCGGACAGAGCGGCGTCACCGAGACGTAACCGTCGCAGACGGCCTGATAATCCGACCGGTCGTGCGGCTCCCAGTTGTTCTGCCCTTCCTCGATCCAGTAATACGGCCGGCCGCGCGGATCCTCGCGCTCGTCGACCGTCGTCACGTGATTGCGCCGGGCCTGAACCGTCGCGCGGAAGCCGCGCGGACGCCCGGGCGGGACGTTGAGATTGAGAAACGTCCGCGACGGCAGCCCGCGCTCGAGGACGAGCTGTGCGATCGCGGCGGCCGCCTGCGCCGCCGGACCAAAGTCGTACGTCTCGCGGCTGCGTTCGACCGACACGGCGAGGCTCGGCACGCCGAGCAGCGCCCCTTCCATCGCCCCCGCGACCGTGCCCGAGTACGTGATGTCGTCGCCGAGGTTGTACCCTTTATTGATCCCCGAGACGACGAGATCGGGGAGCGACGCCCGATAGATCTTGATGACGGCGATGTTGACGCAGTCGGTCGGCGTGCCGTCCACCTCGAACACGTCCTCCGCCACCCGCTCCATGCGCAGCGGACGCCGCAGCGTCAGCGCATGGCCGATCGCGCTGGCTTCCTGGTGCGGCGCGACAATGGCGACGTCGCCGAGGGGGCGGAGCGCGTCGGCGAGGGCGTGAATCCCGTCCGAGCGCACGCCGTCATCGTTGGTGACGAGAATCCGTGGCATGCGAAAACATCGAGTATAGCAGGACGGTTGCGGCCAGCGCGAGCGCGGCCCCGGCGAGAAACGCGACGTGCGGCGAGTAGCGCGTCCACAGATAGCCCGACAGCAGGCTCGCCCCGAGGCCGCCGACGCCGAGCACGCCGTTGTAGTAGCCGAACGCCGTTCCCCGCGCGCTGACGGGCGCCATGTCCGCGACCCACGCCTTCTCTACCCCTTCCGTGAAGCCGAAGTAGAGCCCGTACGCGAGAAAGATGGCGATGACGATCGCGCGATCGTCGAAATGCCCGAAGCCCGCGTACACCGCCGCGTAGACGAGCCAGCCGGCAGCGATCAGCGTTCGGCGTCCGTAGCGATCCGACAGCGCGCCGCCGACGAGCGATGCGCCAACCTTCACGACGTGCAGCGCCGCCCACAGCAGTGGAATCCAGAATTCCGCGATGCCGATGTCGCCGAGCCGCAGCAGCAGGAACGTGTCGCTCGCGTTGCCGAGCGTGAAGACGAAGATGACGGCGATCGCGCGATAGAAGGTCGATGGTAGTGGCTCGTTGGGCCTGAAGAGCCGTCCGCCGGATGGCGGCGATCCCGCGGGCTTGCGCACTTCGGGCACCCGCAGCAGGACGAGCACGACGAGGATACCCGGTACGAGCGTCCAGGCGAACAGGGATCGATACGCGTCGGGATGAAAGTACAGATACGCGGAGGCGACGAGCGGGCCGGCGACGGCGCCGGCGTGATCCATCGCGCGATGGAAGCCGTAGACGCGTCCGCGCTTGTCGGCCGGCGCGAACCGCGCGAGCATCGCATCGCGCGGCGACGTGCGGATCCCCTTGCCGAGGCGATCGGCGAACCGGAGCACGAGGACCTGGGGCCACGCCGTGACGATCGCGATCAGCGGGCGCACGGCCGACGACAATCCGTAGCCCGCGAGCACGAGCCGCTTCGGGGTGCCCGTCCGATCCGCGACCCAGCCCGACGCGATCTTCAACAGGCTGTTGGCGGCTTCGGCCACCCCTTCGATCACGCCGAGCGACATCGCCCCCGCGCCGAGCACGCGCGTGAGGAACATCGGCAGGAGCGGATAGACCATCTCGCTCGCCGTGTCGGTGAAGAAGCTCACCCACCCGAGGAGCCACACCGGGCGCGAGAGGCCGAAGCGATCGACGCGGATGTCGGGCGGCGCGGAAGCGGGCGTGTTCATGCGCGGGCGGCTATAGGCGAGCGTACAGAGCCCGAGCCGTCCGCGCCAGCGAAAATCGGCATCACGACTGTCACGCGGGCGCCCACCCGGGAGCCCGCCTGCGGTCGTGATTGCGCTACAGCGACTTCACGTCCGCTACAGGGACTTGAGGTACTCGACCAGGTCCGCCTTCTGCTGCGGCGTGAGGTGCAGACGGAACAGCCGATCGTAGTGGTTCACGACCGCGAGCAGATCCGGTGCGCTCCCGTCATGGAAGTACGGCGGATGCTGCCACACGCCGCGCAGCGGCGAGGTGCGGTACTTGCCCGTCGCGGTGCGCTGCGCGTAGCGCGGATCCTGGCCGACGCTTCGCGGACTGTGCAGCAGCGGACGCAGGTCCTTCGGGCCGCTCAGGACGTCCGTGAACGCGGGGCCGCGATGGCACGTCGCGCAGCCGGCGTCGCGGAACACGTGCTGGCCGCGGCGCGCCGCGACGCGATCGAAGCTCCCCGGCGGCGGCGCGGGCGCCTCGAGACTGAGTTGATAGTCGAGCAGCGCCGGCAGCTTGGGCGTGACGCGGTCGGGCGTCTGCTGGACAGTGATGCCGAGCCGCGGGTCGATGAACGTGCCGTGTCCACCCATCTGGGTGACACCAACGTAGCTGTTCCAGTACGAGATCGGGCCGTCGCCGGTGTAGGTCTCGAAGCCGACGTGCTTCAGGCCGTACGCGGGCGGAATCAGCACCGGCAGCGACGGGCTGTTGAGCGGGACGATGTTGGTGCCGTCGAAGATGTGATGGCGCGGATCGTAGCGGCCCGGTCCCCACGTACGGAACTCCGTCTTCGTGGCGTCGTCGAGTACTGGGGACAGAGAGACGATCGCGCCGACGTTCAACGTCCGGTTGGGCCAGCCGTCGAGCCGCTTCCCGACACCGGGCGCCACGGAGTTGTCGACCGTCGAATGGCACAGCGCGCACGTGACACCGACGCGCGTGAGCACGCCCGCCTCGTTGACCTGCCCTCTGACGCCGACGACCGCGTTGAGTTTCAGCAGCGTGACCGTGACCGCTGGATCTTTCAGATCGATCTGGCCCGCGCGGAGCGCGTCGAGCACCGCTGCCGGAAGCGCCTCCGAGTCCACCTTGAGTCCGACGGCGAGCGCCGTCTCCGGACTCACGCCCGGCAGCACCTCGTGCATGCGCAGCACGTCGGTCCACAGTTGTTCGTCGCCGAAGGTGTCGTATCGGAAGACGGTCTGACCGTCGAAGCGTTTCGTGCTGGAGGCCGGCTGCGCGCCGGCGAGCACGACCGCACACGTGACAAGAAACCCCGCAATTCCCACACCGATGAGCCGCATAGGATCAGCTCCCCCACGGCGCCGGGCGCGGGCGCGCGTTATCTGCAATGAGTCGCGAATGCGCAAACGGTTACAACGGACGAGATCCGATGATCGGTGATCGACATGGCGTGAGATCCGTCTTGGCTCGTTGGCGTGAGACTCCGTGATGTGCCTTGGCTCCTTGGCTCCCTGGCGTGAGATCCTATAATCCGAGAACGTGGCCCAGCCCTTCGATGCCGTGCTGCTGGTCGCCTTCGGCGGCCCGCAGGGACCGGCCGACGTGCGTCCGTTCCTGCAGAACGTCCTGCGCGGCCGGCGCGTGCCGCCGTCGCGCGTCGAGGAAGTCGCGCACCATTACGATCGGTTCGGCGGCGTGTCGCCGTTGACCGAGCTGACGCTGGCGCAGGCACGCGGCCTCGATGCCGCGCTGCGCGAGCGCGGTGCGCCGCTGCCCGTCTACGTCGGCATGCGGAACTGGCATCCGTATCTGCGCGACACGCTCGAACAGATGGCACACGCCGGCGTGCGCCGGGCGATTGGCGTCCTCGCGGCGGCGCAGCGGAGCTACTCGGGGTGCCTGCAGTATCGGGAGAACGTCCGTGACGCGCTGACGGAGTTGCGCGCCGCCGGCACGCCCGCGGTCGACGTCACGTACGTCGGCGACTGGCACACGCATCCCGGCTTCATCGAGGCGAACGCGGCGCACGCACGCGACGCGCTGCTCCGCCTGCCGGCGAATCTCCAAACGCGTGCCCGGATCGTCTTTACGGCGCACAGCATTCCGGTCACGATGGCGCAACAGTACCCGTACGAGCGTCAGCTTCGCGAGAGCGCCGCGCTCGTCGCCGCCGCGCTGGGCCGGGAGGACTGGATGCTCGTCTTTCAGAGCCGCAGCGGCCGTCCCGAGGATCCCTGGCTCGAGCCGGACGTCTGCGAGTACCTGCGCACGACGGCGGACCTCGACGCGGTGGTGCTCTCCCCTGTCGGTTTCCTTTGCGACCATATCGAGGTGCTCTACGACCTCGACGTCGAAGCCGCGGCCGTGTGCCGCGAACGCGGCCTGCCGATGGCGCGAGCCGACGCCGTCAACGCGCATCCCGCGTTCATTTCCGCCGTGCGAGATGCGGTGATCGATGTCTGGGAACGGTATCGGGGCGGGAGGCCACTGAAATTGGTGAATTGGTGAATTGGTGAGTTGGTGAATTGGAAAGAATGATGAAGACAGTGCTCTGCGCTTCGCTGTGCGTCATGCTTGCGGCCGCATCGGCGGCCGCGCAGCAACAGGTCATCATCACCCGCGACCCCTCGATCCAGCGGCCCGGCGGGCGGCGCATGCAGCCGCCGCGCGAGGCGAAGACCGGCACGGCGCGGCTGCGCGGCCGCGTCGTGTCGGCCGACAACGGCTCGCCGATCCGGCGGGCGCAGGTGCGCATCAGCGGCGGAGATCTCGGGCGCGGGCAGGCCGCGCTCACCGACGCGGACGGCCGCTACGAGTTCCGCGATCTTCCCGCCGGGCGCTTCACGCTCTCGGTCGTCAAGGCCGGCTACGTCAACATGCAGTACGGCCAGCTCCGACCGTTCGAGCCGGGCAAGCCCATCGACGTATCGGACGGCCAGTCGATCGAGAACGCCAACTTCGTGCTCCCGCGCGGCAGCGTGATCGCCGGACGCATCGTCGACGAATTCGGCGAGCCGGTCGCGGATGCGATGGTCTCGGCGATGCGATCGCAGTTCCGGCCGGGCGGACGGCGGCTCGTGCCCGCCGGCCGGATCGCTCAGACGAACGACCTCGGACAGTTCCGCATCTACGGCCTGCCGCCAGGCGACTACTACGTCAGCGCCACGCTGCGGTCGTTCGATACCTATTTCTTCAATCGCGAGGATGACGGGCCGACGGGATCGAATCCACAGTCCGGGTACGCCCCGACGTACTATCCGGGCACTCCGTCCCCCGCCGAAGCGCAGCGCGTGCAGCTGGCGCTCGGGCAGGAACTGGCGAGCGTCGACTTCGCGCTCGCGCCCACGCGGCTGTCGAACGTCAGCGGCACCGTGATCGGCTCGGACGGCAAGCCCGCCAGCGGCGCGATGGTCCTGCTGATGCCATCGCGGCGTCAGAGCATCATGTTCGCCGGTCCGGGCGGCACCGCGCGCACGCAGGCGGACGGCCGCTTCACGCTGCACAACGTCGTCCCGGGCGATTACGTCCTGCAGGCGCGCAACATGTCCGGCACGATCGTCACGGAGTCTGACGGCGTGGTGATGGGGCTCGCGATCCGCGCGGAGGGAGACGCGGAGACGCCGCGGCGCCGCGAACCGGAATTCGCGAGCGTCCCGATCGCGATCGGCGGCAGCGACATCGGGAACCTGGTGCTGGTGACGTCGCACGGCGCGCGCGCGTCGGGTCGCGTGATTTTCGAGGGCGAACCGATGCCGTCCGACGTCGACGACGTCCGCGTGATGGCGCCCAGCGCCGACCCCGAGGGAACCCCGGTGCCGGGCGGGCGCACCGCGCGCGTCACGGAACAAGGCACGTGGAATACCAGCGGCCTGATCGGCCAGCGGCTGTTCCGCGTCGGCAGCCTTCCGAAGGGCTGGGTACTGAAGAGCGTCTCGGTCAACGGACAGGACGTCACCGACACGGGTTTCGACTTCCGTCCTGGCGCCGACGTCTCGGGAATCGACATCGTCGTCACGTCGAAGACCACGCATCTCAGCGGCAGCGTCGTCAGCGACGACCGCGCGCCCGTCAAGGACTACACCGTCGTCGTCTTTCCGGACGACGAGCAGAAGTGGTCGCTCGTGTCGAGCCGGTGGATCGCGACCGCGCGGCCGGATCAGGAAGGCCGCTTCGACATCAGGGACCTGCCGCCCGGCGGCTACTACGCGATCGCCGTGGAGTACGTGCCGCAGGGTGAATGGCAGGATCCCGAGTGGCTCACGCGCGCCCGCGCGGCGGCGACGGCGTTCAGGCTCGATGAAGGGGAAACGAAGACGCTGGATCTGACGCTGTCGCGGTGATCACGGTTTTTCCTCCGATCGGAGCAGCTCCGTCGCCTCGTCCTCCTCATCCGGCGCCGGCCCCTGACGCCGCGCGTACAGGTACGACACGAGGAAGATCACGACGATGAGGCCGAACGACAACCACTTGTTCACCTCGATGTGCGAGACTCCCTCAACCCGCAGGTACTCCAGCAGCAGCTTGATCCCGACCCAGGCAATGATGACGAACGCGCCGTCGACGAGCGCCGGATAGCGCCGCACGAGCGTCAGCAACTGCCCGATCACCATCCGCATCGTCACGATCCCGAGCAGGCCGCCGGAGATGACGACCCAGAGCTTGGGCGACATCGCCACGGCCACGAGGATCGAGTCCACGGCAAAGACGATGTCGGTCAGCTCGACCTTGACCACCGTCGCCCAGAACGCGGACAAGCCCATCCAGGGCTTTGCGGGCGCGACCGCGCGCCGCGCTTCTGCCCCGCCGCTTGCAAAGAAATGCTTCCAGGCGAGATACAGGAGGTACAGCGCCCCGATCAGCTTGACCCACGCGACGCGCAGCATGTGGACGGCGAGGATGGTCGCGAGAATCCGGAACGTAAACGCGCCGACGATGCCGTACCGGAGCGCCTTGCGCTGGTCCTTGCGCGGCAGCCCCAGGACGAGGATCGCCAGAACGAGCGCGTTGTCGGCGCTGAGCAGCCCTTCCAGGACGACCAGCAGACCAATCGTGAGGAAATCTGTGAGGTGAACGTCCATGCAGGGCGCGGGGAGCGCCTTGACACGTATCGTATCAAGGCCTATGTTTGGATCGACGCAACAGTATGGCCGATCTGTACTTTATCAGCATGGCCGCCCGGCTGCTCGACCTGCACCCGCAGACGCTGCGGAAGTACGAGCGTCTCGGCTTGGTGCGGCCGACGCGGCGGCTCGGGACGATGCGGGTGTACTCCGAGGACGAACTCGAGCGGCTCAAGGTCATCAAACATCTCGTCGAGGACGCCGGCGTGAATCTCGCGGGTGTCCAGCGGCTGCTCTCGATCGCGGAGGCCGTGCAGCGGATCCGCCCCCTCATGAACGGCGACGGCCGGTCGCGCGACGCGCGCCGCCGGCTCGTGCAGGAGCTGGAGCGGATTGAGGAGATGGTGGGACTCTGAGCATGGAATTCAAGGATTACTATGCCACGCTCGGAGTCGCCAAGACCGCGTCGGAAAAGGAGATCAAGCAGGCGTTCCGGAAGCTGGCGCGCAAGCACCATCCGGACGTGAACCCCGGCGACAAGGCCGCCGAAGCGAAGTTCAAGGAGATCAACGAGGCGTACGAGGTGCTCGGGGATCCCGCGAAGCGGAAGAAATACGACGAGCTTGGAGCCAACTGGCGCATGTACGAGCAGGCGCAGCAGCAGGGGCAGCCCTTCGGCGGCGGGTTTGGCGGATTCGGCGGCGAGCCGGGCGCGGGCGGCGCGTGGACGATCAACATGGGCGGGCCCGGCGGCTACCGCACCATGACCGAAGACGAGATGCGCGACATGTTCGGAACGGAGGATCCGTTCTCGGACTTCTTCCGCACGTTCTTCGGCGGCGGCGAACCGCGGGCGCGGCAGGCGCGCGCACCGCGCAGCCAGCCGGGACGCGACATCGAGCACGAGGTGGAGCTGACGCTCGAAGAGGCGTATCACGGCGCGACGCGGCGCATCTCGATCAAGCAGGGCGGGCACGCGCGCAGCGTGGACGTGCGGATCCCGCCCGGCGTGAAAGACGGTTCGCGCGTCCGCGCCGCGGGTGAAGGCGAAGCGGGTGCGCACGGCGGCCGCTCGGGCGATCTGTACCTTCGCGTCCGCATCCGGCCGCATCCGGTGTTCGAGCGCGACGGCAACGATCTGCGCGTCAAGTTGTCGCTGCCGGTCGCCACGGCGGTGCTCGGCGGCGAAGCGCAGGTGCCGACGATCACCGGGTCCGTGCGGCTGAAGATTCCCGAGACGACGCAGGCCGGTCAGGTGTTTCGTCTCAAGGGGCACGGGATGCCGGCGGTCGGCAAGCCGGACGATCGCGGTGACCTGTACGCCTCGGTCGACGTCCAGCTCCCCCGCTCGCTCACGAAGGACCAGCGGGCGCATTGGGAAGCACTGAGGAAACTGGAAAGATGAACCTTCAGAAGTACACAGAAAAAGCGCAGCAGGCGATTCTCGCGGCGCAGCAGCTCGCGGATCGCGAGGGACATCCCGAGATTACGCCCGAGCATTTGCTCCTCGCGCTCATCGAGCAGCAAGGCGGCATCGTCCCCGAGATTCTGCGGAAGATGCAGACCGATCCTGCGGCCACCGCGGCCGCGGTGCGGACTGAGTTGTCGCGGCAGCCGAGCGCGCACGGCGGATCGCAGCCTGGCCTCTCGGCGCGCCTGCGGCAGGTCGCCGACGCGGCGGAAGCCGAAGCGGACCGCCTGAAGGACGAGTACGTCAGCACGGAGCATCTGCTGCTGGCGATCGCCGCCGAAGGCGGACGGTCGGCCGCGTCGCGGCTCCTGCAGCAGCGCGGCGTCACGAAGGACGCGGTCCTTCAGGCGCTCACCCAGATCCGCGGCTCGCAGCGCGTCACCAGCCAGAATCCCGAGGACACGTATCAGGCGCTCGAGCGCTACGGCCGCGATCTCACCGATCTCGCGCGCAAGGGCAAGCTCGACCCCGTCATCGGCCGCGACGACGAGATCCGGCGCGTGATCCAGGTGCTGTCGCGCCGGACGAAGAACAACCCCGTCCTCATCGGCGAACCCGGCGTCGGCAAGACCGCCGTCGTCGAAGGGCTCGCGCAGCGGATCGTGCGTCAGGACGTCCCCGAAGGGCTCAAGGACAAGAGGGTCGTCGGCCTCGATCTGGGGGCGCTCGTCGCCGGTGCGAAATATCGTGGCGAGTTCGAGGAGCGGCTGAAGGCGGTTCTCAAGGAAGTCACCGATGCCGCCGGTCAGATCATCCTCTTCATCGACGAGCTGCACACCGTCGTCGGCGCGGGCGCGACCGAAGGCGCGATGGACGCGGCGAACATGCTGAAGCCGATGCTCGCCCGCGGCGAGCTCCACATGATCGGCGCGACGACGCTGGACGAGTACCGGAAGCATATCGAAAAGGATGCGGCGCTCGAGCGGCGGTTCCAGCCGGTGATGGTCGGTGAGCCGACCGTCGAGGACACGATCAGCATCCTGCGCGGCCTGCGCGAACGCTACGAGATTCACCACGGGGTGAAGTTCAAGGATTCGGCGCTGGTCGCCGCGGCCGTGCTCTCGAACCGCTACATCACCGACCGGTTCCTGCCCGACAAGGCGATCGATCTGATCGACGAGGCCGCCAGCCGCCTCCGCATGGAGATCGATTCGATGCCGGCGGAGCTGGACGAAGTGCAGCGGCGCATCATGCAGCTCGAGATCGAGCGGGAGGCGCTGCGCAAGGAAAAGGATCGCGCGTCTCAGGAGCGGCTGCAGAAGCTCGAGAAGGAGCTCGCGGATCTCAAGGAGCAGAAGGGACAGCTCACCGCACACTGGGAGCAGGAGAAGGACGCGATCCAGGGATCCCGCAAGCTGAAAGAGGATCTGGAGCAGGTGCGCCTCGAGATCGAGCGCGCGCAGCGGGCCGGGGACTACGGGAAAGCCTCGGAGTTGCAGTACGGCCGGCTCCCGGAGCTGGAGCGGAAGATCCGCGAGCAGGAAACGCGGCTCGCCGATCTCCAGAAGAGCCAGCGCATGCTCAAGGAGGAAGTCGACGAGGAAGACATCGCCGAGGTCGTCAGCCGCTGGACGCACATTCCGGTCAGCAAGCTGATGGAAGGTGAAATCCAGAAGCTGCTCAAGATGGAAGACCGCCTCCACGAGCGCGTCATCGGGCAGGACGAGGCGATTGCCGCCGTGTCGAACGCGATCCGGCGCGCGCGCGCCGGGCTGCAGGATCCCAACCGTCCGCTGGGGAGCTTCATCTTCCTCGGACCGACCGGCGTCGGCAAGACGGAGCTCGCCCGCGCGCTCGCCGAGTTCCTGTTCGACGACGAGCAGGCGATGATCCGGATCGACATGTCGGAGTACCAGGAGAAGCACACGGTGTCGCGCCTGATCGGCGCACCGCCCGGGTACGTCGGCTACGAAGAGAGCGGCCAGCTCACCGAAGCCGTCCGACGGCGGCCGTACGCTGTCGTCCTGTTCGACGAGATCGAGAAGGCGCACCCGGAAGTGCTCAACGTCATGCTCCAGCTGCTCGACGACGGGCGGCTGACGGACGGCAAGGGACGGACGGTCGACTTCAAGAACACGGTCATCATCATGACGTCGAACGTCGGGAGCCACTTCATCGCCGAGGCGACGACGCGCGGCGGCGAGGTGCTGAGCGAAGGCGTCCGGCGCGAGGTGCTCGAGGCCCTGCGGGCGCAGTTCCGGCCGGAGTTCCTCAACCGTATCGACGACATCATCGTGTTCCATGCGCTCGGACGCGCCGAGATCCGCTCGATTATCGACATTCAGCTCCGCGGGCTGATGAAGCGCCTGGCGGATCGGAAGATCGGCATCGACCTGACGGACCGGGCGAAGGATCTTCTCATCGAAGAGGGATACGATCCGACGTATGGCGCCCGTCCGCTCAAGCGCACGATCCAGCGGCGGATCCTGGACCCGCTCGCGATGCGGGTGCTGCAGGGAGAGTTTCACGAAGGAGACGTCGTGCGGATCGACGCGTCAGGCGGCGAGCTGACGTTCGGCCGCGTCGAGGCGGGAGTACATGCCTGACACCGCGAAACCACCGCAACGCAACCGCCGGAACAACGACCGCCGGATGACGCCGCGCGCCGGTCCAGGGCTCGCGATCTGGTACGTGCTCGGGTTCCTGCTGCTGCTCGCGCTCGGTCAGGCGTTCTTCTTTTCGATCCAGGGCGGCGAGACGATCCCTTACAGCGAGTTCAAGACGCTCGTCCGCGACGGCCGCGTCCAGGAGGTGACCGTCAGCGAGGACCGCGTCCGCGGCGTGGTGAAAGCGAGCGGCGACCAGAAGGCGCGCACGTTCAGCGCCGTCCGCATCGAAGATCCGAAGCTGATCGAAGACCTCGAGGCGCACGGCGTCAAGTACACGGGCGAGGTTGCGAGCCGCTGGGTGGGTGAAGTCCTTGGCTGGGTCATTCCGCTCATTTTCATCGTCGCGCTGTGGACGTTCTTCTTCAGGCGCATGGGAGGCGCCGAAGGGGGCGTCATGTCCTTCGCGCGCAGCAAGGCGAAGATCTACGCCGAAGATGACGTGAAGATCGGCTTCGGCGACGTCGCCGGCGTGGACGAGGCCGAGGAAGAACTGAAAGAGATTGTCGAGTTCCTGAAGAACCCGCGCAAGTACACGAGCATCGGCGGACGCATCCCGAAAGGAGTTCTGCTCGTCGGCCCTCCAGGGACGGGCAAGACGCTGCTGGCGCGCGCGGTCGCGGGCGAAGCGAAGGTGCCCTTCTTCTCGCTGAGCGGCTCGGAGTTCGTGGAGATGTTCGTCGGCGTCGGCGCGGCCCGCGTCCGCGACCTGTTCTCGCAGGCCGAAGCGAAGGCGCCGTGCATCGTCTTCATCGACGAGCTGGACGCGCTCGGCAAGGTCCGCATCCAGACGCCGATGGGCAGCCACGAAGAGCGTGAGCAGACGCTCAACCAGCTCCTCGCGGAGATGGACGGGTTCGACGGGCGGAAGGGGATCATCATCATGGGGGCGACGAACCGTCCCGAGGTGCTCGACCCTGCCCTGCTCCGTCCGGGACGCTTCGACCGGCAGGTGCTCGTCGACAAGCCGGACGTGCGTGGCCGCGAAGACATCCTCCGCATCCATATCAAGAACGTGAAGATTGCCAACGACGTCGATCTGAAGGTGATCGCGGCGCGGACTGCCGGCTTTGCCGGCGCGGATCTGGCGAACCTGGTGAACGAAGCGGCGCTGCTCGCCGCGCGCAAGGACAAGCCCGCCGTCGAGGCGAAGGATTTCGACGAGGCGATCGATCGCATCATCGCCGGCCTCGAGAAGAAGCGCGTGATGAGCGACAAGGAGCGCCGGATCGTCGCGTATCACGAGTCCGGCCATGCGATTGTCGCGAGCGTGCTGCCCGGACTGGATCCCGTGCACAAGATCTCGATCGTGGCGCGCGGCTTCGGCGCGCTCGGCTACACGATGCAGCTGCCGCTCGAGGATCGGTATCTGCTCACACGCGCCGATCTGCACGGGCAGCTTGCCGTCCTGCTCGGCGGCCGCAGCGCCGAGGAGATCGCGTTCGGCGAGATCTCGACCGGCGCGCAGAACGATCTGCAGCGCGCCACCGACATCGCGCGCGCGATGGTGACGGAATTCGGCATGAGCGACTCCCTCGGCGCGGTCAGCTACGACGGCCACAAGGGGGCTCGCTTCCTCGACGTCCCCTTCGTGCAGGATCGCCCCAACTACGCGGAAGCGACCGCGCAGAAGATCGACGCCGAAGTGAAGCGGATCCTCGGCGAAGCGCACGACCAGGCGCGCCAGGTCCTGCAGGACCGCCGCGCCATTCTCGACGAGCTGTCCGCGCGCCTGCTGCACAAGGAAGTGATCGAGGGGGACGAACTGCGCGAGCTGCTGGGTCCCACGCCACCGAAGGATCCCGACGGTACGGTCCCAACGAACATCCCTGAGCCCGGCGTCCGCTCGTCGTCAACGTAGATCGCCCGCCAGGGATCTCACGCCAAGGAGCCAAGTCGCCACGGGATCTCACGCGAAGGAGCCAAGCAGCCAAGGGATCTCACGCCAGCGCGCTGAGCAGTCAAATTGCGAACAACGTGACCGTGACTGCGGCGTCGGCGAACGCGCGCGAGCGCGCGGCTGTCCGTCAGACAGCCGG
>DASSOM010000116.1:0-21842 GCA_035700625.1 Vicinamibacterales bacterium
TTGTGCCCGCCCGCCGATCCCGACGGCCGCGCGCGCAGCCGGCCGACGTCGAGCTGTACGTCGTCGACGATCACGAACAGATCCGGCAGCTCGATCTTGTAGAACTGCAGGAGCCCGACGACCGCCTGCCCGCTCAGATTCATGAACGTGAGCGGCTTGGCGACGAGCGCCCCGGCGCTCACCCATCGGCCCGACAGCGCGTCGATGCCCCGTGGCGCCGCGGCCCACTCGATCCGGTGCCGCCGCGCGATCAGGTCGACGGCCTCGAACCCGACGTTGTGCCGCGTCCCCTCGTAGCGACGCCCCGGATTGCCGAGGCCCACAATGAGTTTCACAATCGACAATCACCAATCGGCAATGCAATCGCCAATCGGCAATCGCCAATCGGCAATCTACTTTTCTTCTTCCTTCTCGACCTTGCCCTTCTTGATCACTTCGGGCTCGGCCGGCGCCGCAGGCGCCGCGGCTGCCGCCGCGTCGGCCGCAGCCGGCTCCTCGGCCTTCAGCGTCACGACGTGGACGATCATCATGTCCCCTTCGCTGACGGGGGTCCACTTGCCGTCGGTCGCCAGGTCGCGCACGCGCACGCCCTGATGCAGCATCAGCTCGCTGACGTCCACGACGATGTGCTCGGGGATGTCGCCGGGCAGACACTCGATCTCGATCTCGCGGCTCACGAAATCGACGATGCCTCCCTGCTGCTTGACGCCGCGCGCTTCACCCTTGAGGACGATCGGCACGGTCACCGTGATCGCCTTGTCCATGGCGACCTGATAGAAGTCCACGTGCAGGAGCCGGTGATCGATGGGATCGATCTGGTACTCCTTCACGAGCACGCGCGTGTCGGCCCCGTCGAGCTGCAGCCCGATGAGCGTGTTCACGCCCGATTCGGAGTGCAGGATCCTGAGCAGCGCCTTCGGATCCACCGCAATCTCGCGCGCGGTATTCTTCTCGGCCCCGTAGACCACCGCGGGCACCCGCCCCGACGCGCGGAGCCGCCGCGCCTCGTTCTTGCCGCGCCCCGCTCTCGTTTCCGCCTGAAGTGTTGCGTCCATAACAGCTACCGCCTAAGAGCTTCCAGCTGCCAGCTGCCAGCTCATAAGGAGGAACATCCTTTTAAGCTGGAAGCTGAAGGCTGGCAGCTTCTTGTTACACGAACAGCGAGGAGACCGACGTCTCCTCGTGAATACTCCGAATCGCCTGTCCCAGCAGCCGCGCGACCGAGAGCTGCTTGATCTTCTTGCAGCACTTCGCCCGCTCGGAGTTCAGCGGGATCGTGTTGGTGATGATCACCTGATCGATCGGCGCCGCTTCGAGCCGTTCGATCGCGGGGCCCGACAGCACCCCGTGCACCGCGCAGGCCAGCACGCGCGCCGCGCCGTTCGCCTTCAGCGCGTTGGCCGCCTTCACGATCGTGCCGGCCGTGTCGATGATGTCGTCCTGCAGGATGCACGTGCGGCCGCTCACGCTGCCGATCACGTTCATCACTTCCGCCGTCCCGTCGTCGGTGCGCCGCTTATCGATGATCGCCAGTTCGGCGTCGAGGCGCTTCGCGTAGGCGCGCGCGCGTTCGGCGCCCCCCGCGTCCGGCGAGACGATCGTCAAATCCGGCACGTCCAGCCGCGACAGGTAATCGATGATCACCGGCGCGGCGAACAGGTGGTCGACCGGGATGTCGAAGAACCCCTGGATCTGCGCCTTGTGCAGATCCATCGTCAGCACCCGGTTCGTCCCCGCGGCGCTGAGCAGGTTCGCGACCAGCTTCGCCGAAATCGGCACGCGCGGCTTGTCCTTGCGATCCTGGCGCGCGTAGCCGTAGTACGGAATCACCGCCGTGATGCGCGACGCCGACGAGCGGCGGAACGCATCGATCATCACGCACAACTCGACGAGATGCCGATCCACCGGCGACGACGTCGGCTGCACCACGAAGACGTCGGTGCCGCGGATGTTCTCGTCGATCTGGAACGAGACTTCCGAATCCGGAAACCGTTGAAGCCGCGCGTGGCCGACGGGAACCTGCAGGAACTCGGCAATCTCTGCGGTCAACGCCGGATGGGCGCTGCCCGAAAAGATTTTCAGCTGCCCGCGACTCATCGCGCTCCTGACTCCTGCCGTGCGCTGGTTGGGGCGGGAGGATTCGAACCTCCGAATACGGGATCCAAAGTCCCGCGCCTTACCGCTTGGCCACGCCCCATCTTTATCCGGGGGGCTTCGCCCCGCCGGACCCCCCTACACGCTCTCTCGCTCGCCGCTTCGGCGGCTCGCTCCGTTCGCGTGGCTCGCTCGCGATCGCTCGCTCGCGCCGACGGCCTGGTCAGGCCTCTCTTGCCCGAACTGTGGTGAGAGCACGAAGGACGTGGCCGCAGGCACGTCTGCAAAAGGTTAAGTGTATACGGCAGGCCGGCTGACGGTCAACGGCGGCGCGCCGTGGGACGGCCGCGGCGCTCGTGAACGGCACGGCTGAGCGTCCGCGTCAGGACGCCGCGAAACCCGCCCCGCGCCAGCAGCCGGACGGCCGTTTCAGCGGGCCGGCGCGTCCGGAACAGGCCGAACACGGCCGATCCGCTTCCCGACATCGCCGCGGCGACCGCCCCGCTCTCGCGGAGCTGAGCCTTCAGCGTCCCGATTTCCGGGTGCCGGCGCACGACCGGCGGCTCGAGGTCGTTGATCATCTGCGCCGCGCGGCTGGGCCATGGCACGGGCAACAGCTGCAGCTCGCGAACCTCGCGCAGGCCCGCCGCCCGGTCCTCGTCGTACCACGCGTACGCTTCCGCGGTCGACACGCCGAAGGGCGGCCGCACGACGACGACGAAGTGGGGAGGGAGATCGACGAGCGGATAGATCTCCTCACCGCGCCCGAGGCCGAGCGCCGTACCGCCCGAGAGAAAGAACGGCACGTCGGCGCCGATGCTGCCCGCGATCTCGCGCAGCAGCGTCAAGGGCGCGCCGCCCCACAGCCGCGCGAGCGCGAGCAGCGCCGCGGCCGCATCGGCGCTGCCGCCGCCGAGCCCCGACTGCAGCGGGATCTTCTTGTCGATCGCGATGGCCGTGTCGCGCACATCCCCCGCGCGGCCGAGCGCCTTCCACAGCGCGGCCGCCGCCGTCCAGACGAGATTGCCGGCATCGAGCGGCACGCCGGGCGTCCGGCACGCGATCGTGAACGGTCCCGGCCGCTCGCGGCACGTGAGGACGTCGTGCAGCTCGATCGTCTGAAAGACCGTGCGCAGCTCGTGATAGCCGTCCTCGCGCACGCCGAGGACGCGCAGATCGAGATTCACCTTCGCGTGCGCGCGAACGACTATCGGCGGATGTTTCGCTGGCATTCGAACGGCAGGGTATACCGAACGACTGAAAGCTTCCAGCTACCAGCTTCCAGCTGCCAGCTTATAAGGAGGAAGGTCCTCCTCAAAAAGCTGGAAGCTGGCGGCTGGCAGCTTTTCAGCGATCAGCGTCCCAGCGGACCCGCGCGGCGCAGCTCGTCGAGCGTCATCGGATCCGCGTCCGGCGGAACGTCCAGGCGGAAGACCGCGTCGCCGAGCGGGACGTTGACGTCCACCTGTGAGAGCCGCAGCGTGAGGTCCGCCAGCGTGCGCGCGCCGTCAGTCGCGCGCAGGCGCACCGTCTCGGGACGGCCGGCGCGCGCGTCGCCGCCGTAGACGAGGGTGATCGATCCGCGTGTGGCCGCCGCGAGGCGCCACGCGCCGGTGTCGCGCTTCAGGAAGGCCGTGCCGGTGTCGAGATCGACGGCGGACCACCCGTCGCTGTAGGTGCGGCCGCGCACCGCGGATCCGTTCACCGACAGGCCGCAGCCCGTCACGGCCGCGCGCAGATCGGCGGCGCCGAGCGGAATGCCCGCCAGCGCTTCGACGATCTCCGCCGGCGGCGCGTCGCGGATGACGCGCTGATCGCGCGGCAGCAGCAGCGTGCCGTGCCCATCGCCGGCGACGAGGATGAAAACGGGGCGTCCGAACGGCGGAACTCCTTCGAGACGCGCGCGATCCGGCGCGGCAAATCCGGCGTCGATGCGTCCGCGCAGCTTCGTGCCGCCGGCGCGGCCCGAGAGCGCCATCGCCGCCGAGAACGTGCGGATGGCGCGGCAGGAGGCGGTCGCTTCCGCGTAGGCGGCTTCGAATCCGGGAAACGGCGTGCCCGCGCCGCTCGGCAGCACCGGAGCCTTCGGCGCGCACGCGGCGGCGGCCGCGAGCGCCGCGACCGCCAGGATCCGGATCGGCCTCATCGCGCGGCGCGCGCCGCGGCGATCTTCTTCTCGATCGCGGCACGGTCGATCGAGTCGCCGTCGCCGGCCAGCGCCTTCTGCCACGCGGCGATGGCGTCGGCCGGCCGCTTCTGCCGCATGCGCAGGTCGCCGAGATGATCCTGGACAACGGAGTTGTTCGGCAGCCGCGAGGCGGCGTCCGTCAACGGCTGATCGGCGAGATCGAGGTGCCCCTGCTGCACGTAGGCCCAGCCCAGACTGTCGAGGAAGGACGGATTGCCCGGTTCGATCTTCAGCGCGCGCTGAATGAGATCGACCGCCTCGTCGAGGCGCGTGCCGTGCTCCGCGAGCATGTAGCCGATGTAGTTGAGCGCGTTGGCATCGAGCGGATCCTTCGCGAGCAGATCCCTGAACGTGCGTTCGGCTTCGTCCCTGCGGCCGGCGCGGTCCTGGATGGCGCCGAGCTGATACCGAAACGACGTGTCGTCCGGCGCGAGCTGGACCGCTTCCTTCAGCGCGGCGATCGCCTCGTCACTGCGGTGGAGCTCCTGCAGGGCAAGCCCCTGGCTGCTCAACATGAGCGGCAGCTGGTCGCGCCCTTCGGCGCCGGCGGCGCGCAGCCGCTCGATTTCCGGCTGAAGCACGCCGAGGACCTCCTGGAACCGATCCGCGGCCATGTACACCTGCGTCAGCAGGTACGTGCCGCGCGGGTCGCCCGGGTGCGCGGTTCGCAGAGCACGCGCCGTCGCCTCGGCGCCTTTCAAGTCGCCGGCCTGTCGCTGCGCCTGACCGAACATGTACTGCAGGCCCGGATCGGCATCCGCGGCCGCCGCGGACGGCGCCAGCAGATCGCGCGCCTCGGCTGCCTTGCCTCCGTTGATGAGCGCGGCGGCGCGCCGCGCCAGCACCTGACTGTTGTCGGGATTGGAGGCCAGCGCACGTCCCCACGCCGACGCCGCGTCGAGCCATCGTCCCTGGCGCTCGTAGAGACTGGCCAGCTGCACGCTCGCGCGGAAGGACGGACGATCGCCGGTCGCCGCTTCGAGCGTCCGGATGGCGTCGCTCAGCGCGCCGGATTCCTCCTGCGCCTGCGCGAGCAGCAGATGCCCCTCGGCATATCCAGGCTGTTCGTCGACGATGCCGCGGAGGAGCGGCACCGCTTTCGCGGCCTGGTGCTGGGCGAGATACAGCCGCGCGAGCGTGAGATCGAGGCCGAGATCGCCGGCGTTCTGCGCACGCGCGCGCTCGAGCGCGGTGACGGCTTCCGCCGCGTACGTGGACGGGTTCTCGCCGGGATGAATCGGCCGCTGCTGAGCGGCCGCCGCGGCCAGCACCGACCCGAGCACATGATTGGCTTCCCCGTTCTCGCGATCCCGCGCGAGCGCTTCGCGCGCCATGTCGACCGCCTCGCGCGCCCGGTCCTGACGCGCGAACAGTCCCGCCAGCTCCGCGCGCAGCTCGGCCGAATCGGGGTCGAGCGCAATCGCCTGCCGATGCGCCGCGATCGCCTCCTCGATGCGTCCCTGCTCCTCGAGGTGACGGCCGAGCAGGAAGTAATAGGCCGCGGTCGGCTGATTCTCCTGCGTCTGGGGCCGCGCGGGCGCGGGGAAGGGGACCGGGGCGGAGACGGCCAGGATCACGAGGGTGGTGAAGAGGATGGGCATGTCTACTGGGGACTATAATGACGCAAACTGTGGAATACTCAAGGCGCTGACGAGTCGCTCACGTATGGCCGTCGATCCCGAACTGCTCGCAATCCTCGCGTGTCCGAACTGCAAGACGAAGGTGGATCTCGTCAAGAACGGGTCCGCGCTGAAGTGCGCGCGCTGCAAGCGCGTCTACCCGATCAAGGACGACATCCCCGTCATGCTGATCGACGAAGCGACGATCGAACCATAAGAACGCTTGAACGTCCTCCTTCTGCGGCTGCGCCTGATCGGCGACGTCGTGTTCACGACGCCGATCGTGCGGGCGCTGGCGCGCGCGTACCCCGGCGTCCGCCTCACGTACGTCGTCGAGCCGGCGGCCGCGCCGGTGGTGGCGTGCAGCCCGCATCTCGAGGAGGTGATCGTGGCGCCGCGGCGGCGCGGCGTGCGCCGGATCGCCGATGATCTCGCGCTCGCCCGGCGGCTGCGCCGCCGGCGGTTCGATCTCGCGATCGATCTGCACGGCGGGCCGCGCAGCGCGTGGCTCGCGTGGGCGAGCGGCGCGCCGGAGCGCATCGGATACGCGATCCGCGGCCGCCGCTGGATGTACACGCGCGTCGTCGCGCGCCCGGCGGATCTCGCGCCGCGGCACTGCGTCGTGAACCAGTGGGATCTGCTGGCGGCGCTGCCCGGCTGGCGTGAATCGGCTCCCGATCCCGGCGCCGATCCGGTCGAGATGCCGCTCGATCTCGATGCCGACGCGCGCATCGCGGCGCGGTTGACGCGCGCCGGCGTCGGTCCGGCTGACGCGCTCGTCGTCGTGCACGTGAGCGCGGGGAATCCGTTCCGGCGCTGGCCGGAGGAGGCGTTCGTCGAGTTCGTGAGCGGCCTGGCCGGAGGCAGCCCGGCGCGCAGGATCGTGCTCAGTTCGGGCCCGTCCGATCGCGGGGCCGCGGATCGCATCGCACGCGCCGCGCGGGCGCGGCTCGGCGCGGCGGGAGATCGCGTGCTGGATCTCGGGGAGTTCGACCTCGCGGAGCTGCGCGCGCTCATCGGGCGCAGCCGGCTGTTCGTCGGCGGCGACACGGGGCCGCTGCACATCGCGGCGACGACGACGACGCCGGTGGTGGGGCTCTACGGGCCGACGCTTCCGGCGCGGAGCGCGCCGTGGCGGGATCCGCGCTACACGACGCTGTCGGTGGACGTTCAGGGCCTGCCGTGCCGTCCGTGCCGTCAGCGGACGTGCGTGCCCGGCGACTTTCGATGCTTAACCAGTTTGCGCCCGGAGCGGGTGATCGCCGCGGCGGAACAGGCGCTGTCGGCGTGACGCGCGCGCCGCTGCTGCCCGCCCCGCCGCTCGAGCGCGCCGCGTGCGTCGCGGTGCTCGCCTTCGCCGCCGCGTTGCAGTTCTCGATCGCCGCCGCCGACATCCTGCTCGCCATCACCGGCGTGCTCTGGATCGCCGTGGTGGTGTCGGGACGCGAGCGCGTGCGTGTGCCCAGGATGTTCTGGCCGCTGCTCGCCTACGCCGGCCTCACACTCGTCTCGTCGGCGTTCTCCGCCGATCCGCGCGTCAGCTTCACCGACAGCAAGCAGCTCGTCCTCCTGGCCATCGTGCCGATCGTGTACCGGCTGCTGCCGGGCCGTCGAAGCCTGCTCGCGGTCGACGTCATCATCACGGTCGGCGCGATCAGCGCCACGCTCGGGATCGTGCAGTACGGCATCCTGAACTACGATTCGCTCGGACGCCGCCCCCAGGGCGCACTCGGGCTCTACATGACGTACTCGGGCCTGCTGATGCTCGTCGCCTGCGCGGCGGCTGCGCGGATCATGTTCGAGCGCAGCCACCGGACGTGGTCGGCGCTCGTCATGCCCGCGCTGGCGGTCGCGCTGGTCATCACGTTCACGCGCAGCGCGTGGGTGGGCGCGTGCGTCGGCATCGGCCTGCTGTTCCTGCTGAAGGACTTCCGCCTTCTCGTGCTGCTGCCGATTGCCGTCTTCGTGTTCCTGCTCGTCGCGCCGCCGAATCTCACCGCGCGCTTCTACTCCATCTCCAGCCTGAAGGATCCGTCGAACCAGGATCGCGTCGCGATGCTGCACTCCGGGCTGCACATGATCAAGGACGACCCGCTCACCGGCGTCGGACCGGACATGGTGGTGCGCGTGTATCCGCAGTACCGCGATCCGCTCGCGGTGCACGCGCTGAATCCGCACCTGCACAACGTGCCGCTGCAGATTGCGGCGGAGCGCGGGCTGCCGGCGCTCGGCGTGTGGATCTGGTTCATCGTCACGATGATGGTCGACTTCTGGCGGCGCCGGCGCGGTCCGTTTCCGTCACTCGCCTGCGGCGGACTCGCGGCGATCGCGGCGATGCTCGCGGCCGGGTTGTTCGAATACAATTTCGGCGATTCCGAGTTCCTGATGCTGTTTCTCGTGCTCGTCAGCCTGCCGTACGCGGCCGAGCGCACCGTGCCCGCCGCCGAACCCGCCCTTCAGGTCCCGCGTGTCTGACCTCCGCGCGCTCCTCGACGCGGGCGCCGGCCGACGTGTGCTCGTGCTCGGGGATCTCATGCTCGATCACTTCCTCACCGGACGCGTCGAGCGGATCTCTCCGGAGGCGCCGGTCCCGGTGGTGCTGTTCGACGGCGAGGAGTACCGCCTCGGCGGCGCCGCGAACGTGGCGCACAACCTGGCCGCGCTCGGCGCGTCGGTGGAGGTCGCCGGCGTGGCGGGCGACGACGAGGCGGGCACGCGGCTGCTCGCGGATCTCGCCCGCGCACGGATCGGCACGGCCGGGGTCGTCCCCGATGCCGGCCGCTGCACGACGCGCAAGCTCCGCATCGTCACGACACGGCATCAGCAGGTCGCGCGCGTCGATTACGAGTGCGACGGCGACATCGGCGGTGCCGTCGAAGCATCGCTCCTCAGTCACGTCCGTACGCTCGCGGAGCAGGCTGCGGCGATCGTCGTCTCGGATTACCAGAAGGGAACGATCACGCCGGTCGTCGCGAAGACGGTCATCCAGGCGGCGCGCGCGCGCGGGATTCCGGTGATCGTCGATCCAAAGGTGCCTCACATCGATCGCTACGCGGGCGCGACGCTGATCACGCCCAACCATCACGAGGCAGAGGCGATGACGCTGATGCGCGTGCGATCGGCCGAGGATGCGCGCGAGGCGGCGCGCAGGATCCGCGACCGCATTCCATGCGCCTGCGTGCTCATCACGCGCGGCGAGCACGGGATGTGGCTCCTCGCCCCCGAGGGAGAGTTCGATTTGCCGGCGGAAACGCGCGAGGTGTCGGACGTCACCGGCGCAGGAGACACGGTCGTCGCGGCCATCGCGCTCGGCCTGGCGGCGGGCGGATCGATGCGCGACGCGGCACGGCTGGCGAATCGGGCCGCCGGGCTCGCCGTCAGCCGGTTCGGGCCGACCGCCATCAGCGCCGCGGATCTCAGGCCGGTGCTCTGATCCATCGCGCAAGCTTCTCGCCGCGCGACGAACGCACTTCCGACGGAAGATCGATCGGATGCTCGCGCAGCGCCGCCGCCGCATCCTTCACCGACCCGCCGTCGAGGAACGCGTCCGCCAGCCGCCGCGCGATTTCGGCGTCGTAGCCGCGCTTGTTCCCCCAGTAGTGCGCGAACCAGGGCGCCGCCTCGCGCAGCCGCCCGGTGCGCCCCAGCACGATCGCCTCCGCCAACTGCTCCAGCGCGAAGTGATCGATCCCGTCCGCCGCAAGCGCGTCGTACAGCGCGAGCGCTTCGTCCAGGCGCGCGCGATCGGCCGCGGGAACGGCGAGCACGCCCGAGTTCCACATCGCGTCGTCGGCGCCGACGCGCCAGCCCGCAAACGTGCGGCCGCGCAGCGAACGCCAGAGCCGCCGATTCCCGCGCCGGCGCGTCCGCCCGAGCGCATACTCGCGGCGGTGCATGAACAACGCGCCGCCGGCGAGCGCATCCGCGAACGCGTGCAGATCCTGCAAGGCGAGCGTGTCGGCGTCGAGCAGGACGAGCGCGCCGGAGGCCGGAACGAGCAGCCGTGCCGCCTCGAGCTTCTGCCGCATCGAGATCACCGGCGTGCCGCGCCACGCCGTCAGCCTCCCCTCGTCGACGTGCTCGATCTCGACGAGCGTGCCGAACCAGACGAACCGCTCGGGCCGATCGGTGACGACGACCAGCTCGCGCGCGGCGGCCGGCGCGTACGCCACGAGCGACACGAGCAGCATCGCAGCCCGCCGGAACACTGCCGGATCGTCGCCGTACGCGAGCGTCGCGTACCTGATCATTGCGGGTGCTTGTCTATCGACAGTCGTTCGTAATCAGCAGGAGCTCCGGAAGGGGTTCGCGCGCGAGAACGGTCTTCAACTTGACGTCGAACGTCTGACGCCGATCGAGCACGCAGGCGCGGCCGGCCAGCGCGGGCTGCAGCGCGGCGTAGTCGCCGGCGGGCAGCACACCGAACATCCGCCGCTCGGCGAGGACGGCATCCACGAACGGTCCCGGCGCGAAGTACACGTCCACGTGGCGGCGCAGGTAGTACACCATGCTCGGCAGCGCCACATCATAGTGCGCCACGACGTCCCCGGGCTGCAGCCGCGTGCGCAGGACGTCGCTCATCGCAGGGACGGGCTTGTAGCGCTCGAAATCCGGCAGCACGCGCAGCACGAACACCCAGTCCAGCGCGACCACCGCGGCCATTGCCACGACCAGGGCCGCCGCCGGCTGCCGCCGCGCGACGACGAGCGCCGCGAGACCGCCGGCGATGGCAACCGCGCCGACGGCGCCCGCTCCCCGAAGCGCATACACGCGGCCTGCCCCTTCGAAGAGATAGAGCACGCCGGCACCGCCGAGCACGAGCACGATCGCGAGCGCTACCGTCGTCCAGATCACGCAGCGCGGAATGTCCCGCCTGCGCGCAATCGCGATAGCCGCCAACGCCGAGATCGCGGGAACGATCGGGAAGATGTACAGATCCTGCTTGTCGTGCGAGAACGAGAAGAACGCGACGATGACGATCGCCCACAGCCACAACAGCATCCGGACGCGCCCGGCGCCGTCGCGCGCACGCCACCCCGCGCGCCCTCTCCATGCCAGCACCGCCGCGGGAATCAGGAACAGCGAGAGTGGGAACGAGTCGCTGAAGATCACCGGCACATAAAAGAGGATGCCGCGACGGGCCTGAAAACCGACGCCGCTCACGTACCGGCCGACGTTCTCGCCGACGAAGAAGGACGCGATGTACGTCCAGCCGTGTTCCTGGTACAGCGCCGCGTACCACGGCACGACGATCGCCAGAACGATCAGGATGCCGGCCGGCAGCATCATCTCCGTCACGCGCCGCAGTTCGCCGTTGATCGTCAGATACACGGCGAAGACGAGGCCCGGCAGCGCCACGGCGATCGGGCCCTTCGTGAGCACGCCGAGGCCGACGGCGACGTACATGAGGACGAGGAACAGGCGCCGCCGCTCGGGATAGCGTTCGCTGAGCGCGAAGAACAGCAGCGTCAGCGCCATGAACGCACTGATCCAGATGTCGATGAAGATGCGGCGGGCGAACATCACGAGGCGCGGATTCGCCGCGATCCCGGCTGCGGCCCACAGCGCGCCCGCATCCCGCATCCCGCATCCCGCCCGTGCCAGGAAGTACGCGCACGCGATCAGGACGAGCGCGCCGATGGCGATCGGGATGCGCTGCACGGCGACCGAGACGCCGAACGCTTTGTAGAACGCCGCGACGATCCAGTAGCTGAGGACCGGCTTGTTGAAGCGCGGCTCGTAGTTGAAGCTCGGATTGAGGAGGTCGTGCGCCTCCAGCATCTCGCGCGGCGTTTCGACGTAGAACGCTTCGTTCGCGTCCCAGATCGACGTGCCGCCGAGGTCGACGAAGTACACGACCCCGGCCAGCAGCAGCACCGCCCAGAGAATCCGGCGCATGAATGCCGGCTAGTGGCGGAAATGGCGCCGGCCGGTGAACACCATCGCCAGGCCGTGCTCGTCCGCCGCGGCAATCACTTCGGCGTCGCGCACCGAACCGCCGGGCTGCACGATCGCGCTGGCGCCGGCCGCGGCAATCGCGTCGAGCCCGTCGCGGAACGGGAAGAACGCGTCCGAGGCGGCGACGGAGCCCGCCAGCGACACGCCCTCCTGCGAGCTGGCCTTGAGCACCGCCACCTTGACCGCGTCCACGCGGCTCATCTGCCCGGCGCCGACCGCGAGCGTGCGATCGGCCGCGGTGAAGATCACGCTGTTCGATTTCACGTGCGCGCAGACGCGCCAGGCGAACCGCAGCGCGGTCCATTCGTCGGCCGTCGGCTGCCGCTTCGTCACGACTTTCGGGTACGGCCCGTCGCTCCCCGCCGACGGCCAGGCGTCCCGCGCTTCCGTCACGCGATCCGCCTCCTGCATCAACGTGCCGCAGAAGATCGCCCGGACGTCCTGCACGAGCCGATCGGCGGGCTCCCCTTCCCCTTCGCGCTCCAGGCTGACGGGCAAGACGACGCGCATGTTCGCCTTCTTCGCGAGAATCTCGCGCGCGGCGTCTTCGACCGAAGGGGCGACCACCGCCTCGATGAACGTGCTCGTGATCGCGCGCGCCACGGCCGCATCGAGTGGACGGTTCAAGCCGACGATGCCGCCGAAGGCGGAGACTGGATCCGCCTCGCGCGCACGGACGTAGGCGTCGGCCGCGTCCGAGCCCGTCGCGACACCGGACGGGTTCGTGTGCTTGATGACGACCGCGGCGGGCTCGGTGAACTCCAGCGCAATCCGATGCGCCGCGTCGAGATCCAGCAGGTTCGTGAACGACAGCTCCTTCCCCTGCAGCATCGTCAAGGTGCTGTTGAAGAATGCGGCGTGCTGGTGAGGATTTTCGCCGTAACGCAGATCGCGATCCTTCTCGAAGAAGAGCGTCAGCTCCTCGGGAGCGCCGGCGCCGGCGTCGCGCGCGAAGCGTCCACCGTCCTCGACCCGGACCGACGCGAGCGTCGCCGCGATCGTCTGATCGTAGTCGGCCGTATGCGCGAACGCTTTCTGCATCAGCTCGAAGCGGTACTCGAGCGACGGGCCGTCCGGCCGCGCCAGCGCGTCGATCACGCCGGGATAGTCCGCCGGATCGACGACGACCAGCACGTCGCGGAAGTTTTTCGCGGCCGCCCGCACGAGCGACGGACCGCCGATGTCGATCTCCTCCACCAGCGCGTCGAACGGCGTCGAGGGATCCGCGGCCGCCTTCGCGAACGGATACAGGTTCACGACGACGAGATCGACGGGCGTGATCCCCTGGGCCGCGATGGCCGCCAGATCGTCGGGGCGCTGGCGCCGCGCCAGGATGCCGCCGTGGATCTTCGGATGCAGCGTCTTGACGCGGCCGTCCATCATTTCGGGAAACCCGGTGACGTCCGAGACGTTGACGACGGGGAGTCCCGCGGCGGCGATCGCTTTGGCGGTCCCGCCCGTGGACACGAGCTCCACGCCGCGGCCCGCGAGGGCGCGGGCGAAGTCGGCGAGGCCGGTTTTATCGGAAACACTCAGAATTGCGCGCATAATCGTGGATTTTGTTGACAGCTCGGCTTTCAGCCGCTACTATGTCGCCGGCGCTGGCGGGCCAGCGTCGTAAGCCGAGGCCGCGCACTCGCGGTCTTTTTTTATGTCCGTCGCCCGAGCGGCCTCGCGGCCGGGCGGCAGGGCAGGTTTCATGCGGCGCCAAACGCCGCGCCTTCGCAAGGCAGGACAAGTACGATGCGTATCACAGGCAAGGTCAAGTGGTTCAACAACGCCAAGGGTTACGGTTTCATCGAACGCGACGGCGGCAGCGACGTGTTCGTCCACTTCTCGGCGGTCCAGGGCAACGGCTTCCGGACGCTCGAGGAGGGACAGGCGGTCGAGTTCGAGATCGTTGACGGTCCGAAGGGCCCGCAGGCCGGCAACGTTACCAAAGCCAGCTGACCAGTCCGTCCGACGCCGGGGGCGCCGCGGCGCCTCCGGCGGCCGGCCGGTCATTCCTTCTCGCCTTTCAGTCCCCGCACCGTAAAGTTCACCTTCCCGTCCTTCATCGCCACACGGAACGCCACCTCCGGGTTGCCGTGGTCGCGCAGCTTCGTCACCTGATCCTTCACGAGCGACGCGAAGCGATGGAACGGCACCACGTCGTCGCCGGATTTCCGCCGCGCGTCCATCAGGGAATCGTACAGCGAGTGGAGCTTGTCCATCTCCTTCATCGGATCGCGGAACGACGTCACGTGCAGCACCTCGCCGTCCGTTTTCTTTTCGCGCGCCGGCTTCTGGGCCGGCGGGGGCGGAGGCGGCGCGGCGAACGGCCCCGATCGCCCCTCTTCGCGCGCGCGCAGCCCGCGGTCCCACAGGTCCACGAACGTCTGAAACCGCGTCTGCAGCGACTCGAACCGGAAGCGGTCCGCGGCCCCCTGAATGTAGCCGCGGTCCCAGCGCTTGATGATGGCCTCGACGCGCCCGCGCGTCTCCCACGGCGGACGAGGCAGCCGCCCGGCGAAGAACATGTTGTACTCCGCCTCGAGCCGCTTCAGTTCCGCGGCCAGCGTCTGCAGATCCTTCTGGATGTCGGTGGGATCAGGCACGTGTCAGGCAGAAGCTACCAGCTTCCAGCTGCCAGCTTCCAGCTCATAAGGAAGAACGTCCTCCCTGGCAAGCTGGAAGCTGGAGGCTGACGGCTGGAAGCTGGCAGCGTCAGAGTTCACTTGATCAGGCACCACACCAACGGAAGCCACAGCTCGCGCGCGAACGGCACCGGGCGATCGTCGACCAGGACGACGGTCGAGTCGAAGGGACCGACGATCTGGAACAGCTCGCGCAGGTTCACGGCGTCCGCCGGAAAGAAGCGTGCGCGGTGGCGCGGCGCATCGGAGGTGCCCAGCTGACGGTACTCGGCCGAGGCGCGCGCCAGTTCGAGCGCCCGGGCGTGCGCGGGGCCGTCGAACGACGAGAACTCGACCGACACCGAGAACGGGATCGGCGACGTGCCGAAGAGCGCCTCGCGCAGCTCGGGGCTGAGCGCGGCCAGCTCCTCCGGCGTCGGCTGCTCCGGCAGATCGACGTAAGGCCAGAAGCGTTCGACCGGACGGTACTCCGGAACGGGCACGGACGGCGCGTCGTTGCCGTCGCGCGGCGGCATGTCGGCTGGCATGACGGGCACGGAACCTCGCGATGGTATCCTGAAGCGTCCGGACGCGGCAAGCCGCGGCACCGGCGCGGCATGTCCCATCTGCGCATCATTCCTTCCATCGAACAGCTGCGGCAGCGCGACGCGCTGCGTGCGCTCGAAGCGCGCTACGGGCACGGGGCGCTGGTCGACGCGCTGCGCGCGGAAACCGCCGACCTCCGCGAGCGGCTCGCCAGCGGCGCGATCGCCGCGATTACCGCCGGCGAAGCGATCGAGGCGATCGAGCGCGGCGCGGCCGAGCGTCTGCGCGCGGCGATGCGGCCGTCGCTCGTCCGCGTGATCAACGCGACCGGCGTCATCGTCCACACGAATCTGGGGCGCGCGCCGCTTCCCGCCGCCGCGATCGAGCGGATCGCCGAGGTCGCGGCGGGCTACACGAATCTCGAGTACGACCTCTCGCGCGGCGGACGCGGCCGCCGCGACACGCATGCCGAACGGCTCATCACCCGCCTCACCGGCGCCGAGGCGGCCGTCGTCGTCAACAACAACGCGGCGGCGGCGATGCTGGTGCTCGCCGCGCTCGCGTACGGCCGCGAAGTCGTCATCTCCCGCGGGGAGCTCGTCGAGATCGGCGGCGGCTTCCGCGTCCCGGACGTGATGGCGCAGTCGGGCGCGGTCCTCCGCGAGGTAGGCACGACGAACCGCACGCGCGCCTCGGACTATGCCGCGGCGATCAGCGAGCGCACGGGGCTGATTCTGCGCGTGCACCCCTCGAACTTCCGGATCGACGGATTCACGGCGCGTCCGCCCCTCGAGGAGATCGTCGCGGTTGGCCGGCGCCACGGCATTCCGGTCGCAGAGGACCTCGGGAGCGGCTGGCTCGGATGGCCCGATCGCGAGGCGCTGCCCGCGCCGCTGCGGGACGAACCGATCGTGTCCGCCAGCCTCGCCGACGGCGTCGACGTCGTCTCGTTCAGCGGCGACAAGCTGCTCGGCGGCCCGCAGGCCGGCATCATCGCCGGACGCGTGGACGCGCTGGATGCGATTCGCCGCCATCCGCTCATGCGGGCGTTCCGCGTCGACAAGCTCACGTACGCCGCGCTCGAAGCCACGCTCGAAGCGCACGCCAGTGGCCGCGCCACGGAAGACGTGCCGGTCGCGCGGATGATCGCGCTCACGGCAGCCGAGGTTGGCGCGCGCGCCGAGCGGCTCGCCTCGCAGCTCAGCGCACCGTGGGAGGCGCGCGTCATCGAAGGCGCGTCCACGGTGGGCGGCGGCAGCGCGCCCGGGTCGGTGCTCCCTACTCGCCTGTTGGAAGTGTCGCACCCCGCGTTCACGGCGGATGACATCGAAGCGCGCCTCCGCGCGTTCGAGCCGCCGGTCGTCGCACGCATCCAGGACGACCGGGTCGTCTTCGACCTCCGAACGGTGTTGGAGAACGAGGATGAAGACCTGCGCCGCGCGCTCAATTCAATCCCGAATCCCTGATCACGAATCCCTTATCCCTGATCCTCGGATCCCTCATCCTTATCCCGAATCCCTCATCCCGCATCCCTGATCGTTATCCCCAATGCTTGATCGCGTCCCGGATCCGGATCAGCGATCCGCGATCAGCGATCCGCGATCAGCGATGCGGGATAAGGATCAGGGATTCGACGATCAGGGATGAGGGATTCGTGATCAGGGATCCGTCGTGCGTGCGTCCGGGGCGCTTATCCGCCCTCCGACCAGCGTCAGAAGATCCCCTGCACCGACTGCAGCGCCGCGTTGAGCACCTGCGTGGGCAGCACGCCGAGGTAGAACGTCGCGATCGTCGCGAGCGCGAGGCCGGCCGTCGCGGGGAACGACAACGCAGGGCCCGCGGGGGCCGCCGCTTCGTCCGTCATGTACATCATGACGACGATGCGCAGGTAGAAGAAGACCGAGACGACGCTGCTGAGGACGCCGATGATGGCGAGCGTGTAGTGCGCCTCCTGGACGGCGGCCGCGAAGATGTACCACTTCGCCACGAAGCCGGCCAGCGGCGGGAAGCCGCCGAGCGACAGCAGGAAAATCGTCATCAGCCCGGCGAGCGCGGGGCGCGTGCGCCACAGGCCGGCGAAGTCGCGGAGCTGGTCGTGCTGATGGTCGGCCGTGCCCAGCAGCGCGACGATGCCGAGCGCGCCGATGTTCGCGACCGCGTAGGCGGCGAGATAGAACAGCACGGCCGCCTTTCCGGACGGGTTCGCCGCGACGATGCCGAGCAGCAGGTAGCCGGCGTGCGCGATGCTCGAATACGCGAGCATCCGCTTGACGTTCGTCTGCAGCACGCCCACGACGGTGCCCAGGATCATCGTCACGGCTGAAATCGCCGAGAGCACGGGGATCCAGTGCCCCTGCATCGGCTCGAGCGTCGACAGGAAGACGCGCACGAACGCCGCAAAGGCGGCCGCCTTGACCGCCGTCGACATGAACGCCGTGACGACCGTCGGCGCCCCTTCGTAGGCGTCGGGCGTCCACATGTGGAACGGCACGGCCGACACCTTGAACGCGAAACCGACGGCGAGGAGCCCGACCGCGAGCAGCGCGAGCGTGCCGTTCGAGCCGGACGCCATCGCGACGGCGACGTCGTCGAGCCGCGTGGAGCCGGAAATCGCGAAGGCGAACGCGATGCCGTACAGGAAGAACGCGCTCGAGAACGCACCGAGCAGGAAGTACTTGAACGCCGCCTCCGCGCCGGCGGCGCTGGCGCGGCGGATGCCCGTGAGGACGTAGACCGACAGCGACAGCACTTCCAGCGCGAGGAAGATGATGAGCAGGTCGGTCGCCGAGGCCATCAGCATCATGCCCGCGATGCCGAACAGCGTCAGCGCGTAGTATTCGCCCGCTGGGATGCCTTCGCGCTCCACGACGCCGTGCGAGAACACCATCGTGAGAACGCCGATTGCACAGAGGATCAAGTCGACGAACAGGGCAAAGTTGTCGGAGCGGACGACGCCGAAGCTGCTGGCGTTCGTGTCCCACAGCACGATCGCGGCGGCGGCCGCGCCGAAGAGGCCGATCAGGCCGAGACCGAACATCGGCATGCGCTCGCCGGGCTGGCGGAACGCTTCGGCCAGCATGGCCGCGATGCCCGCCAGCATCACGATGAGCATCGGGATGATGCCGTAGAGATTAGTCACGCCGCGCCTCCCGTTCCATGACGGCTGGACGCGCGGCTGGCGCGCCTGGCGGTTCGACGGCGTGCATCCGGACCGTCGCCGGCTGCGCGCCCGTGACGCGATCCACCGCGCGCGCCACCGACGCCTCCATCGGCCGCAGGAAGATGCCCGGGGCGACCCCCATCAGCACGGCCATCGCGATCGTCGGGACCATCAGCGCCCATTCGCGCTTCGACAGGTCCGGCAGCCGCGCGTTGCGCTCGTTGCGGACCTCGCCGTAGTTGACGCGCTGGAACATCCAGAGCATGTAGACCGCGGAAAGGATGACGCCGATGGCGGCAAACGTCGCCAGTTTGGGGTACCACTGGAACGCGCCGATCAGGATCAGGAACTCGCCGACGAACCCGTTCAGGCCGGGCAGCGCGATCGACGACAGCGTGATCACGAGGAACGCCGCGACGAGACGCGGCATCACGCCTTTCAGCCCGCCGAACTCCGCAATCAGTCGCGTATGCCGCCGGTCCGACAGCATGCCGACGATGAGGAAGAGCCCGCCGGTGCTGACGCCGTGGTTCAGCATCTGGTAGACCGCGCCCTGCACGCCGTTGACGTTCAGCGCGCACAGCCCGAGCACGACGAAGCCAAGGTGGCTGACGCTCGAGTACGCGACGAGCTTCTTCAGGTCCGGCTGGACCATCGCGACGAGCGCGCCGTAGATGATGCCGATGACCGCGAGGACGCCAAGCAGCGGCGCGAAGGCCGCGGCCGCGTGCGGAAACAGCGGGAACGAGAAGCGCAGCAGGCCGTACGTGCCCATCTTCAGCAGGACGCCGGCGAGGATGACCGACCCTGCCGTCGGCGCCTCGACGTGCGCGTCGGGCAGCCACGTGTGGAACGGAAAGAGCGGCACCTTGATCGCGAACGCGAGCGTAAACGCGAGGAAGAACCAGTACTCGAGATTCGGCGGCACGCCGGTCCGGTACAGCTCGAGCAGATCGAAGGTCGGAGAACCGGCCGACGCCGCGTGCACCCAGGCGAGGCCGATGATCGCGATCAGCATCAGCACGCTGCCGGCCATCGTGTAGAGGATGAACTTCACGGCCGCGTAGATGCGCCGCTCGTAGCCCCACACGCCGATGAGGAAGTACATCGGCACGAGCATCGCGTCCCAGAACACGTAGAACAGGAACAGGTCCAGCGACACGAACACGCCGAGCATCGCCGTCTCGAGCGCGAGCAGGAAGAACGAGAACAGCGTGACGTTCTTGTGCACCGAGTCCCACGACGACAGGAGTGCCAGCGGGGTCAGGAACGCGGTGAGGACGATGAGGAACAGGCTGATGCCGTCGACGCCGAGATAGTAGGAAATCCCGAATGCCGGAATCCACGCGCGATGTTCGACGAACTGGAACTCGGCGCTCGCCGGGTCGAAGCCCCACCACAGGTACAGCGTCGCGGCGAACGTCACGAGCGACGCGACGAGCGCGATCGCGCGCACGGCGGATTCGCGTTCGGGCCGGTCGCCGCGCCCGCCGGCGAGGAGCACGAGAATCGCGCCGGCTAACGGAAGAAAGACAATCGTCGACAGCATTCAGTTCTCACCGGAACAGGTAGTACCCGAGGATCAGCACGACCCCGAGGAACAGCGACCCCGCATACGCGCTCATCGAGCCGGTCTGCAGCCGGCGCAGCACGCCGCTCGATCCACGCACGAGCGCGCCGACGCCGTTCACGGTCCCGTCGATCACGCCGGCGTCGAATCCCTTCCACAGCAGAAGCGTCGACCCTTGCTTGATCGGCTGAACGACCGCCGCATCGTACGCCTCGTCCACGTAGTACTTCTTCACCAGAAGGCGGTACAGCCCCGAGAAGCGCCTCGCGACGTCGTCGGCCGCGCGACGATTCTTCAGCCAGAAGAACGCGGCAATGCCGATCCCCGCCAGCGCTACACCCGTCGACAGCCCCGTGAGCATCCACTCGGTGCTCGCGTCCGCCGCGTGCGCCTCGCCGGCTTCTGCCTCGGCCACCGCCCCCACCTCGGTCGTCACGGCGTGCACTTCGAACGATGGAGCGAGGATGTGCTCGATGCGGTTGCTGCCGCCGAAGATCGCCGGAACGCCGATGAATCCGGCGAGGACGGATCCGATGGCGAGCACGATCAGCGCGAACGCCATCGCGGGAGGCGCGTCGTGCAGGTGCCCGCCGTGGCCATGGCCGGTATCGTGCGTCGCCGCGGCGGCGGGTTCCTCTTCTTCCGGATGCGCGGGCGCCGCCGGTGCGTCATGTCTCCGCTCGCCGTGGAACGTCAGGAACACGAGCCGGAACATATACGTCGCGGTGAGAAACGCCGTCAGGAGCGCAATGCCCCACAGCAGCAGCTTGCCGCTCGTGAACGTGCGCAGCAGGATCTCGTCCTTGCTGAAGAACCCGGCCAGCGGCGGCACGCCCGAGATCGCAATGGCGCCGATGAGGAACGTCCAGTACGTGACGGGCAGATCCTTCTTCAGGCCCCCCATGTTCCGCATGTCCTGCTCGCCGGCGAGCGCGTGGATCACCGCGCCGGATCCGAGGAACAGCAGCGCCTTGAAGAACGCGTGCGTCATCAGGTGGAAGATGCCCGCCGCGTACGCCCCGACCCCCATCGCCAGGAACATGTAGCCGAGCTGCGACACCGTCGAGTACGCAAGCGCGCGCTTGATGTCGTGCTGCACGAGGCCGATCGTCCCGGCCATCAGCGCCGTCGCGGTGCCAATCGCGGCGACGACGCCCAGCGTGATCGGCGCATGCGAGAACAGCACGGCGTTGCGGCCGATCAGGTACACGCCCGCGGTCACCATCGTCGCCGCGTGAATCAGCGCCGACACGGGGGTCGGGCCTTCCATGGCATCAGGCAGCCACACGTAGAGCGGAATCTGCGCAGACTTGCCGGTCGCGCCGAGGAACAGCAGCAGCGTCGCGATCGTCATCACGCCCATCGTCGCTTCCGGGGCGCGCGCCGCGGCCGCTCCCGCCACCTGCTGGAAGTCGAGCGTGCCGAAGGTCGCGAAGATCAGCAGCATGGCGACGATGTAGCCGAAGTCGCCGATGCGGTTGACGACGAACGCCTTCTTGCCGGCGTCGGACGCGCTCTTCTTCTTGAACCAGAAGCCGACCAGCAGGTACGAGCAGAGGCCGACTCCTTCCCAGCCGATGAACAGCACCGGGAAGTTCGTCGCGAGGACGAGCAGCAGCATGAACGCCGCGAACAGGTTCATGTAGGAGAAGTACCGCGCGTACTCGCTGGACGACTCCTCGTGCATGTAGGCGGTCGAGTAGATGTGGATGAGGGACCCAATGCCGCTCACCACGAGGATCATCAGCGCTGAAAGGGAGTCGACGCTCAACGTGATCGGAATCTGCAGCCGGTCGGAGCCGATCCACGTGTAGGCCGTCTGCTGGCGCGCGGCCTCCGGCGCGAAGAACACGACGAACACGGCAATCACAAACGACGCGATGATCGCCGCGCAGGCGATCCAGCCGGAAGCCCCCTTCGAGAGGCGGCGGCCGAAGAACGCGTTAATGAGGAAGCCGATGAACGGCAGCAGCGGAATCAGCAGCAGCATTCTGCACCGGTGGGCTTCGCCCCGCCGGACCCCCCATCGCCGTCGCTCGCGGGGCCCCCATGGCCCCACTCCGCTCCGGCGGCGCACACCTGTGGCGCGCGG
>DASSOM010000117.1:0-8210 GCA_035700625.1 Vicinamibacterales bacterium
TACACGCAGATTGAATCCCCGATCACGCATCCCTCATCCCTGCTCCTCGAATCCCAAATCGTTATCCCGAATCGCTGATCGCGAATCGCTGATCGCAATCCGGAATTGCTGATTGTGCATCGATCCGTGATCAGGGATTCGGGATTGGGATCAGTGATCAGGGATCCGGGATGAGGGATGCGGGGATAAGGATCGGGGATTCGACGATCAGGGATAAGGGATGCGTGATCGGGGATTCGGGATTCAATTGGGTATGATTCCTACGATGTCGAAGGTTGCCGTCGTTACCGGCGGGTCGTCTGGCATTGGCCTGGCTGCGGCGCGCGCGCTGGCGCGCGATGGCGCCGCCGTCGTCCTCTGCGCGCGCCGGACGACGGCGCTGGGCGCCGCCGTGCGTGATATCGAAGCGTCCGGCGGCCGCGCACTGGCCGTGACGGCGGACGTCACCAGCGAGGCCGACATGAACGCGGTCGTCGGCCGCGCACTGGAGGCGTTCGGCCGCCTCGACGTGATGATCTGCAACGCGGGGTTCGGCTACTACGGTTCCGTCGAGCAGACGCCGCCGGACATCATGCGCCGGATGATGGACGTGAACTTCACGGGCACGTTCCTCGGCGCCCGCGCCGCGCTGCCGATCTTCCGGCGGCAGGGCGCCGGCCACCTGATCTTCATTTCGTCGATCGTGGGCCGCCGCGGCGTCGCGTTCATGAGCGGGTACACGGCGACCAAAGCCGCGCAGAAGGGATTCGCCGAGGCGCTGCGCGCGGAACTGCTCGACACCGGCATTCACGTCTCCTGCGTGTTTCCCATCTCCACCGAGACCGAGTTTCACGAGACGATCACGCGCGACTTCGGGTACCGGTTCTCCCGCATCGGTCCCGTGCAGACGGCGGAACAGGTCGCCGACGCGATCGTGGCGTGCGTGCGGCAGCCGCGCGCCGAGGTCTACCCGCACGCGAAGTCGCGCGCGCTCGCCGTCCTCGGCGTGCTCGCGCCCGCGTTCACCGACCGCCTCGTCCGGCGCTTCGGACGGCGGCGCGACGAGACCGCGCCGGAGCCCGCGGCGCATGAAGGCTGACGCCGAACCGCTCGCCATTGCCACGTCCATCGCCCGCGACGCAGCAGCCGCCGGCGGCCGCGCGCTGATCGTCGGCGGCTGGACGCGCGATCGGATCCTCGGACGCGTGTCGAAGGACATCGATCTCGAGGTGTACGGGATCGAAGCGGACGCGCTGAAGGAGCTGCTGCGCGGCCACGGCGACGTGAACACCGTCGGCGAGAGCTTCACGGTCTACAAGGTCGCCGGCATCGACGTGTCGCTTCCCCGCCGCGAGTCGAAGACCGGACGCGGCCACCGCGGCTTCACCGTGACCGGCGATCCCGGCCTGTCGCCCGAGGAAGCGGCCCGCCGCCGCGACTTTACGATCAATGCCATCGCCTGGGATCCGCTCACCGGCGACTATCTCGACCCGTTCGACGGCCGCGGCGATCTCGAGCGCAGGATCCTGCGCGCGGTCGATCCGCGGACGTTCGGCGACGACAGCCTGCGCGTGCTGCGCGCTGTGCAGTTCGCCGCGCGCTTCGAGCTGACGCTGGATCCCGGCACGAAGGCGCTGTGCGCGCGCATCCCGCTCGACGATCTGCCGGCGGAGCGCATCTGGGGTGAAGTCGAAAAGCTGCTGCTGCAGCCGCGCCGTCCCTCCATCGGCTTCGCCCTCGCCCTGGAGCTCGGCATCATCGAGAAGCTCTTCCCGGAGCTCCACGCGCTCGTCGGCTGCCCGCAGGAGCCGGAATGGCATCCCGAAGGGGACGTCTGGACGCACACGCTGCTCGTCATCGACGAGGCCCGCACCCGGATCGACGATCTCGACCGCGCGCGCCAGCTCGTCATCATGCTCGGCGCGGTCTGCCACGATCTCGGCAAGCCGCCGACGACGGCGTTCATCGACGGCCGGATTCGCTCGATGAATCATGAAGAACAAGGGGTCGCGCCCGCGACGGCGCTGCTCGACCGGCTGAACGTGCACTCGATCGGCGGCTACGACGTCCGCCGCCAGGTCCTCGGCATCGTCGCGCACCACCTGAAGCCGGGCATGTTTCACAAATCGCAGACACCCGTAGGGGACGGCGCCTTCCGAAGGCTCGCGCAGAAGGTCGATCTGGAACTGCTCGCGCGCCTCGCGAAATCCGACTGCCTGGGACGCACGGGCGACTTCGACTGCTCCGCCATGGACTGGTTCCTCGCGCGCGCGCGGGAACTCGGCGTCGAGCACGCGCCGCCGCCCCCGCTCGTCCGCGGCCGGGATCTCCTCGCGCTCGGCGCGCGTCCCGGACCGGCCATCGGCGACGTCCTCCGCGTCGTTTACGAACGACAGCTGGATGGCACGGTGCGGACGTTCGACGAAGCGATGGCGCTGGCGCGCGATCTCGCACGTGAGCGGCGGCTATACTGACGCGTGTCAGCTCGAAGCGTCCAGCTTCCAGCTTCCAGCTTCCAGCTGGTGGCTGGTGGCTGGTGGCTGGTGGCTTCCAGCTTCTCGTTCTCAAATGCGCAAGAGAATCTGTCAGTTCGGATTGGTTGCGATGATGTTGTTGCCGGCTGCAACTGCCGGCGCGCAGACGAAGGAGCCGCCGGGACCCTACGTCGTCGATGCGCGCGGTGTGTTCGCGCGCTTTCGTGACAATGAGACCGTCGCGGGCGAGCTGCTGGTACCGTCGGTGAACCTTCCGACGCGCGGCTTCGGAGTGACCGCCGGCGCCCACTGGTATCCGCTGCATGCGAAGGCGATCACCATCGGCATTGGCGGTGAATGGCTGACGGCGCGCGGCAGCGAGTCGCTGGCCGGCACGGATGAGACCACGCCGGAGGTCACCGTGCGCGACAGCCTGACCGCCATCTCCCCGCAGCTCTCGATCAACTTCGGCGGCCGCAACGGCTGGAGCTACATCAGCGGCGGCCTCGGGCAGGCGAAGCTGACGATGGAGCGGACCGACACCCCGACGGGATCGACCTGGCGCCGCGCCATCAACTACGGCGTGGGGGCCCGATGGTTCGCCACGGCGCACGTCGCCGTGTCACTCGACATCCGGTGGTACGCGATCGACGAACAGCCGGAGACACTGACCGAGCCCCTCATCCCGCACATGACGCTGCTGATGCTGAGCGGCGGCATCGCCCTGCGCTGATCACTTAATGTCTGTGTTTTTCCGTGTTCTTCTGCGGCTGTGTTGTTCCGTGTTCTTCTGCGGCTTGTGTTCTTCAGTGTTTTTCCGTGGCCTGTGTTCCGTGGCGCCACTCTTCGAACAGCCTCGCGGCATTCTCCGCGACGGAACGAAGGGTCGGCCTCCAGCCCAGCGCATGTGCGCGCGGACTTCTGAGGATCTGATCGCGCGCGAGCGCGTCGGCGTACGCGCCCATCTTCTGCCGCGCCTCCGGCAGCGGAATGTGGCGGATGCTCGGCGCGCTCGGGACCTGCGCCGCGATCGCGCTGACGAGATCGGCGACGCGCTCGTCCCCTTCGTCATTGGCGTGGAACACCCCTGACGCATCCTGGGCGGCCGCGAGACGCGCGTATAAATCACCGAGGTCGCGGTCGTAGACGAGCGGCCAGTGGTTGCGGCCCTCACCGACGACGCGGATCAGCCCGTTGGCTGCATCGCGAAACAGATCGCCGACGATGCCGTCCGAGCCGCCGTACACAATCCCTGGCCGTACAACGACGGTCCGAAGGCCCTCACCTTGCGCGTCGAGCACGCGCCGCTCGTGCGGCACGCGCCAGGCCGAGATCTCGACGGGATCGTACGGCGCCGCTTCATCCGCCCCGAGGTTCGATGTCGATCCGAGCACCCAGATCCCGGAGGTGTAGATCAGAAACCGGCCGCCATCCCGCGGCGGGAGCGATGTCAGCGTCGCGATGACCGCCTCGTCCGCCGGCACGAGCCGCGCCCCATGATCGAGTGCCGTATGGATCGCGCCCTCTGCGCCCGAGGCCGCCTCCGCCCACGTCGCCGGCGCCGCGAGATCCCCGATCACCGGATGCGCGCCGCGCGCCTGGACCAGCGCCGCTCGCTCCGAATTCCGCACGAGCGCATCGACCCGATGTCCCGCCCGCACGAGCGAGTCGAGCACCGCCGACCCGATGTATCCCGTCCCTCCCGTGAGAAAGATCCGCACCTCGCTCCTCGAACCTCGCCCCTCGAACCTCGCTCCTCGCTCCTCGCCCCTCAGATATCCCAGACCCTCTCCTGCCGATCGTAGAACGTCACCAACCCGTCCTCGCTCACCTTCAGCACCGCGCCGTAGCGTCCCGCCGCCATCGCCGCCGTGGTTCGCGCGCCTTCGACCGCCAGCGTCGAATGCGGCACCGGCGCTTCGGGGTGCAGCAGGATGGCGCCGACGGCGAGCAGCCGGCCGGAGTCATCGATGACGGTCGCGCCGTCGATGCGCGCCAGCCCGGCGAGCACGGCGGGATCGAGGTCGGTGACGCTTCGGCCGCGCAGCATGTACATCAGCTCGTTGCGGCTCGGCGCATGCGCGTGGCGCTCTCCCTTGATCGGATGATCGAGCTGATCGCCCAGCGCGACGAGCTGCGACAGCGACGCCGGATCGCGCAGCACCACGAACAGCGCCCCCTGGCGCGCGTCGGCCAGATCGATCGCCGTCTGGAACAGCCGTTCCGCGAGGCCGGCATTCCCCACCGCCGAGACCCACATGTCGTACTTCGCCCGCAGGTCGAGCAGGCTCCACGTGGCGTTGCGGAAGCTGAACACCTGGATGCCTTCGGCGAACACCTTGATCTCGTGCGAAGGGCTGAGGACGATGCAGACGTTGCGGTTGCCGGCGGTCGCCAGCGCGTGCGCCCGATACGCCCGCGCGCAGACGACGTCGAGATGCGCCGCCGCGTTGCTGGCCTTGCGCCAGCGCGCGATGTCGATGATGTCCAGCACCGTCCCTTCCGCGTTGACGAGGAACAGCGTCTCCAGCCCGTCGCACAACCGGTAGAAGCTTTTCACCGTCGTCAATGCCTGCGTGTACTGATAGGCGTCCGACGCGTTGAGCGCGTGGGGCCGCGCGGGATCGTCCAGTCCTTCGAGCAGCAGCACACCGGACGAGATCGGGCGATTCTCGTAGCTCGAGAGCGCCGCCACGCGCAGGACCTCGATGGCGGTCGCGATCAGATCCGCGCGTCCACGATCGGCGCGGCCGAACGACTGTTCATCGAGAAACGCGCCGACATAGTGATCCTCGATCGCGCCGCGGAACAGATCCCCGCGTTCCACCATCTGCTTGGGATCGAAAATCGCGCGGTAGCGCGCCGCGAGCACGGCGCCGATCGCCCGCGCCAGCCGCACTTCGTGCGGCGCGAACGGCCGGCGCGCCGGCACGTGCAGGACGTGCCGCGTGCCGAACCAGCGGATCGACAGCACGGACGGATCGCTCGTCGGCTCGATCGCCAGCCGGCCGTCCGACGACAGGGACGGAATGGGTTCGCTCTCGAACGTCGCGCGGCCGAAGAACTGCCGCAGGGCCGCCTGCAGCAGGCGATCGTACAGCGCGCTGGCCGCAAAAACCGGCGGAAGGGACATGCATTTGCGATCATAATTCACGACGATGATCCGGCGCACGCTGCTCGACTTCTTCGCCGACCTCCGCACCATCGACGCGCCGTTTCTGGTCTACGACGACGGCTATCGCACCTGGACGTGGACGTATCGGGATCTCACCGCCGCCGCCGACGCCTTCGCCGCCACGCTGCGGGCACGCGGCCTGCGCGCCGGCGACGCCATCGTCGTCTGGAGCGAGAATCGCCCGGAATGGATCGCGGCGCTGTGGGGCGCACTGCTCGAGGGGATCGTGCTCGTGCCGATCGACTACCGCGCGTCCGCCGACTTCCTCGTGAAAGTCGCGGACATCGTCGATGCGAAGGGCGTGCTCGCCGGCGAGGTGGTCGATCCGGCGCTGCTCGGCGAGCGACGCCCCGTCTGGCCGCTGCAGGAGGTCGCGGGCCTCGGCGCCGCCCGGAACGCACACGCGGCCGCGCGTCCGGACATCTCCGGTGACACGACCGCCGAGATCATCTTCACGTCAGGCGCGACCGCCGAGCCCAAAGGGGTCGTCCTCACCCACCGCAACATCCTCGCGAACGTCGTCCCGATCGAACGCGAGGTGCTGAAGTACCGGAAGTGGGCCCGGCCGTTCCAGCCGATTCGGTTCCTCAACCTGCTGCCGCTCAGCCACATGTTCGGCCAGGCGATGGCGACATTCGTCCCGCCGATGCTGCCGGGCGTCGTCGTGTTCACGCGCAGCCTGTCGCCGGACGACATCATCCGGCAGATCCGCGATCGCCGTGTCTCCGTCCTCGTCTCGGTGCCGAAGATCCTCGAGGTCCTGCGCGATCACGTGGTGCGCGTCGCGCCGGAGGCGGCCGAACCGCCGCCGGCCGGCATGCACTGGCTGCGGCGCTGGTGGCGGTACCGCCGCATTCACCGGATGTTCGGGTTCAAGTTCTGGGCGATGGTCGTGGGCGCCGCGCCGCTCGACCCGGAGGTGGAACAGTTCTGGGGGCGGCTTGGCTTTCTCGTCGTCCAGGGCTACGGGCTGACCGAAACGGCGCCGATTGTCACGCTCGTCCACCCGCTGCAGGGGGGCCACGGCGCCGGCGCCGTGGGGAAACCGCTCGCCGGCGTCGAAGTCAGGATTGCCGAAGACGGCGAGATCCTCGTCCGCGGCGAGAACGTGACGAGCGGCTACTACCGCGCGCCGGAGGAGACCCGCGCGGCCTTTCGCGACGGTTGGTTCCATACCGGAGACGTCGGCGAGTTCGACGCGCAGGGACAGCTCCACATCCGGGGCCGCAAGAAGGAAATGATCGTGACGCCCGAAGGGCTCAACGTCTTCCCGGAAGACGTCGAGCGCGTGCTGAACGCCCTGCCGGGCATCCTGGAATCGGCGGTCGTCGGCGCGCCCGTCGCGGGATCGACGGCCGAGCGGGTGCAGGCCGTCCTCCGCGTCGCGCCGGGGACGGACGTCGACACGATCGTCCGCGCCGCCAACGCGCAACTGCAGGACGCGCAGAAGATCCGCGCCGCGGCCGTCTGGCCCGGCGACGCGCTGCCGCGGACCGAAGGCACGAAGAAGCTGAAACGCCGGGAGCTGCGCCAGTGGCTGACCGCCGGGGCCGCCGCGTCAGATAGCGGGCGCGACTCCAGCGGACGGGACCTGCGGGCCATCCTCTCCCGCTTCGCGCCGGGACGAACCATCGAAAGCGCCACGACGATCGACGAACTGGGCCTCAGTTCGCTGGAACGGGTCGAGCTGATGATGGCCATCGAGGAAGGGTTCCAGGTGACCATCGACGAGGGGACGTTCGCCGCCGCGTCCACCGTCGCCGAGCTCGAGGCGCTCACGCAGCCGCTCCAGGGGGCCGGCGCCGCGGCTCCGCTGCGAACGGCGGACACGATTGCGTTCCCCAGCTGGAACCGGTCATGGCTCGCGCGCACCCTGCGGCGGGCGAGCCTTCCCACCTGGATTCTGCCGCTCGGGCGGGTGTTCGCCCGCGTCCGCGTCGAAGGGCTCGATCACCTCGCCGGTCTGCAGGGTCCCGTGATCTTTGCCGCGAATCATCAGAGCCACTTCGACACGCCAGTCATCCTCGACGCGCTGCCGCCCCGATGGCGCTACCGCGTCGCGCCGGCCATGGCAAAGGAGTTCTTCAAGGCGCACTTCTTCCCCGGGCAGTATGGGCGCCGCGCGTGGTTCACCAACAGCCTGAACTACTGGCTCGCGTCGCTGTTCTTCAATGCCTTTCCGCTGCCGCAGCGCGAGGCAGGCACGCGCGAAACGCTGCGCTACATCGGGGATCTGCTCGGGTCCGGCTACTCCATCCTGATCTTTCCCGAAGGGCGCCGGACCGAGGCGGGCGAGATCAACCGGTTCCAGGCGGGCATCGGCATGATTGCCTCGCGTCTCGGCGTTCCCGTCGTCCCGGTTCGACTCGAGGGGCTCGACCGCGTCCTCCACCACTCGTGGAGCTTCCCTCGCGTGGGCCCCGTCCGGGTGGCGTTCGGCTCACCGCTCAGGCTTCGCGGGGACGACTACGCCGCGCTCGCGCAGCAGGTCGAAGCCGCAGTTCGAGCCACAGAAAAACACCGAAAAACACAGAACTCGGGGTGAATCTGTTTGCGCGGACGCGTCCGATGTGGCACACTAT
>DASSOM010000118.1:0-19293 GCA_035700625.1 Vicinamibacterales bacterium
TTGGCGGCGGGGTGGCCTTTCGCGAGGTCGGCCGCGTGGGCGGCGAGCTTGTAGGTGACGACCCCGACCTTCACGTCGTCGCGGTCGGGGAGGCCTAGGTGCTCCTTAGGGGTGACGTAGCAGAGCATCGCGGTGCCGAACCAGCCGATCATCGCGGCGCCGATGCCCGACGTGATGTGGTCGTAGCCGGGGGCGATATCGGTGGTGAGGGGCCCGAGCGTGTAGAACGGCGCCTCGCCGCACGCCTCGAGCTGCTTGTCCATGTTCTCCTTGATCTTGTGCATCGGCACGTGGCCGGGGCCCTCGATCATCACCTGGCAGTCGTGCTCCCAAGCCTTCTTGGTCAGCTCGCCCAATGTGTAGAGCTCCGCGAACTGCGCCTCGTCATTGGCGTCGGCGATGCTGCCGGGGCGGAGGCCGTCGCCAAGCGAGAACGACACGTCGTAGCGCCGCATGATTTCGCAGATCTCGCGGAAGCGCGTATAGAGGAAGCTCTCCTGGTGGTGCGCCAGGCACCACTTCGCGATGATCGAGCCGCCGCGGGAGACGATGCCAGTGACGCGCCGCGCCGTCATCGGGATGTAGCGCAGCAGCACGCCGGCGTGCACGGTGAAATAGTCGACCCCCTGCTCCGCCTGCTCGATGAGCGTGTCGCGGTAGATCTCCCACGTCAGCTCCTCCGGACGGCCGCCGACCTTCTCCAGCGCCTGGTAGATCGGGACGGTTCCGATGGGCACCGCGGCGTTGCGGATGATCCACTCGCGGGTCTCGTGGATGTCGCGTCCCGTCGAGAGATCCATGACGGTGTCCGCGCCCCATAGCGTCGCCCACCGCAGCTTCTCCACTTCCTCTTCGATCGACGAGCTGACGGCGGAGTTGCCGATGTTCGCGTTGATCTTCACCGCGAAGTGGCGGCCGATGATCATCGGCTCGAGCTCGGGGTGATTGATGTTCGCGGGAATGATGGCGCGGCCGCGGGCGACCTCGGCGCGGACGAACTCGGGATCGAAGCCCTCGCGGATCGCGACGAACTCCATCTCGGGCGTGACGATCCCGCGGCGGGCATCATGGAGCTGCGTCACGGGACCCGTCCCCCGCAGGCGCGTGCGAGCGCGCGCCGCCAGCGCGTCCGGCATGCGTGCGCGATCCGCCGCGGGCGCAAGCGCGCGCGGTTCGCAGACGAGGCCGGGCCGGGACGAAATCCAGTGCCGCACGACCGGCAATCCCGCGTGAACGTCAACGTCCTGCGGCCCGCTGGAATCGTAGACGCGCAGCGGCGGCTCGCCGCCCGACAGCGCGATTTCACGCATCGGGACACGCACACCGTGCGGGCCGTCGACGAAGACTTTTCGCGAGTTCGGAAACGCCGCGGCGAAGTCGGTTGAGGACAGGGGCGTGAACGTCTGGCGGGTGCTCATGGGTACGTTCCGGTCATGCTCCAAAACGCCACTATACACCCCGGCAGCGCGCACGCCGCGTGGCCCGTCAGCCGCGCTTCCGCAGCACGATGCACTTGAGGTAGTACGTCTCGGGCACGGTCAGCAGGACCGGATGATCTCTGGCCTGCATGCGCTTCTCGACGACGGTCACGTCGGCGTGGGCGTCCGCGGCGGCCGCCGCGAGGACGTCGAGAAATGCCGGCTCGCTCACGTTGTACGAGCAGCTGCACGTGATCAGGCAGCCCGCTGGTTCGAGCAGCTTCAGCGCGCGCAGGTTGATCTCCTTGTAGCCGGCGAGCGCCTTGGGCACGGAGGCCTTGTTCTTCGCAAACGCCGGAGGATCCAGGACGATCGTCTCGAACCGCGCGCCGGTCCGCTCCAGTTCGCGCAACTCGTCGAACACGTTCATCTCGCGCGCCTCGACGTTCTCGAGTCCGTTCCGCGCGGCGTTGTCGCGGATGCGCGCAACGGCCTCCGCCGAGACGTCCACCGCGAGCACCTGCGCGCACGCGGGGGCGATCGCCAGCGCGAAGCCGCCGTTGTAGCTGAATGCATCGAGCGCGCGCCCGCGCGCGTACCGCCGCGCCGCCTCGCGATTCTCTCGCTGATCGAGGAACAAGCCCGTCTTCTGGCCGTGCCACGGATCGACCTCGTAGGAGACTGCGCCTTCGCGCACCTCGATGCGCTGTGGCACGCTGCCGTGCAGGACGTCCACGCGCTGCTCCAGCCCTTCCAGCCGGCGCACGCGCGGATCGTTGCGCGCGAGGATGCCGGCGGGACGGACGATGTCGACGAGGGCCGCCGTGATCTCGGGCAGGCGCCGATCGACCGCCTGCGACAGCGCCTGGACGACGAGGTAGTCGCCGTACCGATCGACGACGAGCGACGGCAGACCGTCCGCCTCGCCATGCACGAGCCGGTACGCCGTCGCGTCGATGGCGAGCGTCTGGCGGTACGCGATCGCCGCGGTCAGGCGATCGTGCAGGAATGCCGGTGCGGGCGGTTCCGCGCCGCGCGAAATGGTACGCAGCGCGATTTCCGATCGATTGCTGAACCACGCATGCGCGAGCGGACGCCCCCGCGCGGAGCGCACCTCGACGAGATCGCCGGGCTGCGCCTCGACGCCCACCACATCCGAGCGGTACACCCACGGATGTCCCGCGCGAATCCGGTCCTCGGCGCGCCGCGTGACGGTGGCTGAAGCCATTCGCTGGTAGCTTATAATTTTCCATCGATGCGCATTGCGATCGGCGGCGACCACGCGGGATTCCCTCTCAAACAGCACGTCGTCGCCACGCTTCGGCAGCTCGGCCACGACGTCGAGGACCTCGGCCCCGCCAACGCGGAACCGGTGGACTACCCGCCCATCTGCGCGGCGGTGGCGCGGCTCGTGGCCGGCGGACGGGCGGACCGCGGCATCGTGATTGGCGGCAGCGGACAGGGAGAGCAGATCACGGCGAACAAGGTGCCAGGCATCCGCGCCGCGCTCTGCAACGATCTCTATACGGCGCGGCTCTCGCGCGCGCACAACGACGCCAACGTCCTCGCCCTGGGGGGACGCATCGTCGCGTTCGGCCTCGCCGACGAAATCCTGGCGATCTGGCTCGCCACGCCGTTCGATGGCGGCCGCCACCAGCGCCGCATCGATCAGATTGCGGAGATCGAACGCGGCGCCGAACTGCGCCCGTCCTGACGACAAGGAACATCATGGCCACCACGACCCACACTCCGTCCCGCTGGCGATCGCTCGCGGAAACCGATCCGGACATCGCGCGCGCCATCGAACAGGAACAGCACCGCCAGAACAGCGGGCTCGAGCTGATCGCGTCCGAGAACTTCGTGAGCCAGGCCGTCCTCCAGGCGGCAGGCTCCGTCATGACGAACAAGTACGCGGAAGGGTATCCGGGCAAGCGCTACTACGGCGGGTGCGAGTTCGTCGACGTGGCGGAGTCGCTCGCGATCGCGCGCGCGAAAGAGCTGTTCGGCGCCGAGCACGCCAACGTGCAGCCGCACTCCGGCGCGCAGGCGAACATGGCCGTGTACTTCACGCTGCTGAAGCCGGGGGACACCGTTCTCGGGATGAATCTCGCGCACGGCGGCCACCTGACGCACGGCCATCCCCTCAACTTCTCGGGCAAGCTCTACACGATCGTTCCCTACGGCGTACGGCGCGACGATGAGCGCATCGACTACGACGAGCTCGAACGGCTCGCGCAGGAGCACAAGCCGAAGATGATCATGGTCGGCGCGAGCGCCTACCCCCGCGTTATCGACTTCGAGCGGATCGCCGCGGTCGGCCGCGCGGTGGGCGCCCCGGTGGTCACCGATATGGCGCACATCGCCGGGCTCGTCGCGGCGGGCGTGCATCCCAGCCCGGTCCCGCACTCGGACTTCGTCACGACGACGACGCACAAGACGCTGCGCGGTCCGCGGGGCGGACTCGTGCTGAGCCGCGCCCAGTATGCGAAGGATCTCGATCGGACCGTCTTTCCAGGCATCCAGGGAGGGCCGCTGATGCACATCATCGCGGCGAAGGCCGTGTGCCTGAAAGAGGCCATGGAGCCGGACTTCGGCGCCTACCAGCGTCAGATCGTCGCCAACGCGACGCGCCTCGCGGCGGCGCTTTCCGACGCGGGCTTCCGCCTCGTCAGCGGCGGGACCGACAATCACCTGATGCTCGTCGACGTCTTCTCGCGGGGGATTACCGGCAAGGCCGCGGAGGCGGCGCTCGGCAAGGCCGCGATTACCGTGAACAAGAACGCGATTCCGTTCGATCAGAATCCGCCCATGACCGCCAGCGGCATCCGGGTGGGGACGCCCGCCGTCACCAGCCGCGGCATGCGCGAGCCGGAGATGGATCGCATTGCGGAGTTCATTACGCGCGTGCTCGCCTCGCCGGACGACGAGGCGGCGATCGGCCGCGTGAAGACCGAGGTCGAAGCCCTGTGCCGGAAGTTCCCGCTGTATCCGGAAGCGCGGGCCTGACCGGCGGCGCGCCGACCGCGGATCTCCGCGAGCTCGTCTCGTCCGCCCTGGCGCCCGACGGTCCCATCGCGCGCGTCCTCGACGGCTTCGAAGCGCGTCCCGCGCAGCTCGAGATGGCGGACGCGGTGGCCGACGTGATCGCCGACGGCGGCGTCCTGCTCGCCGAAGCGGGTACCGGCACCGGCAAGACGCTGGCGTATCTCGCGCCAGCGATCCTCAGCCGTCAGCGCGTGCTCGTCTCGACCGGGACGAAGAACCTGCAGGAGCAGATCTTCTTCAAGGACCTCCCGGTGCTGCGCGAGACGCTCGGCATCCCCTTCACCGCCACCTGCATGAAGGGGCGCGGCAACTACCTGTGCCTCCATCGCTTCGATGAGTTCCGCGACAGCGTCGCGCTCCGCTCGCGCGAGGAGTCGGCGCTGCTGACGGAGATCGGTGAGTGGGCCGTGCGGACGGAAACGGGGGACCGCGCCGAACTGCAGGAGCTGCCCGAGGACGTGCCGCTCTGGGCGGAGATTTCGGCGAACGCCGAAAACTGCCTGGGGAGCGAGTGTCCGCGCTATCAGGATTGCTTCGTGACGCGCATGCGCCAGCGTGCGGCCGAGTCCGACATCGTCATCGTCAATCACCACCTGCTCTGCGCGGACGCGTCGGTGCGCCGCAGCACGTTCGGTGAAGTCATCCCCGCGTGCCGCTACGCGATCGTGGACGAAGCCCACCAGCTCGAGGATGTCGCAACTCAGTATTTCGGCATCGCGGTCAGCACGTACCGCGTCGACGATCTGGCGCGCGACGCGGGACGCGCGCTCTCGTCAGGACAGGTGGCCGAAGCGGAGCGCGCGGAGACGATGCGCGCCGACGTCGAGCGGCTGCGCGATGCGGCACGCGCGTTCTTCGGAACGCTGCTGATGGTCCGCTTCGATGCGGGCCTCGGCGACGGCCGCATCCGCGTGACGCCGCGCTCCCTTGAGCGCGCGATCGACGATGGATTGGCGCTGGCCGGTGCGCTGGAGGCGCTGGAGGCTACCGTCGCCCTGGCGAAGGATGTGCCCGAGGACGTCCTCGCGATCGGACGCCGTGCGGCCGAGATCCGGCAGGACCTCCAGTTCCTGCTGCGCGCCGACGACGAGGCATACGTGTACTTCCTCGAGGTGCGCGGCCGGACGGGCACGGGCGTGTTCCTGCGCGCGGCGCCGATCGACGTCTCCGCGATCATCCGTGAGCTGCTGCTCGATCGGATGCAGGCAACCGTGCTGACATCCGCCACGCTGAGCGTCGACGGATCGTTCGATTACGTCCGCGGCCGGCTCGGCATCCGCGGAGGCCGTGCGATCCGTCTTGCGTCGGAGTTCGACTACGCCAGCCAGGCCGTGCTGTATCTCCCAAAGCGCATGCCCGACCCTCGCTCGCCGGGATTTACGGCAGCCGCGGCGCGCGAGGTGATCGAGATCCTGACACGCACGCGCGGACGTGCCTTCGTCCTGTTCACCAGCTACGCCAATCTGCGCGAGGTGCATCGCCAGGCGCAGCCGGCCATCTCGTATCCCATTCTCGTGCAGGGATCCGCGCCGCGATCGGCGCTTCTGCGCGAGTTCCGCGCGACGCCGAACTGCGTCCTCTTCGCAACGTCCAGCTTCTGGCAGGGGGTCGACGTCGTCGGCGAGGCGCTCAGCTGCGTGATCGTGGACAAACTGCCGTTCGCATCGCCCGGCGATCCCGTCACCGCGGCGCGGATCGACGCCATCAACGCGCGCGGCGGATCGGCGTTCGGCGAGTACCAGATCCCGCTGGCGATCCTGGCGCTGCAGCAGGGCCTCGGCCGTCTCATCCGCCATCGTCAGGATCGCGGCGTGCTCGCCGTCCTCGATCCGCGGCTCCGGACGATGGGATACGGACGCCGGTTCCTGGCGTCTCTCCCGCCCGCGCCGGTCACGCACGACCTCGAGGCCGTGGCGCGATTCATGGGCTGCTGCTAGACTACCCCCCAGAATCGGCAGTATTGGAGGAACTCCATGGGCGCACACATTCGCCGGAGCCTCGTGGCGTGCGCGGCGGCCGTCGTCTTCGCGCTGTCCGCAGGCGCGGCCTCGGCGCAGACCGGGCAGGTTAAAGGCACCGTCGTCGACGCGCAGAACAAGCCCGTCGAAGGCGCGAAGATTACGATCATGCCGGCCGAATCCACCAGCCGGAAACTCGAGACGAAGACCAACAAGAAGGGGGAGTTCATCCAGATCGGCCTCTCTCCCGGCGAGTACAAGATCACGGCCGAGAAAGACGGGCTCACCCAGACGCAGAACATCCGCGTCCACCTCGATATGGCCGAGGTGAGCTTCCGGCTCGTGCCCGGCGGGGGCGGCCCGATGTCTCCCGAGGAGCAGAAGAAGCAGGAGGAGAAGCTCGCCGCCGTCCGCGCCAAGTTCGACGAAGGGGTGAAGCTGGCCTCGTCGGATCCCGAACAGGCGATCGCCAGATTCAACGAGGTCCTGGCGGACGCGCCGAAGTGCACCGAGTGCTACATCAACATCGGCGCGATCTACGCGCGCCAGAAGGACTATCCGAAGGCGGAGGCCGCCTTCCAGCAGGCGATCACCGTCAATCCGAATTCGGCCGAGGCCTACAACGGGCTGGCCAACGTCTACAACGCGCAGAAGAAGTTCGACCAGGCGGCGGAAGCGAGCGCGCAGGCGAGCAAACTGGGGGGCGCGGCGGGCGCGGCCGGCGGCGCCGGCGGCGGCAACGCATCGGCGACGTTCAACCAGGGGGTCATTCTCTGGAACGCACAGAAGATCCCCGAGGCCAAGGCCAAGTTCGAGGAAGCGCTGAAGATGGACCCGAATCTGGCCGACGCGCACTACTGGCTCGGCATGGCGCTGCTGAACGAAGGCAAGATGGACGAGGCGAAGCCGCACTTCCAGGAGTACCTGAAGCTCGCGCCAACGGGACAGTACGCCGAAAACGCGAAGAGCATCGTGGGCGGGTGAACAGCGACGCGGATCACATCGCGCGGAATCTGGCCGCCGTTCGCGAGCGTCTCGCGGCGGCGGCGCGATCCGCCGGCCGGGCCCCGGACGACGTCCGGCTCGTGGCCGTCTCGAAGACGTTCGGAGCGGACGCCGTGCGCGCGGCCTGGGAAGCCGGACAGCGCGATTTCGGGGAAAACAAAGTCCAGGAAGCCCTGCAGAAGATCGACGCAACAGCCGATTTACAGGTGAGGTGGCATCTCATCGGCCACCTGCAGTCCAACAAGGCCCGGCGGGCCGCCAGGGCGTTCGCGCTGATTCAATCGATCGATTCGGTGGATCTGCTCCGGAAAGTCGATGGCGCCGCGGCCGGGGACGGCCTCACCCCGGAGGTGCTGATCCAGGTGGATCTCGCCGGGGAGGCGACGAAGTTCGGCGCGCCGGAAGCAGACGTCGAATCGATCGCGCGCGCCGCGCTCGAGTGCAAGGCGGCGCGGTTGACCGGGCTGATGCTGCTGCCGCCGTGGTCCGAGGATCCGGAAGCGGCGCGGCCGTACTTCCGCCGTCTCCGGGCGTTGCGCGACGATCTCCAGGCGCGCGGCGTGCCGGCGACGTCGCTCCGGGAACTGTCGATGGGGATGAGTCACGATTTCGAGGTCGCCATCCAGGAAGGGGCCACGATGGTCCGGGTGGGCACGGCCATTTTCGGCAGACGACAGGTTCGGCAGGCCTGAAGGCCTGCGCTACAAAGAGGACCCGATGTTCGATCGCACTGCTCCGACCACGCACCCTGCCGCCACTCCCGACCCTGTCGCCCCGCAGCCGCCGGAGCGCGTGATGCGGATCACGCCGCTCGACCTGCGGCAGCAGCGGTTCCGTACCGAGATGCGCGGCTACGACAAGACGGAGGTCGTCGCGTTTCTCACGGAGGCCGCCGACGATTACGAGCACTCGCTCCGCGAGATCGACCGGATGCGCAGCGATCTGGCGCGCATGGAGGCGCTGCTCGCGGAACACCGCGAGCGCGAAGCGAACCTGCGGAACACGCTCCTCACCGCGCAGCGGCTCGCCGACGAGATCAAGGAAGTCGCGCAGAACGAGGCCAAGCTGATCGTGCGCGAGGCGCAGGGGCGCGCCGACCTGCTGCTGCAGAAGGCGCAGGTCCGCCTCGAGGAGATCGACCGCGACATCAACGAGCTGCGGCTGCGCCGCCGCGACGTCGAGGGGACGCTCGAAGGCTCCATCCAGGCGCTGTATCGCGCGCTGGAATTCATCCGCGATCAGGACCAGAACCGTCCCGAAGACAACGTCGTCCTGCACCGGCCGCGGCAGGCGGATCCGGCTGCGCCTCGCGCGGCCGAGCCGGCGCTGGATGAGCGCAAGATCTCGAGCTGACACGATCATCGACGTTCGCGTCATCCCTCGGGCGCCGCGAAGCCGGATCGACGGGCTGCGCGCGGGCGCGCTGCTCGTGCGTCTCGCCGCCCCGCCGGTGGAAGGCGCCGCCAACGACGCGCTGATCGCGCTCCTGGCCGAACGTCTCGGCTGCCCGCGGCGGCAGCTCGCGATCGTCGCCGGCGAAAAGTCCCGCGACAAACGCGTCCGCATCGACGGCTTCAGCGCCGGGGAGGCGATGGCCCGCCTGCTCGCCGGCGCGTCATAATCGTCGTTCACCGATCTGCCGTCGATGCCCACGCTTCGCCACTGCCGACAGCTCATCACGTGCGCCGGGCCGGCCCCACGCAAAGGGACCGCGCAGGGGGATCTCGCGATCGTCCGCGACGGGGCGGTCGCATGGGAAGGGGACCGGATCGTCTATGCCGGACCCGACGCCGCGCTCCCCGACCGCTATGCGGCGGACGCGACCGACGTGCGCAGCCGGTCGATCGTTCCGGGCTTCGTCGACCCGCACACGCATGCCGCCTTCGCCGGCGATCGGCGCGACGAACTGCGCCGGCGGCTGGCCGGCGCCACGTACGCCGCCATCGCGGCGGAGGGAGGCGGGATCGTTGCGACGGTCAAGGCGACGCGGGAGGCCTCCGAAGCGGATCTCGCCGCTTCCACGCGGCGGCGGCTCGACGAGATGCTCGCGTGCGGCACGACGACCGCGGAAGTGAAGAGCGGATACGGCCTCGACACCGCGTCCGAGCTGAAGCTGCTGCGCGCGATTAAATCTGCCGCGGCGGCGCATCCGATCGACGTCACGGCCACGTTCCTCGGCGCGCACGAGATCCCGCTGGAGTACCGCGGACGCCGCGCCGACTACGTGGCGCTCGTCGTCGACGAGATGATCCCGGCAGTGGCCGCCGACCGTCTGGCGGAATGGTGCGACGTGTTCTGCGAGACGGGCGTGTTCACGCCCGAGGAATCGCGGCAGATCCTCGCCGCCGGCGCGGCGCACGGCCTCAAGCCGCGTATCCATGCCGATGAACTCGCGGCGAGCGGTGGTTCGCAGGTGGCCGCCGCGACCCGCGCGCGCTCGGCGGATCACTTGATCTTCGTCCCGCCCGACGGGATTGCCGCGATGGCCGACGCCGGCACGATTGCGATCCTGCTGCCGATTGCGGCGTTCTATCTGAAGCTCGGACGATTCGCGCCCGCGCGCGCCCTGATCGACGCGGGCGTGCCGGTCGCCGTTGCGACCGATGTGAACCCGGGCGGCGGATTCTCGCCGTCGATGCCGTTCGCCATGACGCTCGCGTGCTTCGCCATGGGACTGACGTTCGAGGAGGCGCTTACGGCGGCGACGATCAACGCGGCGGCCTCACTCGACCGAGACCGCGACGCGGGCAGCCTGGAACCGGGAAAATTGATGGACGCCGTCCTGGTCGAGGGGGATGCAATCGATCTCATCCGCGTCGGCGCACCATCGGTCGCGGGCGTGTACAAGCGGGGGAAACTGGTCGCGGGCGGGATGTCGGATGTTGGAGGTTGGAGGTGACGGGGCGGATGTCGGAGGTCGGAGGTCGGAGGTTGGATGTCGGAAGTGACGGTCAGGTCAGGTGCTTTCGGGCGGCGTCGGCCTCGTGCGCAGCGGCCCGCGTCAGCTCCGCGATCTCGGCGCGGGTTGCCTCCGCATACGACGCATCCTTCACCGACTTCAGATTGATGTCCACGTTGACGCGAGCGCCGTTGAGGCCGGCCGTCAAGAGTTCGATCGCGACCTGCACGTCGCTCGCGGCGTTGAGGTTGCCGAGTGACGCGACGACGACCGCCTGCTCCATCGCCGCCGCGCACGCGCGCATCATCGCGAGCGGCGCGTCGATGGCAAATCGGAGCGCCTCCTGAATGCGCGCGCTGCGAGCCTGCTTTTCCCCGTCGGTACTCTTCGGAAGCCGATAGGCCGCCATCACGGTCTCGTAGGCCGCGCTGTCCCGATCGACGAGCCCAGCCAATTCATCGGCAAGCGCGGTGCAGCGGCCCACGACCGCCTGGAGCCGCTCGACGTCTTCACTCGTGCTCGCCCGAGGCTTCGGCAGCGAGCCGACCATGACAATCAGCGACGCGCCGACTGCGCCGGCGAGCGCGGATGCGGAGCCACCACCCGGAGTCGGGTCAGTGGAACGGAAGGCTTCGAGCAGCCCTGCGACCGATTTTTCGACCAGCAACGTCACCTCCAACATCCGACATCCGACCTCAGAGCGCCGACGTCCACCCCTTCTCGTTGACGTCGAACGCCCAGTGATAGATGTAGCCGGGGACGACGGCGACGTCTTCGACGTAGGAAACGTCGATGTAGGTGAACTCCCCTTCGTGCCGGACGGCGACGTCCTCGCTGTCGATGGGAATGTCGTACTGCTCGGCCAGCTCCATCACGCGCGCGCGGATCGAGTCGTCGCTCTTGCCTTTCCCGAACACCGCGACTTCGTGGACGCCGTCCTTGAACTGCTGGTAGTGCAGATAGACCGGCGCCGTGCGGTACAGCGCGTTTGCGACCAGCAGGAACACGGCCAGCCGGATGATGTTGCGGACCATCAGCGGATCTGGTGCCCGAGCCGCTCCCAGCGCGTCCTCGTGAAGAAGTGCGCGATCACCGAGCCGATGTCCTTGATCGAGTCGCCGAGCCCTTTGTCCTCGTAGTCCTCGCGCCCGGCTTCGTACGACCAGTAAATGATCAGCGCCTTGCCCTTGATGTAGCTCCGCGGCAGGAATCCCCAGTAGCGGCTGTCTTCCGAGTTGTCGCGATTGTCCCCCATCACGAAGTACTGGTCCGGCGGCACCGTGACGGGACCGTAGCGTTCGCGGACGTCGAGCGACGTCACCTCCTGGCCGGCGGTGGACGGCGGCGTCAGGAAATGCACGTACGGTTCATCGAGCGCGCGTCCGTCGACGTACACCTTCTTGTTGCGCAGCTCGATGGTCTCGCCGGGGAGCCCGATCACGCGCTTGATGAAATCGCGGTCGGGCTGATCGGGAAACTTGAAGACGACGATGTCGCCGCGGCGCGGATTGCGCACGGGCAGCAGCGTGCGGCCGATCGCGAGCGGCGTCGGCCCGAAGACGAACTTGTTGACGAGCAGATGGTCGCCGATGAGCAGGTTGTTCTCCATCGACCCCGTCGGGATCTTGAACGCCTGCACGACCCAGGTCCGCACGAACAGGGCCAGGATGACCGCGATGACAATCGACTCGAAGTACTCGCGGAGGACTGATTTCCGGAACGGCGCGTCGGCCATGCTACTCCTGGCCTACCTTCAGCACCGCGAGGAATGCCTCCTGGGGGATCTCGACTCGGCCGACGCGCTTCATCCGCTTCTTGCCTTCCTTCTGCTTCTCGAGCAGCTTGCGCTTCCGTGAGATGTCGCCGCCGTAGCACTTGGCGAGGACGTTCTTGCGGAGCGCCTTCACGCTCTCGCGCGCGATAATCCGGCTTCCGATCGCCGCCTGAATCGCGACCTCGAACATCTGCCGCGGAATCAGCTCGCGCATCTTCGAGGCGAGCGCCCGTCCGCGCGCGTACGCGGTGTCGCGGTGGACGATGATGGACAGGGCGTCCACCGGTTCGCCGTTGACGAGGATATCCAGCTTCACCAGCGGGGATTCCCAGTAGCCGGTCACATGATAATCGAGCGAGGCATATCCCCGCGAAATGGTTTTCAGCCGGTCGTAGAAGTCGAGCACGACCTCGTTGAAGGGCAGCTCGTAGGTGACGAGCACGCGGTCGGAGGCGAGATACTCGAGCCCCTTCTGCACGCCGCGCTTCTCCTGGCACAACTGCAGGATGGCCCCGACGTGCTCCGATGGGGTCAGCATCATCGCCGTGATGACCGGCTCCTCGATTTTCTCGATCCGCCCCGCCTCCGGCAGCTTCGCCGGACTGTCGATCTCCTCCACCGCCCCGTCCGTCGTCGTGACGCGGTACAGCACGCCCGGCGCCGTCGTCACGAGGTCCATGTCGAACTCGCGTTCGAGCCGCTCCTGGACGATCTCCATGTGCAGCAGGCCGAGGAACCCGCAGCGGAAGCCGAAGCCGAGCGCGGCGGAGGTCTCCGGCTCGAAGAAGAAGGAGGCGTCGTTGAGCCGCAGCTTCTCGAGCGCGTCGCGTAGTTCGGGATATTCGCTGCCCTCGACGGGATACAGGCCGGCGAAGACCATCGGCTTCATTTCCTTGAAGCCGGGGAACGGCTCGGCGGTCGGATGGCCGGCGTCCGTGATCGTGTCGCCGATCTGCGCGTCGCTGATGGTCTTGATGCCCGCGAACACGAACCCGACCTCGCCGACGCCGAGCGACTCGGCCGGCTGGGCCTTCGGCGAGAAGGTGCCGACCTGCTCCACCTGGTATTCCTGCCCCTTCGCCATCAACCGGATCTTCTGGCCGGGCGCGATGGCGCCGTCGATAACGCGCGTGAGGATGATGACGCCGCGGTACGCGTCGTACCACGAGTCGAAGATCAGCGCCTTCAGCGGCGCGTCGGGGTCTCCCTTCGGCGGCGGAAGACGCCGGACGATCGCCTCGAGGACGTCCTTGACGCCCGTCCCCTCCTTCGCGCTCGTGAGAATCGCGTGGCTCGCGTCGAGGCCGACGATCTCCTCGATCTGCCGTTTCGCCTCGTCCGGCTGCGCGCCGGGCAGATCGATCTTGTTGATGACCGGAATGATCTCGAGATCGTTGTCGACGGCGAGATAGGCGTTCGCGAGCGTCTGCGCCTCGACCCCCTGCGAGGCGTCGACGATGAGCAGCGCCCCTTCACAGGCGGCCAGCGATCGCGTGACCTCGTACGAAAAGTCGACGTGTCCGGGCGTGTCGATCAGGTTCAACACGTACGTCTGTCCGTCTTCAGCCGTATAGGTCAGCCGGACGGCGTGCGCCTTGATCGTAATGCCGCGCTCGCGCTCGAGGTCCATCGTGTCGAGGACCTGCGCTTCCATCTCGCGCGGCTGCAGGGCGCCGGTCAGCTCCAGGAACCGATCGGCCAGCGTGCTCTTGCCGTGATCGATATGCGCGATGACCGAGAAGTTGCGGATGAACCGTTGATCCATGGAGCGTTCGGCGGCGGGGGAATAACGCGAAATTATACCATTCGCGCCATTTCTTCCCGCCGTCGCCGCGCGCCCGGGCCCCGGCTCAGGGGGTCTTGATCCAGATCACCTTGACGCGGCCGTTGTTCGCCTCGTTGGCCTCTGGCAGCAGGCCGTCGCCGTCGGCGATCGCCAGGATGTAGTAGCCGCCAGCGGCCGTGCCGGCAGGCAGCACCACCGCGGCCGAGCCCTGATTCGACGCGCCAGCCGCGAGCGGACCCACGGTGCGCGATCCGAGCAGCACGTCCCCCGCATCGCGCGACAGGTTCGTGGACAGGTAGTACAGCGTCGTCGAGGGAGCGGCAGCACCGCCGCCGCTGTTGACGATCGTGTCGATGATCGTCACCGTTCCGCCCGCGACGGGCGTTCCCGTGTACGACACGGTCGGTATGGTGAGGTCGGGTCCAATCGCGATCGTGTCGCTGGACGTGTTGTTCGACTCGTTGCTCTCCTCGATCGCGTCGGGCCCGTCCGCTTTCGCCAGGACGTAGTACGTGCCGGCCTCGAGATCGCCGGGGAGCGTGACCGTCGTCGAGCCGGTGCTCGACGTGCCGGGCGCCAGCGCGGGCACGGCGCGGGCGCCGAGCTGGATGTCGCTCGCATCGAACGAGACATTCGTCGACAGGAACAACGCCGTAGTGGACGCCGGCGCACTGCCGCTACCGGCGTTCGTGGTCGTCTCGGTAACGACGATGGTGCCGCCGCTCGCGCCGACAGAGGGAACGCTGACGCCGGACGTCGTGAGGTCGGAGCCGACGCGAATGGCGCCGCTCCAGTCGACGTTGTTCCCCTCCTGGCTCTCGGCGATGGCGTTGATGCCGTCCGCCACGGCCAGCACGAAGTACTGGCCCGTCGTGACGTCGACGGGGATCGTCACGGACGTCGACCCCGTGCTCGACACGCCGCCGGCCAGCGCCGGAACGCCACGAGATCCCAGCGGCCGGTCACCCGCGTCGAGCGACGAGTTCGTCGACAGATAGAAGCTCGTCGTGGACGCCGGAGCCGGACCCGCGCCCGCGTCCTTCGTCGTATCCGTTACCGTGATCGTGCTGCCCGGACCGGCGGACGCCGGGGCGCTCACGCTGGTCACGATCAGGTCCGGGCCGACGCGAAGCGCCGAGCTGAACTTCACGTTGTTCGATTCGTTGTTCTCGGCGACGGTCTCTCCGCCGTCAGCCTTCGCCAGCACGAAATACGAGCCGTTGTCGGTGTCGCCCGGAATCTGCAGAGAGACGGACCCGGAATTGGTCGCGCCCGCGGCAATCGACGGTACCGCGCGCGACCCGAGCGGAATGTCGGCGGCATCGAGCGTGAGATTGGTCGACAGGAAGAAGGATGTCGCCGACGGCGGCGCCGTGCCCGCTCCCTGATTCTTCGTCGAGTCGGAGATCGTGATGCTGTCGCCCGCGCCGGCGGCCGTGGGCACACCAACCGCCGTCACCACGAGATCGGGCCCGATGCGCACGGCGGAGCTGCGCCGGGTGTTGTTGCCTTCGTTGATTTCCGAGACCACCCCATCGGCGTCCGCTTTGGCGATCACGTAGTACAGACCGGGTGCGGTGTTCGACGGGACGGTGACGCCGATGGTGCCCGAACTCGACGCACCGGGCGCGAGCGCGGGAACGTTCCTCACGCCGATCTCCGGATCGGAGGCCTCGAGCGTGGCGTTGACCGTCAGATAGAACCGCGTCTTTGTCGCGGGGGCCGCCCCTCCGGCACTGTTGAGGGTCGTATCCGAGAGGCTCATCACGCCGCCGAGCGCCGCGCTGGACGGAGCGACGACGCTGGAAATCGAGAGGTCGGCGCCGAGACGGATGCTGTCGCTCCCCCTCGCGTTGTTCGTCTCGGTGCTCTCGGCGACGGTCGTATTGTCGTCCGCGACGGCGATGACGTAGTACGTCCCGGCCGACGTGGACGCCGGAATCGTGAGCGCCGTCGACGCGGTGTCGTCGCCGCCCGGCGCGAGCGATGGAACCTGCCGGCTGCCCAGCCGGACGTCGCTCGCGTCGAACGAGGTATTGGTCGACAGATAGAACGCCGTCGCCGACGGACCGGCCGGCCCGGCCCCCTGGTTTCTGGTCGTCTCGGTGATCGTGACGTCGGCGCCGATGCCGCCGGCGGCCGGCGCGCTGACGGCGCTGACGATCAGATCCGGCGCAAGTTCGTCGCTCGTGATCGTCACGACGGCGCTGCTCGGCAGGCCGGCGCGGTACGCCGGATCGCTCGCGATCGTGATCAACACGGTCTCGTCCGGCTCGAACAGATTGTCGTCGATCGGCGTGAGCGGAATCGTGGCGCTCGCGGCGCCGGACGGGATCAGAATCGTGCCCGGCAGCGCGGCATAGTCGACGTCCGGCGTCGCCGACCCGCTCACGGTGTAGTGCACCAGCATCGCGTCCGCTGTGTCGCCCGCGCGCGTGACCGTGAACATCCCGCCGGCCGGCCCTGCTTCAGTGGCGGCTGGATCCGTCGCCACGATGGTCACGGCGGGCAGCGACGGCGCGGCGTCGCACGACGGCAGCGAGAACGCGCCGATACGCGTGCGCCAGCCGGATCCCGACAGGTTCGCGTAATAGAGCTGCGTGTACCAGAACGTGCAGTCGTCCAGCGGATCGACCGCGAGCATGCTGTAGTCCCCCCACCGGCCGGAGCTGTCCGTCTGCGCGCCGGCGCCTTCGATGAGGCTCATTTCCCCCTGCGTCATCAACCCTGGCGGATCCGACGCGAGGCGTCCGGTGTAGCGGACCGACGGAGCGGTCGAGGCGCTCGACACGCTGAACCCGATCGCCAGATTGCCCGCGCCGTCCATGGCAGCACTTGCCATCCAGCGGTTGTCGCCATCCGGCGCGTACGTGCCTTGCTGCGCGATGAACGGCGTCCCCTCGGGATCGCGGATCTCATACCAGCGGATCCCCGCGTGGTCCGTCCCATCGGCGTCGACGGTGTGGTTCAGCACGATCGATTCGTGATCGGCGAAGTTGCGGTACTGGACGCGGTACATCAGGCGGTCCGCCATCGCGTCGACGCGCGTGCCCGTGCCGGGCTGCGCGATGCAGTTGCGCGAGTAGGCGCACATGTCGGAATCAAAGGGGGCGGTGGCGAGCGCGGCCGCGCGCGTGAACGTCGATGCCGCGAGGTTCGCCCAGTCCGCGTGGAACCGCCACACCTGGATCTGATCGATCGGCGCGTACCCCCACGCGTCGTCATCGATCTGTGCGTAGAGTGCGGGAGCTTGCGGCGGCGGTGCGCGACCGTCGAGGTCCGCGGGCAGCATGCCCCCAAGATTCGGATCGACGCTGTCCAGATCGAAATAGATCATGTTCGCTGGCTGGCCGGCCAGCATGCTCGCCCGATCGAACGCCGCGACGCCCTGCCCCGCGAACTGCAGCGTGACCGCGGTGTACTGATTCATCGTCATGTAGTAGCCGTCGGGCCACACCGCGAGCTTGGGATAGTCGTTCAGTTTGTCGAACGAGTACTGGTAGCGGTAGTACGCGCCCAGCGGATCCGACGTCGCGGACACGGCGATGCACTGATAGAACGGACCGATGAGCAGCCCGAAGAACATGTTCGGCAGCGACAACTGGGTCATCACCCACCGATCGGCGAGGTGGTCGTACAGGACGATCGGGTCGCCGTTGTCCGTCGACTCGCATGGGCCGCCGAAGCCGGCCCACAGCGTCCGCCCCGCCGCCGGGCCGTACAGCAGCACGGGCGGCGCGCCTCCGGTCCCCTTTCCGTAGATCGCAAACGACAGATTCACCCACTGCACGTAGTGATTCGGGCCGACGTCGCCGTTCGTGTCGGGTGGCAGCACGTTGTTGACGTTCGGCAGTCCGTCGATGCTCAGAAGCGGCGCGGACGCCGTCGGCGCGTTCTGAAAGAAGTTCTGCACGACCGTGTCGACCGGAATCGAGAGCCCGCGGCCGGCGTGCCGTGGACGCGGCTCGCGCTCGCTGGGATGCTGGCCCGCCTGGGGCGGAATGGGACGGATGCTGCGGAGCGGCTTCGAGACGTCGTGCTTCACCGCGGCGGCAATCCGCTGGCCGTGTGACGCATCGACGCCCTGCCGCGCCGCGACCTGCGCCTGAATCAACGACGCGACCGCCACCGCGCCCGTGATCGCGGCGGCGCCGGCGAAACTTCGGCTGATCATGCTGCCCCCTGCGAACCTGTCCGTGCCGCGTTCGGTCCGTGTCCTTCTGTGTTTTTCCGCGGCCTGTGTTTTTTCGTGGAAGCGGAGGGCAGGTGTCGGATGTTGGATGTCGGAGGTGACGGTTAGGGCCGCCGCAATCCGAGCCCCGCGCGCCGCACCCCGCGCCCCGCGTCCCGCGCGTCGTTTCGGTCTGTGTCGTTCAGTGGCCGGGCAAGGGGCATACCACGCCGCGGCCGGATGCGCGCCGGCCAGGGGTTGCCCACGCAACCTCCGTCACATCAGCAGTTGCGGGGCGGGCCCGCGTTCAGGGTGGATGGAGAGAGAGCGGCGTGTGCGCGCGCCGCGCGCCGTTTCCGTCAGCGCCGGTTCAAACCTGACGGTCAGGCCTCGGCGCGCAGCGCGTCGACGGGATTCAGATGAAGGGCGCGATACACGGCGGTCGCGCTGCCGGCCAGCGTCATGAGGACCGCGAACACGAGGATCCCGGCGAACGTGAGGGGATCGGCGGGACCGATGCCGGCGAGCAGCGCCTGCAGGCTGCGCCCCGCGGCGTACGCGAGGAACAGCCCGATGATGCCGCCGGCCAATGCCAGCGCCGTCGCCTGGCGCAGCACCATGCCCGCGAGGTCGCCGGGGCGCGCGCCGAGCGCGACGCGGACGCCGAACTCCTGCGTGCGCTGCGAGACGGCGAACATCAGCAGGCCGTGAATGCCGATCACGGCGAGCAGCACCGCAATCGACGCGAACGCGCCGAGCACGCGCACCTGCCCCGCGCGCGGAGCGGTTTCGCGATCGACGACGTCCGTCAACAGGCCGACGTCGGAGATCGGCTCGAGCGGATCGACGCGCCGGATGATGGCGCGGACGGCTGGCGCGAGCTGCCCCGGCGGCAGTGTGGTGCGAATCGCGAGATCCCCCGGCGCGTACGTGGACATCCAGCCGTCCGGGATCTGGCGGTACGGCAGGTACACCTGCGGCTCGCTCGTGGCCTCGAGGCCACGGACGCGCACGTCGGCTGCAATGCCGACGATCGTGCGCTCGAAGAACGCCACCGAGAACCGGCGGCCGATTGCGTCGCCGCCGGGCCAGAACCGCCGGGCGAACGACTCGCTGACGATCGCGACCTTCTCCGACGTGCCGGTGTCGGCGTCGCTGACGTCGCGTCCCTGCAGCAGCGGGACGTCGAGCGTCCGGAAGAATCCGGGCGTCGTGTAGCGGACGCTCACCGCGCGCT
>DASSOM010000119.1:0-3787 GCA_035700625.1 Vicinamibacterales bacterium
GGCGCACGCCGGCAGGGTCGCCGCCTAGCACGCCCTCAAAAGCCGGCGCCTATGCTGCCGGCATGGATGCCCGATCCGGCAGCCGCGCGCTCGGCGCGGCGAACGACCTCGTCGAGCTGCTGAGGCTTTCTCAGGGCGCGGTCGAGCGCCTCGCCGACGAGCTCTACGGCCCGCAATTCGGCCCCGCCGAGGTCCTGCAGGGCGAGCTGCAGCGGCTGCGTCGCATCGCCGAGCGGCTGCAGAAGGACGTCGAGCGCTTCGTCTCGCAGGAAGAATCGGCCGGCGTGCACCGGGGCTATCCGTTGCGCCGCTCGAGCGACCGCAGGGCGAGCGCATGATGCGGGCCTTCCTCATCATCGTCGCCGCCCTCTCGCCGACGCCGGCTCTCGCGCAGGCGAGCGCCGAGCCGCCGGTGGCGAGCGCTCAGGTGAGCGACGAAGCGGCGGCGCTCTTCCGCAAGCTGGATACGAACGGCGACGGCGTGCTGAGCCCGCAGGAGCTGGCCGCGCCGGCGGCCGGCCAAGGCAACTGGCTCGCCGTCGATCGCAACCGGGACGGACGCATCACGCAGGACGAGTTCGGCCTGGTGCGCAACTTCGCGTCGAATCCGCCCTCGTCGGCGGCCGGCGGCAGCGGTACCCCAAAAAACCCGGCTAAGGGCGCAGGACGACCTTGATACAGCCGTCCTGCTTGCGCCGGAACATGGCGTAGGCAAGCGGCGCCTCCTCGAGCTTCATTCGGTGCGTGACGATGAAGCTCGGGTCGATCTCCCCTTTCTCGATCCTCTGCAGCAGCGGCCGCAGGTAGCGCTGTACGTGTGTCTGCCCGGTCTTGATGGTGAGCGAGCGGTTCATCACCGTGCCGACGGGAAACTTGTCGATCACCCCGCCGTAGACCCCGGCGACCGAGACCGTGCCGCCGCTGCGGCAGGCCTGGATCGCCTCGCGCAGCGCGATCGGCCGGTCGGACTCGAGCGCCATCGCCTGCTTCACGCGATCGTACGCGTAGGCGAGACTGTGATGCGCGTGCGCCTCCATGCCGACCGCGTCGATGCACGCGTCCGGGCCGCGCCCGCCGGTGAGATCCTTCAGCGCCTCGAGGACGTCGTCCTCGGTGTAGTCGACCGTCTCGGCGCCGAGCTTCAGGCCCGCGAGGCGCAGCCGCTCGGGGAAGCGGTCGATCGCCACCACGCGCTCGGCGCCGAGGAGCTGCGCGGCGGCGATGGCGAGCAGCCCGACCGGCCCGCAGCCCCAGACCGCGACCGTGTCGCCCGGGACGATGCCGCAGTTCTCCGCCGCCATGTAGCCGGTCGGCAGGATGTCGGAGAGGAAGAGCACCTGCTCGTCGGAGAGCCCGTCGGGCACCTTCACCGGGCCGACATCGGCGAACGGCACGCGCGCGTACTCGGCCTGCCCGCCGGCGTAGCCGCCCAGCAGGTGCGAGTAGCCGAAGATGCCGCACGGCGAGTAGCCCCAGAGCTTCTCGGCCATCCAGGCGTTCGGATTCGAGTTCTCACAGAGCGAGTACAGCTCGCGCTCGCACATGTTGCAGCGGCCGCACGCGATCGGAAACGGCACGACGACGCGGTCGCCGGGACGCAGGTGCTGGACGTCCCGTCCGACCTCGACGACTTCTCCCATGAACTCATGGCCCAGCACGTCCCCTCTCTGCATCGTCGGAATGAACCCGTCGTACAGATGCAGATCGGATCCGCAGATGGCGGTGCTCGTCACGCGCACGATCGCGTCGCGGGGGTTGAGGATCTCGGGGTTCGGCACGTCGCGAACCTCGACCTGCTTCGTGCCCATCCAGCAGACGGCTTTCATGCCCTCACCTCCTCGGAGGCGCGGGCGATCTCGCCCGCTTCCAGCAACTGCTTCAGCCTCCGCAGATCGTCCTCGACCTGCTGCCCCGGCTCGCGGCCGAACAGCCTGGCGAGGCGCGCCGCGGTCCGGCCGCCCGGCGGGTGATATTCGAGATGGACGCGCAGTTCGGTGCCGCGTCCGCCCGGCGCCGGGTCGAACCGCACGTCGCCGCGATGATCCACGTCCGCACCTGGAAGCGACCGCCAGGCGATGCGCTGGTTCGGCAGATCCTCGGTGATCTCCGCGTCCCACTCGAACATCATGCCGGCGGGACCACGCGCGACCCAGTGCGAGCGGCGCGCGCCTGTTTCCCGCACGGACTGCAGGTGACGCATGAACCTCGGCAGGTGATCGAGATTTCGCCAGTACGCGTACACCTCGTCGGGCGGGCGGTTGATCGTGAACGTCTTCGCTACGCGGATCGCGCGATCCTGACGCGCGGCGGTCGCCGTACCGTTCGTCCGGCCGAGCTGCCGCGCGCACACCAGGTCTGCCAGCATGACGCCGGCTACCGAAGCCATGCCGATCGCCAGACGCCGGCGGTCGGCGTCTTCGCGGCCGACGGCCGCGCCGAGCGCGCTCAGATCGATCACGTCGCCGGCCACGCGCGCCCACATCCAGCCGGGATCGGGGCGTGACGCGAGCAGCGCCATGCCGTTGGCGATCTCGCGCGCGCCGAACGTCCGCATCACCGTCCGCGTCCCGCCCGAGTCGCGAAGCCCGACGAATCGCGCCACCGCGCCGGGCGAAGCGACCTCGGCCAACCCGAGGCCGACGCTGAACCAGCCGAGTCCGGTCGCCAGCCGCTGCTGTCCGGTTGCCTGCGCTTCTGCCATGTGTGCCTCCGGGACTGTCAGGGCTGAAGCCCTGACCCACCCGCCTTCGCGGCTGCGCCGCTACGGCGGGGCAAGCAAGGGGGTCAAGCGCTGCGCGTGCAATGCGCGATCCCGCTGAACACCGGAGCGCATCAGCGCGTCTAACCCGGCATGCGACTGCTTCCCTTCAGGCTCGGCCGTGTCTGCCGGCGGCTCGCGCGCGCGCCCCTCTTCACGAGCGTGGCGATCGTGACGCTCGCGCTCGGCATCGGCGCCAACACCGCGATCTTCAGCGTCGTCCATGGGGTGCTGCTGAAGCCGCTGCCGTTCGACGACGCGGATCGGCTCGTGGGCGTGTGGATGAGCGCGCCGGGCCTTGGCTTTCCGAAGATGAACCAGTCGCCCGCGAGCTATTTCACGTTCCGCGAAGGGGCACAGGTCTTCGAGAACTTCGGGCTGTGGGACAACACGTCGGTGTCGGTCACGGGGACGGGCGAACCGGAGCGCGTGCAGGCGCTGCTCGTCACGGACGGCACGCTGCCCGCGCTGCGCGTCCCTGTGCAGATCGGCCGGCGCTTCACCCCCGACGACGACTCGCCGCGGACGCCGGAGCGCGTGATGCTCACCGACGCGTTCTGGACGCGCAAGTACGGCCGCGACCCGTCGGTGCTCGGCCGGCTGCTCACGGTCGATGGCACACCGCGCGAGATCATCGGCGTGCTGCCCGCGTCGTTCCGCTTTCTCAACTACGACCCGCAGCTCCTGCTGCCGTTCCGGTTCAATCGCGCGGAGGTCATGGTCGGCAATTTCAGCTACCAGGGTGTCGCGCGCCTGAAGCCGGGCGCCACGATCGAGCAGGCAAACGCGGAGATTGCGCGCCTGCTGCCCACGATGGTCGACAAGTTTCCGCTCCCGTCCGGGTTCACCAGGCAGCAGTTCGACGACATCCATCTCGGTCCCAACGTCCACCCGCTCGCCGAGGACGTCATCGGCAGCGTCGGACGCGTGCTCTGGGTGCTGCTGGGCACCGTGGGCATCGTGCTGCTGATCGCGTGCGCGAACGTGGCCAACCTGTTCCTCGTCCGCGCTGAAGGACGGCAGCAGGAG
>DASSOM010000120.1:0-2837 GCA_035700625.1 Vicinamibacterales bacterium
GGTCTCGAGCGCGCGCTGGCGCACGCCGGCCAACGCCTTCTCCTGGCCGAGATCCAGCGTCACCGCGATGATCTCCGCCCCATATCGTTCGGCCAGCCAGGGAATGGCGACCGAGGTGTCGAGCCCGCCTGAATACGCCAGCACAATCCGCATCAAAACCTCCTCCATGCCTGTCGCGCAGCGACAGGCATGACCGGGGGTCAGGCTTCCTGCGCGTACGCGTCGAGACGTTTGACCAGCGCGGCGGCGCGCCGCGCGTCGCGCGCGATGACGACGATCGTGTCGTCGCCACCGAGCGTGCCGACCACTTCCGGCAGCTGCGCGCGATCGAGCGCGAGCGCGAGCGGCTGCGCCTGTCCGGTACCGGTCCGGACGACGACGATCTGCTCCACGTGCTCGACGCGTCGCAGGTAGGCGGCGGCGGCCCGCTGCAGTGCCTGCAGCGTGGCCGTCGGACTCGACGCCTCATCGCCGGGTCGCTGATACGCGCCGTCGGCGGCCCGCTTCACCAGGCCGAGCTCCTTGATGTCGCGGGAAATCGTCGCCTGCGTCGCGTCGATGCCGCGCGCGCGCAACCGCCGCCGCAGCTGTTCCTGGCTGTCGACGGCGCCCTGTTCAATCAGCTCGAGGATGGCGCGCTGCCGTTGAGTCTTCATAATCATACATCACGATGCATAAAAATTAGCAAATTTCGGCCAGTTATGGTATTTGTATGCAGGCCTCGCTGCATAGTTATGCTTATGAACCTCGAATCGCCCGTCCCGCCGGCTTCCGCCGCCGCCGCGGCCTCCGCGAATCGCGTGCGCGTCGGCGTCGCCGGCGCCACCGGCTTCGCCGGCCGCGAGCTGATCCGTCTGCTGGCCCGTCATCCACACGTGCGGCTGACGATGGCCATGGCTTCGAGCGCGGAGGGACGTCCGCGCCGGGTCGAACAACCGGCGCGCGGTTGGGAGGGCGAGGTTGTGCCGCTCGCCGTCGATGCGCTCGCCGACGCCTGCGACGTCGCCCTGCTCGCCGTCCCGGATGCGGCGGCCGCGCGGATCGTTCCCGCACTCGTGCAGGCCGGCCGGCGGGTGATCGATCTCTCCGGCGCCTTCCGTCTGCGCGATCCCGGCGAGCGCGCCCGCTGGTATCCCGAGACGGATCGGGCGTCCGTCGAGCGGATCGCACCCGATGCGGCGGCGATCGCGTACGGCCTCACCGAGCTCCATCGGGAGCAGGTGCGCGGGGCCCGTCTGATCGCCAATCCGGGTTGCTATCCGACGGCCGCCCTGCTGGCGTTGCAGCCACTGGTGGCCGCCGGCCTGATCGACGAGCGGGAAGATGTGCTGATCGACGCGAAGTCCGGCATTTCGGGCGCCGGCCAGACACCGACCGACCGGACGCATTTCTCGACCTGCCACGCCAACGTCTCCGCCTACGGTCTGTTCGCGCATCGGCACACACCCGAGATCGGCCAGGCCCTCGGCCGCCCGGTCACGTTCGTCCCCCACCTGGTGCCACTGGACCGGGGGATTCTGACAACGATTTACGCGCGCGTCCAGCCGGGGACTCTCGAGGCCGGGATCGCGCGGACCCTGAGCGCCGCGTACGACGCGGCGCCGTTCGTCCGCCTCGGCGGCGACACCCTCCCCGAAATCCGGGACGTGGCGCACACGAATTTCTGCGACATCGGCTGGCGGTTCGATCCGCCGAGCCGTCGGGTCGTGATCATTTCGTGTCTCGACAACCTGTTGAAGGGAGCCGCCGGCCAGGCGGTGCAGAACCTGAATGTCATGCTCGGCTTCGATGAGCGGAGCGGGCTCCCCGCATGACCGCACCGCTCGTGCTGAAGCTTGGGGGCGAGCTCGTCGAGTCGTCCGATGGCAACGGCCTGTCGGCGCTCGCGGGCGCGCTGGTCGATCTCGCCGCCCGTCCCCTCGTCGTCGTGCATGGCGGCGGCCGTGAGATTGACGCCGCGATCGGCCGTGCCGGTCTCGTCCGGCGGCAAGTCGACGGTTTGCGGATCACCGACGAGCCGACGCTCGCCATTGTGCTCTCCGTGCTGGCCGGCCTCGTGAATACGCGGCTCGTCGCCGCGATCTGCGCGGCGGGGGGCGCGGCCGTCGGTCTGACTGGCGTCGATGCCAACACGGCGCCGGTGGTGCCGGCGCCGCTCCACCGCATGGCGAATGGGGATCTGGTCGATCTTCAGCGCGTCGGCGCGCCGACGGCCGCCGCGCCGCCGCCGGCGCTCATCGGCGATCTGCTGGCGCTTGGCTACATCCCTGTCGTGGCGAGCGTCAGTGCCGCGGCCGATGGCCGCCTGTTCAACGTCAACGCCGACACGTTGGCGGCGGATCTTGCCGGACGGCTCGGCGCCTCGCGGCTGGTCCTCGCCGGCGGCACGCCCGGCGTGCTCGACGGGGATGGCCACACGCTGTCCTCGATCGACGCGGACGCGATCGAGGAATCGATCGCGGGCGGACGAACCACGGCAGGGATGGCCGCCAAACTGCGCGCCTGCGTCGACGCGATCGACCGCGGCGTGTCCCACGTGTCGATTGTCGACGGGCGCGATCCGGCGCGACTCGCGCGGCTGCTCGACGAAGAATCCGGTCCGGCGCAGACCCTCGTCTGCGCTCCCGGTTGTCAGGTGTCCAGGGGAGCCAGGTAATGCTCGCGATCGACGATGTGCAGGCGCTCGAGGCGCAACACGTGCTGCAGACCTATCGCCGCGCCCCGATCGTGTTCGTTCGCGGGTGCGGGTCGTGGCTCTACGATGCCGACGATTACGCCTACCTGGATTTTCTGTCCGGCATCGGTGTCGCCTCGCTTGGCCACGCGCATCCGCGCCT
>DASSOM010000121.1:0-5957 GCA_035700625.1 Vicinamibacterales bacterium
GCGATCGGATGATCTTCCAATCGGGCTGCTTCGACATCGATCGCGGAAAGTGGATGACGACGCGGCCGGTCATCATCAGCCAGATGCCGCCGGCGGAGGCGAGGCCGCTCGCGATGACGGTGCCGAACGCGGCCCCCTGCACGCCGAACGCGGGAATCGGGCCGAGTCCGCGGATGAAAATCACGTTCAGGATGATGTTCAGGCCCGTGATCCAGAGGCCGAGCCGCAGCGGCGTCTTCGCGTCCCCCGCCGCGCGCAGCGCCCCCGCCAGCAGGAAGTACAGCAGCAGCCCGATGCTGCACACGAACATCGTCCGTAGATATGGCAGCGCCTCGGCGGCCACTTCCGGCGTGGCGTTGACGATCTGAAGCAGGCACGGCGAAAGGAAGTACCCGGCGGGGGCGAGCACACCCAGCGCGAGCACCACCGACGTGATGAACGCCTGGTACACCACGCGATTGACCTTGTCGTGATCGTTGGCCCCCGCGCAGCGCGCGACGAGGACACCCATCCCGATGTAGATCGACGTGACGAACACGACGACGACGAGGAAGATCTGCCAGCTGACGCCGATGGCCGCGTTGCCGGTGAACCCGACGTAGTGGCCAACCATGACGTGGTCGATGATCCCCTGCAGCCCGCCGATCATGTTCTGCAGGACGGTCGGCCAGGCGAGCCGCCACACGGCGCGCGCGATCGGACCATCGACGATCGATCGGTCGAACCGCGCGGCAGAGGTATGGCTGCCGTTCGTCGATGAAGCGGGGCGGGTGGTCTCGATGGCTCGATTGTACCGTCAGCGTGCCGCGAACGTGTCGCACGCGGCGGGGTCGCCGCTCTCGAGCCCGCGCCGGAGCCATGACGCGCGCTGGTCGGAGGTGCCGTGCGTGAAGCGCTCCGGCATGACACGGCCGCCGCCGAGCCGCTGCAGACGATCGTCGCCGATCGCCGCCGCGGCGCGCAGCCCGTCGTCGACGTCGCCCGGGTCGAGCGAGACGCGCGCGTTCGCGCCGTTGGCGGCCGCGGCATTCCCCCAGATGCCCGCGAAGCAGTCCGCCTGCAGTTCGAGCCGCACCGACAGCTCGTTCACCTGATCGGGTCGGGCTGCCTGCTGCTGGCGGACGCGCTGCTCGATCCCGAGTACGTTCTGCACGTGATGGCCGACTTCGTGCGCGACGACGTACGCCTGCGCGAAGTGCCCCGGCGCGCCGAACTGGCGCCGGAGGTCGTCGAAGAAGCCGAGATCCAGGTAGACCTTCGCATCACGCGGGCAATAGAAAGGGCCCGTCGCGGACTGCGCGAAACCGCACGCCGACTGGATCGCGTCGCGGAAGAGCACGGCGCGCGTCGGTTCGTAGCGTCCACCCAGCAGATGCTCCCAGGCCGTCTCCGAGTCCGCGACGACGGAGTCCACCAGATCGACGAGCTCCTCCTCTTCGGGACTGGTGGCGACCGTCCCGGTCGTGGCGGTGGACCCGGAAGGCGCCGTCCCGTCGGTGCCCAGCAGCGAGAGGAAGTCGACACCCGTGAACAGGCTGAGCAGGAGAAGGACGACGAAGCCGCCGATGCCGATCGGCAGCGCGCGCATGCCGCCGCTGCGCCCGCGCAGGTCTTCGACGTGGCTGCGATCCCCTCGAGTCCATCGCATGGCTGGCTCCTTAGGTGTGGTTGTTCTTCAACGCACGTTTGACGTCGGCGTGGGCGAGGACGACCGCGGGCTGGCGCTGCAGCGCCTCGAAGTACCGCCGCGCGAACGGGTCGCCTGTCTCGGAGGGCACGAGCAGTCGATCGACCTGATCGAACAGGGCGCGCGCGTCCGCTTCGGTGGCCGCACCGTCGGCCGCGGCGGCCTCGTCGATGCGGACGATCAGCTCGGAGATCTGGTGAAGCCAGGCGAACCACGGATCGTGAATCACGAGCTGCAGGAGATTCGCCCGCGTGCCCACCGTGCCCCGGTCCATCTCGTACGCGGCGCGGGCGTCTTCGAGCAGCGCCTTGTGGAGCAGCAGCAGGCGCGAACGGATCTCGCGCAGCCGCGTCCGGCTCGCCTCGCTGAGCGGCTGCACGTCCGATTTGTCCGACGCGGCCACCGCTTCGGCGAGCAGCGCCTCGACGTCGAGCGGATCGACCGTCATGCGCAGCGCTCCTGATGCCGTGCGCGGCCATTCGGCGCGCGGACGATCCCAGTACAGCTCGATGCCGTTGCCGTCCGGATCGCGCAGGTAGAGCGCCTCGCTGACGCCGTGGTCCGATGCCCCCTCGAGCGGGACGCCGGCATCGACCAGCCGCCGGAGGGCGCCCGCAAGCGCCTGCCGGTCCGGATACCGGATGGCAAAGTGATAGAGGCCCGTCGATCCCGGCGGCGGCGGCGCGCCGTTCCGGCTCTCCCACGTGTTCAGGCCGATATGGTGATGGTAGCCGCCGGCGCTGACGAAGGCCGCGGACTCGCCGTACCGTTCGGTGAGCTCGAAGCCGAGCACGCCCGTGTAGAACGCGAGCGCCCGTTCGAGATCCGCTACCTTCAGATGCACGTGCCCGATGGCCGCGCGTGGGTCGATCGGTTCCGCCATCCGTCCATCATCGCTCAACTGCGCGCGCGATTCATCCGGCGTACAATCTCGGCCGTGCCTGCCCTTCGAATCGCGTGCGCGGCGGCCCTGCTCGGCTTGCCGCTGGTGTCCACGGTCGCGCCGCCGCCAGGCTGGGCAGCGGTCTCCGACACGTATCGCGGCCTCGTCGAGCGCGCGGGCATCGTCGGCAGCAGCCTGATGGTCGTCCGCGGCGGGAGCGTTCTCGGCCACGTGGAAGTCGGCCTGCAGGATCGCGACGCGGGGCGGCCGGTGGACGCGGACACGATCTATCACTGGGCGTCGATCACGAAGACGTTCACCGGGATCGCCATCATGCAGCTCCGCGACCGCGGGAAGCTGTCGCTCGACGATCCGGTCGTGAACTACGTGCCGGAGCTCCGCGAGGTCCACGATCCGTTCGGCGACATCGCCGCGGTCAAGATCCGCCACCTGATGTCGCACAGCGCCGGCTTCCGCGCGGCGACGTGGCCGTGGGGCGGCGACCAGCCGTGGCATCCGTTCGAGCCGACGCGCTGGGAGCAGCTCGTCGCGATGATGCCGTACACGACGCTGCTGTTCGCGCCGGGCACGGACTACAGCTACTCGAATCCGGGAGTGATTTTCCTCGGCCGCATCATCGAGACGCTCTCCGGAGACGACTACGAGGTCTACGTCCAGAAGAACATCCTGATGCCGCTCGGGATGTCGCACACGTTCTTCGACCGCGCGCCGTATACGCTGCGGACCCACCGTTCGCACAGCTACTACCGGACGCCGGAGGGGCTGCGCGAGGCACCGTTCGACTTCGACACGGGGATCACGGTGTCGAACGGCGGGCTCAACGCGCCGTTTCCCGACATGGCGAAGTACGCGGCGTTCCTCATCGGAGATCCGAAACATCCCGAGTACGACGCCGTCCTGAAGCGATCGTCCCTCGAAGAGATGTGGACGCCGCAGATCCGCGCGAAGGCGGGCGAAGGCGCAAGCGGCACCGATTCCCGTGCCGCGCTCTCGTTCTTCGTCGAGCGCTATGGCGACGTGACGCTCGTCGGCCACAGCGGCGACCAGAACGGCTTCATCTCGCACCTGTACCTGCATCCGCCGACGCGAACGGCGTGGATCGTCTCCTTCAACACCGATGCCGCGTCGAGCGACGGCCGTCCTGGCACGCGCGACGTGGACGCGGCCGTGCGCGACGCGATCATCCGGGAGCTGCTGTCGCCTGCAGGATCCGGCGGAGTGAAATGAGCGCGCCGGCCACCAGCACGATCGACGCCGCCACCGCAGCCGCCCGGCCGGCGGGCGACTGCCGGGAGAGATGCGCCACCCAGACGTCCGGCACGACGAACGGGTCGGGCGATCTCAGCGCCCGCCAGCCCGCACGGATCTGCACGGGCGCCGGCGCGAACTGATCCGCCGCGCCCGGCGTCGACGCCACGACCGCCGGCCAGTTCACCAGCATCGACGGAAGCGTCACGGCCGCCGAACAGGCCAGCAGCAGCGTCAGCACGATCGCGCGCCCGTGCCAGAGCCGGAGGAACACGATGGCCGCGGCGACGTACGCGATCGGCAGGATCGGTACGAGATAGCGCGGCCCCCAGCCGAACGCCCCCCAGTTGCGCAGGCTCGCGATCATGACGACGTACAGCAGCGCGCCCGCGCCGAACGGGGCGATGAGCCGGCGTTCGCCGGCGGTGATCCGCGTCCACACGGCGGGCAGACCGAACGCGAGCAGAAGAACCGGACAGAAGACGAAGAGACCGCGGTTCGGGGACAGTAGCGCGCCGAAGAGTCCGGCCGCGATATCTCCCTGGATTGCGTTGTTGGCGGCGAGATACGCCGGCAGGGCCGTCGGCGGACGCCAGAACGCGCCCGTCCGAACCAGGTTGTACGCGAACGACGGCGCGAGCACCAGCAGCAGGATCGCCGCGGCACCCCAGCGATCGCGCGGTTGCGTGCCGCGGGCGAACAGCAGCGCGAACGTGAGCGCGGCAAACGGCGCGAAGGAGAACCGGAACGAGCACGCGACGCCCAGCAGCGCCGCCGTCATCCAGATTTGCCGCCGGCCTCCGCGCGTCAGCGCGCACGCGGCGCCGGCCATCGCGGCGGCGACGAACGCCGCGCAGCCGAGCACGTCCCACGCGGTGCGTCCGTAGGCGGTCAGGATCGTCGTGAACGGCAGCGCCAGCGCGAGCGCGAAGGCCCGGCGCGGCGGATACCACTCCGCCAGCGCGCGGCACGTCCACCAGCACGCCAGGGCCGCGAGGAGCGCATACGACAGCGACGCCACCGCCGCGCCTAACCGCGGGACCTGCCAGTCCGGCGTCGATGCCGGTATTGCCTGCGCGCGCGCCGCGACGATCCCGGCGGGCAGCATCAGCACGATCGCGCCGATGTCGTGGACTTCGTAGAAGCGGCCGCCTGGGGATGGAAGCCATCCGGCGGCGGGCGCCGCCGCTGCGGACAGGCTGCCGGTCTGCACCAGGAGCGTGGCGGCGCGGAGCTGGCCGCCCGCATCCGAAGACCCGAGGTGGCCGCTCGCGAGCAGGCCGAAGAAGCAGACGAAGAAGCCGATGACGCTCCGGCGCGGCAACGCTAACGCGGCGCGGCGCCGCCCAGTTGATCGAGCCGCCGCTGCAAGGCGCCGGCGCTTGCCGGGTACTTCGTTTTCAGCTCTTCGAGCAGACGCCGCGCCTCATCCTTCCGGCCGAGCGCCTCCAGCGCGCTCGCCTTCGTCATCCCGACGCGAACGGGGAAACGCGGATCGGAGCCCTCCGCCGCCAGCGTGTCGATCCGCTGCAGCGCGCCCGCCGCGTCGCGGCGCGCCGTCAGCTGGAAATCGGCCGCATACAGCTGCACGTCCGGATTGCCCGGGTACTGGCGCGCGAGCAGATCGACGAGACGCCCCGCTCCCTCGACATCCCCCTGCTGCCGGAGCTGCTGCGCCTTCTGGTACACGCCGGCGATGAACACGCGATCGACGTCTGCGGCCTCGCCCGATCGCGTCCCGATGCCGCCGGCGTACGAGTAGACGAGATCGCCGCCCATGTCCGACGCTTCGTAGAGCACCCACACGCCGGCGGCGCCGACAATCGCCGACGCGATGAACGCGGCGCGCCCGCGCCGGCCGCTGGCCAGCAGGATCACCCCGACGATCTCCAGCGCGGCCACGGCGAAGAAGAGGTTGCGTGTGCGCTCCCCCCACTCCTCGTGTTCGGTGACCATCGCCCGCGCACCCGGAATCCGCTCGACCGGGCCGTGCGCCTGCGTGCCCGATTGAACCGCGAGAAACGATCCGATCGTGCCGAGGAGGATCAACGTCGCCGCCGCGGCGCTCACGAACTTCGGCCGGCCGAGCAGCGACACCCACCGCAGCGCGACGCCGAC
>DASSOM010000122.1:0-3729 GCA_035700625.1 Vicinamibacterales bacterium
AACCTGGTGCGAGCGTCGCGTCGCCGCCGATGGACGCGAGGCCGGTCCGGAACTCCGCCGGGCCGTTCAGCGGCACATTGCCGGTCCACACGTCGGCCCCGTCCTTGTTGGTGACGCGGACGCGAGCGGCGGCAGCCGCCGCTTCCCCCTCACGCGGAACGGGACGCTGGACGTTGATCCGCAGCATCGGCGTCGCGCCTCGTTCGATCGACGCGCGCACCGGCCTGGCGTCGCTCGCCACCGCACCTTCGAGCGCGCGCACCGCGAGATCGTGGATGGTCGGCGCATCCAGCGCCGCGTCCGACGGCGCGAGGATCCAGCGCGCACCGGCATCGCCACCACGGAGTCGATCGATCGCAATAAGCGGCGCGGCGCGCGGGATGCCGTCGCGATCGACGACGTGCACGAGCGGGCGGATGACGGCGTCGCGGAAGCCCTCCGACCCGCCTTCGTCCTTGAAATCCTTGATGGTTGCGAGCCGGATGGTGATCGCGAAGGCGCGTGCGGGTTCCGCCGGCAGCCGATTCCATTCCGATCCGCGCACCGCCTCCACCCGCGTCGGGGACAGGATGTCGCGACGCTCGACGGGCTCGGCGGGACCGATGAGGAACTCGTGTGAGAACGTGGGTTGACGGCGGTCCTGAACGTACGTCGCCGCGCCCGCTGTCCCATTCACCTGCCGGACCGGCACGGCGAACGGCGCGCCGCCGAGCACGACGAGGCCGCCGCCTCCCTTCACGAACGCGCGGATAGCCGACCAGGCGTCCACCGGAAAGGCGCTGCCGTACGGCAGCAGCAGCACACCGCCCGTCTGACGCGACAAACCCTCGCTCAGGGCCGCGGCCGAGTCGAATGTGACGACGGGAAGATCCGCAAGCGCGGCATCGAGCACCGCCGGATCGATGGGCGCGGCATCGACCGTGGGAAATCCCGGCGCACGGAACACGGCCAGCGTGGCCGAGCCCTGTCGCGGCTGGGCGGGTTGACCCGTGAGGCCGGCCGCGCCGAGCGTCGCCGCCATCAGCGCGGCGGCGGCGACGTGCGGGCCAGTCGTGAGCATCGGCGGCTCGTGTTACGCCCGCGCTGCCGCTCCGGCCGTGCGGTACCACTCGAGCGTCCGCCGAAGTCCCTCCTCGAAGGACACGGTCGGCTCGTAGCCAAGCAGACGCTTGGCTTTGGAGATATCCGCCTGCGAGTCGCGGACGTCGCCGGCACGCGGCGGCCCGTACACCGGTTCGACGGACGCGCCGACGAGCGCTCTCATCGTCTCGAACAGCTCGTTGAGCGAAATGCGCCCGGCAGTGGCGACGTTGACGATCTCGCCGCTCGCGCCGGGCGCCTCGCACGCGCGTAGGACGCCGTCCACCACGTTGGCGACGTAGGTGAAGTCGCGCGTCTGGCCGCCGTCGCCGTAGATCGTCGGCGCGCGGTTCTCCAGCAGCGACGTCGCGAACACCGAGATCACCCCGGAATAGGGGGACGAAGGATCCTGGCGCGGCCCGAAGACGTTGAAATAGCGGATGGTCACCGTCTCGAGGCCGTAGAGCGTCGTGAACATCTTCAGGTACTGTTCGCCCACGACTTTCTGCAGCGCGTACGGCGAGAGCGGGTTCGTCGGCATCTCTTCGTGCTTCGGCAGCGTCGGCGTGTCGCCATACGCTGACGAGGAGCCCGCGAATACGAGCCGCTTCACGTGCGCGTCCCGTGCCGCGACGAGGACGTTCACCGTCGCGTCCACGTTGGCGCGGTTCGAGGTAATCGGGTCCTTGACCGAGCGCGGCACCGACGGAATCGCCGCCTCGTGCAGCACGTAGTCGATCCCGTTCATCACCGAGTGCGCGAACGGCAATTCCGCGAGATCCCCTTCGCGGAAATCGACGCCCGGCACGTGATCCAGATTGGCGCGCTTCCCGGTGATCAGGCTGTCGGCGACGCGCACGCGGTGGCCGCGCCGCGCCAGCTCCTCACAGAGATGCGATCCGATGAACCCGGCGCCGCCGGTGACCAGATAGTGAGCCATGACGAGCAGGAGTCAGGAGACAGAAGTTAGGAGTTAGGAGTTAGGAGTTAACAGTTACTCCGGAAATCCAGTCGCCGGGATGCCCTTCACCAGCTTCAGCGCGTTCTTGTAGTACAGCTTCTTCAGCACCACATCCGGAAGATCGAGGCCGTACAGCTTCCAGAACGCGTGATAGTCGCGGTAGTAGTCGAAGTACTCGTCCGCCGTCTCGAAGACGCGCCAGTAGTACGGATACTCGTCCGGCTGGAAGCTGTCCTTGCCGAAGAGAATGCGATCCTGGTACTTGACGAAGAAGTCGTGCGCGCCGTGCGGCTGCCGGCCGAAGTCGTACAGCACCGCCGCGACGTCGAAGTAGACGTTCGGGTTCTCGTCGAGCAGCTTCGCCGCCCGCGCCAGGTCGTTCGCATGCCAGCCGAAGTGCGCGAGGATGTACTTCGTGTTCGGATGGCGCTTGATCATGTTGTTCCGCTCCGTCATCAGCTCCTCGAAGCGGACGCCGTCCTGGTGGCGGCGGTTCGAGAACAGCGCCAGCTCCAGCCAGCGCTCGTTCTGATAGTCGAGCGGCTGGAAGAACGCCGGCGGCTCGGCCACGTGGATCAAGACGGGCACATTCAGCCGCGCGCACGTCTCCCAGATCGGATCGAGCTCGGGGTCGTCCACGCGCAGGCGGCTGCCGTCCGCTTTCTTGTCGAACATGCCGAGGTCCTTGAACACCTTCAGGCCGACCGCACCGGCCTTGATGTCCGCCTCGAGCTGCTGCGCCGCCTGCTGCCCGAACCCCGGGCCCACCGGCTGGCGGAAATTCACGTTTGCGAACGTGACCATCCGATCCTTGTACTGGCTGGCCCGGATCGTCTCGATGCCCTGGCGCAGCTCATCGCCCCAGCCGCCGCTCAGATTCACGAGCACTTTCAGGTTGTTCTTGTCCATCGCCGAGACGACCTCGGCGAACTTGTCGGCCGGCATCGGGACGGGCTGATGGCTGTGGATGTCGATAACGGGATACTTCGCGCGCGGCTTCAGGTGCGCCGCTGTGACGAGCGTGGATTTCGGCTTGTAATCAAGAATGCTCGGCGGCGGAAAATCGGGCGCGCGCCACACGCCGGGACGCACCTCCGTCTGGCCGGGATGCGCCGTCTGCTGTGCGGCGACGACAAACCCGGCGGCGCCCGCCGCCACGATCGCGACGGGCAGGATCAGAAACCTGCGCATGGACGAATCCTCCAGGGGAATGAGAACTGCCGGATCTTATCACTCGGGGATCGAGGAGCGAGGTTCGAGGGGCGAGGGGCGAGGGGCGCGGTTTGGTAGCGGCGCCTGGCGACTTCAGATCGTAACCGAGCATCAGTTGACGGCCATCTTCGAACAGCTTGAGCGAGCAGTGCGCGCGACGTTGAGGGTCGATCCACTCCTGAACCCGCCAGACAATTCTGAGCCGCCTCGCGAGAGCGTCCAGCGCTTCGCTGAGAGTGGCGCCCGCCGGAACGACGACAGTGTGCGCCGTGCGACGTGGACGGGGACTGGGCGAGCGCGGGTCTGGCTTCTGGAGACTGGATCCTGGTGTTCATCAAGCCGGGGTACGGAACGGTCAGCCTGCCTGCGCTCGTACAGGAGTTACGACCATTACCCGCCATCCATGTCGAGCTGCGAAAGCTCCCGGGCCCATTGGACGAACGGGCGCTCGCCGAAGAACAGATACGCTGGGCCGA
>DASSOM010000123.1:0-6075 GCA_035700625.1 Vicinamibacterales bacterium
GCACGCGCACTTCCGCCGACGCGACGAACCGCTGATCGCCGGCGAACGCGCCGGCGCGGATGCCGCGGACCGATCCCGCCCCGCCGAGCAGCCACGCTTCCCCCGGCGGCAGCGGCGCGTCCGCGCGATCGAGACGCGCGCGCACGGCGGCGACCGTCTGGCCGACGACGCGCTTGTAGCCGCGCGCGTCGAGGGAGTACCGCCCGATTCCGTCGTGGCCTGACTCGCGCAGCGAGTCCCAGCGTGCCTGCAGCAGGACGGCGTCCGACGGATAGGCGGGGTCGCGGCGCGTGTCGTACGCGACGTCCGCGCCGGGCGACCAGAACCGCGCGTGATCCGGCCCGAACTCGACCGATGCGTCCGTGACATCCGCCGCAATCATCAGGTGTGCCGGCAGCCTCCGCTCGGCCCGCGCGAACCATGTCGTGCGGACGTCGGGCGTGTCGGCGAAGTGCGGGTTCTCGCGGCGCGAGAGCCCGATCGATCCGAAGAGCCGCGTGAACGGCCCGCTGTCGAACGTCCGCTCCGCTTCGAAGGCGATCCGCCGGGTGCCGCCCCACGTCGCCGGCACCGAGAGCCGCTCGCCCGCGCCGAGCAGATCCACCGTGCTCACGCGTCCGCCATACGTGAACCCGTAGCCGTCCTCGAAGCTGACGATCGGCAGGAACATCAAACGGTGCGTCAGCCTGTCCAGCGGGCCGGGCGGCTCGCCGGACGCCGAGAGCCCCGGCTTCTCGTGCACGACCAGCACGATTGCGACGTCGTCCATCGCGAGCGTCCGGTAGCGACGCCGGATCTCCACCGTGTCGAACCGCCCGCTGGCCTTCAGGCGCGAGGCCGCCGATTCGAGCGTGTCCGGCCCGATCGCATCGCCGACGGCCAGGCCCGCGAGACGGACGACGTCGGCGTCGGCGAGCGTGACGTTGCCGTGCACGCGGATGTCGGTGATGCGCGCGGCGGGCGTCTGTGCCGCGCCCGCGGCGGCGAGCGCCAGCGCGGCGATCACGGCGATCACCGCGGATCCTTCTTCAGGATGCGTGTCTTGACGTCCGCGAGGCGGTAATTGCTGAACCGGCGGCCGTACGTGATCGCGTAGGTGCCGTTGGCAAGCGTGACGGCGCCGTGGGCCGAAAGGTTCCGGGGCAGCCACACGTTCGGAAACGGCTGGCCCATTTCCATGGACGCGCTGATGTCGTCCACGCGTACGGCCCACCCGCCCGGCAGGAAGTCCATCCACATGTTGTCGAACGTGAACTTGACGATCTGCTGCTCGGCGGGATCCACCCAGAGCGTGACGAGCGCCGTCTTGTTCATCTTGCGCTCGATCTCCGACTCCATCTTCTGTTCGCGATCGCTTTCGTCCTTCTTCGGTTCGTCCTCGTCGTCCGAGAACATGCGCGTCGGGTAGTACTCGACGCGATAGACGTCGTGGCCGTCGAGCGCTTCCCGGCCGGCGAGAAAGTAGTTGCCGGGCTCGAAGTGGAAATCGAGGAAGTAGGACTCGGAAAGGAAGCGCGGCTCGTTGATCGCCGCGAGGGTGGCCGCCGGCTTGCCTTCGGCCTCGCGCGCCTGAGCCTTCTCGGCCCGCCGGGCGCGGCGGGTCTGCTCTTCGTGGAACCAGTGATCCTCGTAGGTGCGGCGTTCGCTTTCCGCGACGGGGACGCCGTCCGCACGGAGCGGACTGCGGACGTGGATGCCGTCGCGGACGAACCAGGTGAACTCGCGCTCCGAGCGCTTCAACGGCGTGCGGCCCGGCCCGAGCAGCTCGAACGTCTCGGTCTCGTCGAGGATGTAGTCGCCGAGGACGGCGCGATTGACCTCGCGGCGCTGCAGCGCGCGCGCCATCAGCGCGTCGAGATCCGTGGCCGGCTGCGCCGCGGCGAGCGCCGCCGTGCACACGAACCCGAGCACGAACCAGCGTGGCCGCGGCATCATGGCGCTAGACGAGCCGCAGCGGCGCGAGGTTCCCGCCGTCCGCCGACGGCTCTACTTGTCGCTGAACTTCTTCACCACGGTGGCCTTCACCTGGCCGTTCGCGTGGCTGAAGTTGTACGTGTTCTGATAGAGCCCTGGTTTGACCGGCGACTTGGTCGTGATCTCGACGATCTCACCGGGCATGATGGGCTTCTTGACCCGCTCGGTGTCGGCCGAGACCATTTCGCGCTTGTCGTTGTACCAGTATTCGTCCACGCGCAGCAGGGCGATGGCGCCGTCGGACGTGTTCTTCACCTTCAGCACCGTCACCATGTCGTTGCCGACCTTCTTGGGCGGGGTGCGAACCACGTCGATGGTGACCAGCCCTTTGACGGGCGCGACCCACTTGGCTTTGGCCGGCGGCGGCTGAGTTTGAGGCGTCGCGGGCTTGGCCTGCGCGAACACGGGGGATGCGAGCGCGAGCGAACAGAGGAGCGCGAGCGCGGTGCGGTTCATGGCGACCTCCCGGGATACTGTCCGGGGGGATTATACGCCTACATCTCTCCGTTCCAATCCTCCGGATCCGGGGTGGTCGACCGGAAGATTTCCAGGTGCCACTTGCCCCCGCCCCACGGCTCGATGACTTCCGCCGCGACGACGTCCACCAGGATCTCGGCGAACGTCCGCCCCTCGGGGTCCCCTTCGAGGTGGTAGGCGGCCTCGTCCCAGGCGAACGAGGGATAGAGCATCATCGTCAGGAACAGGTCGTAGCCGTCGTCGACGACAATGAGCTGCCCGCAGGGACGCTTCTGGGTGGAGTGGTAGATCAGGTATTTCTCGGCGCTGTGCGCGCGGATGTAGCGCTTGAGCGCGAACTCGCGCGCGACGATTTCCTCGACCGCAATCTTCTTGTCCCAGCAGTCGCGGCAGTACTTCTCCTCGCCGCGCGGCTCCGAGATCTCCTTGGCGCCGCACAGCGCGCACCGCGACTGCGCGACCGACTTTCGTGACATCCCTCGATTGTAACAGAGGGGGTCAGCGGTGCTCTGCATGCGCGCGTCTCGAGGCGCGTGAACGCCGCCGGATCGACGCCAGTACGCGTCAACTACTACAATGGTTCCGTAGGCTCACGTGAAATCCAAGAGTTTACCGTCGATTGCACTGGCCCGCCCCGAAGCCCACCATCTCGCCGAAGTGCTCGATTTCAGGCCTGACCAGGGGATCATCCGGCTGCACGAGCAACGCGTCGTCCTGCTCAGCGCCGCGGCCATGGGTCTGATGCGCAAGGAATTGATCGACACGCTCGGGTTCGACACGGCACGACGTCTGTTCCTGCGGTTCGGCTATGCCGACGGCTACCATGACGCCGTGAGCCTTCGCGGCCGATCGAACTGGCCGAGTGGCCTTGACGGACTTCAGGCCGGCATCGTACTTCAGCGCCTCGAAGGCATCACCCGCGCCGAGATCGTCGAGTTGGAGCACGACGCCGAGTCCGGCCGGTTCCACGAGGCAAAGCTGTGGCACGACTCGTACATCGCCGAGCAGCACCTCGACCACTACGGCAAGAGCGACGCGCCGGTCTGCTGGTCTCTGGTGGGGTACGCCAGCGGGTACACGAGCGCCTGCCTGGGACAGGAGATCTATTTCCGGGAAGAGGAGTGCCTCGCCCAGGGTGCAGCCCGGTGCACCGTCGTGGGCAAGAACGCGGAACGCTGGGGCGATCAGCTCGAGGCCCTGCGCGACGATTTTCACAGCGGCAGTCTTGGCCGCGAGGTGGAGCGTCTGCGCGATATCGTCCATCGCCGGCTGCACGACGTGCACCGTCGCGAGCGGCTCGTGGCCGCACGTGAACGTGAACTGGACCTTCTGCGCGAGCGCGTCGCTCGTCACGCCGCGGCCAAGCACTTCATCGCCGGCAGTGCGGCGATGCAAGATGTCCTCGAACTCGCCGCGCGGGTCGCCCCGCTGGACACCACCGTCCTCATCTCCGGCGAGAGCGGCACGGGCAAGGAGTTCATCGTCCGGATGATCCACGAACAGAGCCCGCGTGCCGCCGGGCCGTTCGTGTCGATCAACTGCGCCGCGCTGACCGAAACGCTCCTGGAATCGGAGCTGTTCGGACACGTCCGCGGCGCCTTCACGGGAGCGGTTCGCGACAAGGCCGGGTTGTTCGAAGTCGCGACCAACGGGACGCTCTTTCTGGACGAGATTGGAGAGGTCGCCCCCACGGTCCAGGCGAAGCTGCTGCGTGCATTGCAGGAGCGCGAAATCCGGCGTGTCGGCGCCGAACGCACGCTCGCGGTCAACGCCAGAGTGGTGGCCGCGACGAATCGCGATCTGCGAGCCGCGGTGGCCGCGGGGACGTTCCGGGAGGACCTGTACTTCCGGCTCGGGGCGTTCGTCATCACGGTGCCGCCGCTGCGCGAGCGCCGCGAGGACATTCCGCGGCTCGTGCACGACTTCGTCAGGCGTGCGGCGCAGCGCGTCAAGAAGGATGTACGGGCGGTATCGGCCGACGCCATGACGGCGCTGATGAAGTACAGCTGGCCCGGCAACGTTCGAGAACTCGAGCATGCGATCGAACGGGCGGTGATCGTCGCTCGCGGAGAGACCATCAGACCCCGGGAATTGCCGCCGGAAATTACCGAGACGCCGCGCGTGTCCGAGGACAGCCTGGACCTGCACGAAGTGGAGCGCGCGATGATCGAACGGGCGCTCGATCGCTTTCGCGGCAATCGCAAGGAGGCAGCGGACGCACTCAAGATCAGCACCGTGACCCTCTGGCGCAAGATGAAGCAGTACGGTCTCACCACCTGACGCATCCAGCGTCCGGCGGCCGCTCTTCGCGGGCGGCACCGTTCAGATTGAAGCAGATTCTTTCATTTTGAAGGGCGCGGGGCGTACAGCCGTCCGCATCCACGTCGCCCCGGTGCGGCCCGGTGCTTGCTCTGCCCTGCGAGGGCGCCCGGCCACGGTGTGGATCGTCAAACGTTGTCGAAGGCCGTCCCAGTGGAGGTCGCACATGATCCATTCCCCAACCGATGCGGCGACGGCGCACGCCGCGCCACCCGCACGAGCGGCAACATCGCGCCAGAATCCCATTCGCGCGCTGCAGACGTTTGGCCAGTCGGTCTGGCTGGACGATCTGCGCCGCGGCTTGTTCACGAGCGGCGCGTTCGAACGGCTGATTGATGAAGACGGCCTCCGCGGGGCCACGTCCAATCCGGCGATTTTCGAAAAGGCGATCGCGGGCAGTTCCGACTACCTCAGCGCGCTTCGCGATATCGAGCAGCGAGGCGACATGGAGCCGGTCGCGCTGTACGAGATGCTCGCGATTCGCGACATCCGCGATGCCGCGGACCTGCTTCGCCCCGTCTATGACCGCACCGCCCGCGCGGACGGCTACGTCAGCATGGAAGTGTCTCCCTACCTTGCGCACGACACCGCAGCGACCGTCGATGAAGCGAGGCGTCTGTGGAAGGCGATTGCCCGCGAGAACGTCATGATCAAGGTGCCGGCGTCCACCGAGGGGCTGCCCGCGATTCGCGCATTGACCAGCGAAGGAATCAACGTCAACATCACCCTGCTCTTCAGCATCGAGCGCTACGACGCGGTCGCGCGAGCGTACATGGACGGTCTTGCCATGTTCGTCCGCAACGGCGGCGACCCTGCCCGCGTGTGCAGCGTCGCCAGCTTCTTCGTGAGCCGCATCGACACGATGGTCGATCGGCTGATTGAGCCGAAACTGGCGACGGCCACCGATCCCCGGCTCCGCACGTCACTGACGGACCTCCTGGGAACCGTCGCGATCGCCAACGCCAGGCTCGCGTACCAGCGTTATCTGGCGCTCGGCCGCACCGCGGCGTGGCGAACGCTCGCCGCCAAAGGCGCGCATCCGCAACGGCTTCTCTGGGCGAGCACCAGCACCAAGAACCCTCGCTATCGCGACGTGCGCTACGTCGAGGAATTGATCGGCCGCGAGACGGTCAACACCATGACGCCGGCGACCCTCGAAGCGTTCCGCGATCACGGCCGGCTTCGGCCCAGGCTCGAAGACGACGTGGAGGAGGCGCGCGCGAGTCTCACGACGCTCAGGCACGTCGGCATCTCCCTCGATGACGTCGCCGACAAGCTGCTCGAGGACGGGATCAGGCGTTTCTG
>DASSOM010000124.1:0-5716 GCA_035700625.1 Vicinamibacterales bacterium
GTCTCGAACGCGTGAACTCGCACGTCGAAATCAACGTCAGCGACACCGGGATCGGGATTCCTCCGGACTTCATTCCGTTCGTGTTCGAACGCTTTCGGCAGGCGGAGGCGGGCACCACGCGCAAGACCGGCGGCCTCGGCCTGGGGCTCGCCATCGTCCGCCACATCGTCGAGATGCACGGCGGGACGGTGGACGCGTCGAGCGAAGGAGAAGGCCGCGGATCGACGTTCACCGCGCGGCTGCCGCTGATGATCGTGCACACCGGCGCGCGCGCCGCGCCGCGCGAGCATCCGCGGACGGAGCAGCGCATCGCGCTGACGGAACTCGGCGGCCTGGCCGGCATCCGCGTGCTCGCGATCGACGACGAAGAGGATGCGCTCACGCTGCTCCGCGTCGTCCTCGAGGCGGCCGGGGCCGAGGTGGTGACGTTCAGTTCGCCCGTGAGCGCGCTCGAGCGGCTGCCGGAGGTGAAGCCGGACGTGCTCGTCATCGATATCGGTCTGCCGCAGATGGACGGCTTCGAAGTGATCACCCGGATCCGCGCGTCGGCAGATCCGGCGGTGCGGCACGTGCCCGCGGCGGCGCTGACGGCGTTCGCGCGATCGGAAGATCGCACGAAGGCGCTGCGCAGCGGCTTCGAGATGCACCTGGCCAAGCCGGTCGATCCGAGCGAGCTCGTCGCGTCGGTCGCAACGCTCGCGCGGCGGCTCCGGTCGAACACGTAGCCCCCCGCGTACTACCAGTGTCTAACTTGCAGGCGCGGCGGGCGCGTTCCTACATTGCCGTTCCATGGGCGCCTGCGCTGGAGGCGTTTCCCCACGACGCAAATCCGGCCTCGCACCGTCAACGCTCCTGGCGTGCGCCCGCATGTCGCGTTCTGAGATCGAATCGCAAGGCTCTGGCGGGAGCGCGTTCAGGAGGTAATCACGATGAGGGAGGCTACTCGACGCGATTTCATGAAAACGGCCGCGGGTGCGGCGATTGGAGCGGCAGCGGCGGGCTGTTCGAGCGAGGCCGCGCATTCCCAGCCGGCGTCGACCGCGGCACAGGCCGCGCCGGCGACGGCACAGTCGACCGGCCGCGAGTTCCCGAACGGATTCTACTGGGGCACCGCCACATCGGCTTATCAGATCGAGGGTGCATGGAACGAGGACGGCAAGGGGCCGTCCATCTGGGACACGTACGCTCACACCCACGGCAAGATCAAGAACGGCGACACCGGCGACGTCGCCAACGACCACTACCACCGGTACAAGGAAGATGTGAAGCTGATGAAGGACATCGGCGCCAACGCTTACCGCTTCTCCATCTCCTGGCCGCGGATCTTCCCGGAGGGTACGGGCACGCCGAACCAGAAGGGCCTCGACTTCTACAACCGACTGGTGGACGAGCTGAAAGCCGCCGGCATCGAGCCGTTCGCGACGCTCTATCACTGGGATCTTCCGCAGGCGCTCCAGGACAGGTACGGCGGCTGGCGCTCTGCCGACACCGCGAAGGCGTTCGGCGACTACGCCGGGTACATGGCGGAGACGCTCTCCGACCGGGTCCGGCACTTCTTCACCATCAACGAGTTCCGCTCGTTCACGGAGGCCGGCTACAAAGGGTTCGACGTTCCGACTCCCGGCGGGTCCAGAAGGGTCTTCCTCGCGCCAGGGCTGAAGCTGCCGCCGGGCGAGTTCAACCAGGTTCGACATCACGCGGTGCTCGCGCACGGGCTGGCGGTGCAGGCGATCCGGGCCAAAGGAAAGCCAGGAACGAAGGTCGGTCCGGCGGAAAACATCGAAACCGCCGTCCCGCTGATCGAAGCTCCCGAACACATCAAGGCCGCCGAACTGGCCACGCGCGAACGGAACGCGCCGTTCCTGACGGTCATGCTCGAAGGAAAGTACACGGATGCCTACCTGAAGGCGGCCGGCAGGGACGCGCCGAAGTTCACCGACGACGAAATGAAGATCATCTCCTCACCGGTCGACTTCGTCGGCATCAACGTCTACTGCCCGATTGTCTACGTGGTGGCGTCGGACCAGGCTCCCGGCTGGCGCGACGTCCCCTTTGCCAAGGGGCACCCGAAAGCCGCGGTCAACAATTTCCCCATCGGCCCCAGCTCGCTGTACTGGGCGCCGAGATTCGTGCAGTCGCTGTGGGGGGCGAAGGAGATCTTCATCACCGAGAACGGCTGCGCAGGCGACGAAGTGATCGCCGATGACGGCAACATCTACGACACCGACCGCATCATGTTCGTCCGCGCCCACTTGACGCAACTGCAGCGTGCCACCGCCGACGGCGTGCCCGTGAACGGATATTTCTACTGGAGCACCATGGACAACCTCGAGTGGACGGCGGGATTCGGCAACCGCTTCGGGCTGGTGTACGTGGACTTCAAGACGCAGAAGCGCACGCCGAAGTTCAGCGCGCGTTTCTTCGGAGAATGCGCCCGGCGCAATGCCGTGGCGTAGGGCGACGCGCCAGATCCTGATGGCGCCCGCATCCAAACATCGTCGCGCAAGGGTAGCTTCGACCCATCGAGAAGCTCGACCGGATGCGCGTCACAATCGCGGAGCGCAGGTATATAATCCGCTCCTTCTCGTAGAAGGAGGTCTCCGTGAATCCGACACGCGTCCTGTCCGGTATCTCTTCCGGAGCACCTCGCTGGGCCGCCCCGCCGATTCGACTCGCGGGATCCGTGCTGAACGAACATCGGCACGTGTGTGCCTTCTTCAACAGCCGTGAAGACGAGTACCGCGTCACGCTGCCGTTCATCACGGAAGGGCTCGCGCGCGGCGAGCGCGCGTGCCATGTCACCGGGGCCGGCCGGCGCGACGATCACCTGCGCCGTCTGAACGCGGCGAACATCGACACGGCCGCGCTTCAACGAACCGGCCAGCTCGAACTGTACGACGCGCACGATGCGTACCTCGGCGACGCCGGACAGTTCGATCCCGATGTATGCCTCGCGCGGCTCGAGGAGAACGCCGCGAGCGGCGGACCGCTCACACGCTACATCGCGCACATGGACTGGGCGCTCGAGGATCGGCCCGGCGTCGAGCGCCTCGCGGAGTACGAAATGCGCGCCAATGCGTTGTGGCCGAAGTACCGGGACGCGGTGATCTGCTGCTACGACCTTGCCAAATTCGGCGGCGATCTCGTCATCGACATCCTGCGCACGCATCCGGTGGTCATCATCGGCGGCCTCCTTCACGAGAACCCCTTCTTCGCGGCCACCGACGAACTACTCGAGGAACTCCGCACACGGCGAGGCGTGGCGGCGTAGGCCCCGCGTGCTGACGAACGATACGAGCGAGGACGTCAGGCGCCTTCAGCGCTGTTTGAACGACCTCGTTGTCGTGATGGCGCTGCCGGCGGTGTGGGTGCGCGACGAGCCGTCCCAGATCGCGCGAACCCTGCTCAACGCGCTGCTCAGGCTGCTCCAGGCAGACGTCGTCTACCTTCACCTGATCGACGGCCTCGACGGGCTCGCAAAGGACTGGGCCCGGTCGCTCCCCGCAGGGCGAGCCTTGCCGGACTCGGTCCGCCGCTCGCTTGCGGACTCGGCAGGCCCCGGCACGCGCGAACAGCGCATTGTCCTGCACAATCCGTTCGGCGACGGCGATATGTGGGCCGCGATTGTGCCCCTCGGCGTCGCGGCTGACCTGGGGGCCGTCGTTGCCGCCTCACGCCGCCCCGATTTCCCGACGACCAGCGAGCGGCTGGTGATGCAGGTCGCCGCGAATCAGGCGACGATCGCGCTGCAGGATGCGCGGCGCCTCTGGGAGCAGCGCCGGGCGCTGCAACTGCTCGAGCGGCGCGTCACGCGACGGACGGCGGAACTCGCCGCGGCCAACGACGAACTGCGACGGAGCGAACAGCGGTATGCGCTGGCGACGACGGCCGGCGGCGTCGGCGTGTGGGACTGGGACCTCTCGACGGGCCGGATGTACGTGGATCCGCCGCTCAAGCGCGCGTTGGGATTCGAGGATCACGAGATCGCCAACGACATCGACAGCTGGGCCGCTCACGTGCACCCGGACGACGCGGGGTTGGTGGGCGCGCAGGCGCAGGCGGTCATCGACGGCACCCTGCCCCTCTACGAAGTCGAGCACCGGATGGTGCACCGGGACGGCAGCGTTCGGTGGTTCCTCGCCCGCGGGTCGGTGATCCGCGCGTCGGATGGACGCGCGATTCGGATGGTCGGCACGGACACGGACATCACGGAGCGCAAGCAGGCGGAGCTGCGGCTGCAGGAAACCCACCACGAACTCGCGCGCGTGTCGCGCCTGACGGCGCTCGGCCAGTTTGCGGCATCGATCGCGCACGAAGTCAGCCAGCCGCTGGGCAGCATCCTGATGGACGCGCGGGCGTGCCTCCGGATGCTCGATCGGCCGGATCTCCCGGTCGACGAGATTGCCACGGTGATCCGCGACATCGCCGACGCCGGCACGCGCGCCCGGGAGATCATGCGACGCAATCGCGAGCTGTTCGTGAACCGCAGCATCCAGAAGGCCCCCGTCGACGTCAACGCGGTCGTGCGCGACGTCGTCGAGCAGATCCGGTCGCGCTGCGCCAACGCGCATATCCGCGTGACGCTGTCGCTGCGGGATGTCGGCCTCGTGATGGGCGATCGGGTGGAGCTGCAGCAGGTGCTGCTGAACCTGCTCCTGAATGCGGCGGACGCGCTCGACGCCGTACAGGGACGCCGGCGAACGATCGAGATCGGATCGTCGGCCGCGGACGGCGCCGTGCGGATCGCCGTGCGCGACAATGGCGTCGGCCTGGCCGCGGTCGATCTCGCCCGCCTGTTCACGCCCGCGTATACGACGAAGCCGTCGGGGGGAGGCGTCGGTCTCTCGATCAGCCGGAGCATCGTCGAGGCGCACGGCGGCACGCTGAGCGCCGAGCCGAATCATCCCCACGGTTCGGTGTTCTCGGTCACGATTCCAGCGCGGCCTCTGGAGGGGACGTAGATGCCCGCGGGGGCGCCGCAGATTTACGTCGTCGACGACGACGTGGGGATGCTGACGTCGCTGCGCCGGGTCCTGCAGCAGCACGGCTATCGAGTCGCCGTCTATTCGTCGGCCGCCGCGTTTCTCGAACGGCCCCCCGCCGATGCCGCGGGATGCGTGCTGCTCGATCTGCGGATGCCGGGCCTGAGCGGACTCGACGTGCAGGACGCGTTGACGCGGCGCGGCATCCGCCTGCCGGTCGTGTTCCTCAGCGGCCAGGGCGACGTGCCGTCCACCGCGCGCGCGATGCGCGACGGCGCCCTGGACTTTCTCGTCAAGCCGATTGATGAACCCGAACTGCTCGCCGCCATCGAACACGCGGTCGCGCGGTCGGCGGCGATCCGCGCCCAGGCCCGGCTCGAGCGCGACGCCGCCGCGCGGTGGGGGCGGCTCACGAAACGGGAGCGGGACGTGTGCGCCCTCGTCGCCCGTGGCCTCCTCAACAAGCAGATTGCCTCGGAGCTCGGCACGAGCGAGAGCACCATCAAAGTGCACCGTGGCCGCGTGATGCGCAAGCTGGAAGTGAATTCAGTGGCGGATCTCGTGCGCCTGCTCGCGCACGTGCCTTCGACGGGATCGGGCGGCTAGGCGCGCTCCGGCAGCGGCGCGCCAGTCGTGGCGCGCGCGATCGCGTCGAGCAGATCCTCGTCGTCGAATGGCTTCGTGAGGAGCTCGCGGGCGGCTTCTTCGACCGCCGCGCGCGTGCCGGCGTCGTT
>DASSOM010000125.1:0-3227 GCA_035700625.1 Vicinamibacterales bacterium
GCTCGCGGCTGGTGAAGCGGCGGCCGCACGAGAGGCACTCACGCCGCCGGCGGATGCTGTTGCCTTCCTTGCTCTCGCGCGAATCCACGACCTTGTCGCCGAGATGCCCGCAATATGGACACTTCATGATGGCTTGACTGCGAGGTCGCGCATGCGTCCGAGGCTCAGCCCCTCGCGCGCCATGAAGATCAGGCCGAGCAGCGTCACGGGCACGAACCCGATCGCGTGCAGCACGATCGCCGCGCCCACCGCACGATCCGTCGGCGCGCCGAAGAACGTCGTCACCGCGAGCTGGTACATCGCGTGGAAGCCGCCAATCGCGCCCGGCGTCGGCATCGCCACGCCGACGACCAGCAGCGTCATCACCAGGAACGAACCCGGATAGCTGAACGTCATATGGAACGCGTGGGACGTCAGCCAGATCCCGGCCGCGATCGACAACCACAGCGGGCACGAGAGCACGAGGGCCACGGCGAGCCGGCGCGGCTGACGCATCACCGCCAGCCCCTGCGCGAACGTTTCCACGAAGCGGGCGACGATCGCGGCCGCGCGCGCCGGCAGCACTCGCTCGATCCTCCCCGCCGCGCGCCCGAGCCGCTCCGGATGCCCGGCCAGCGCGAACAGGACGACGAGCCCCGTCAGCGCGAGCGCCGCGGCCAGCGCGCCGCCCGCCTTGACCTGCGCGAACACCGCCGCGGGCGCGCTCAGGCTGCCGGCGTCGGCGGTCGTCAGAAAGAGCCCGAACAGCAGCAGCACCATCACCAGGTCCAGGAGGCGTTCGAGGATGATCGTCGCAAACGCCGCCGTGGCGGGCAACCGTTCGCGCCGCGCCAGCAGGTAAGGGCGCAGCACCTCCCCGGCGCGGGCCGGCAGCAGAAAATTCGCCGCAAAGCCAATCACCGTCGTCTCGAAGGCGGTGCTGAACCGGGCCGCGCCAATCGGCGCGAGGAGGTACTGCCAGCGGAGGGCGCGCAGCACATAGGTGAGGCCGGTAATCCCCACGGCGAGCGCCAGCAGCCCGGCGCGCGCGCGGCGGGTTTCGGCCCAGACGCCGGCCATATCCGCGTTGCGCAGGAAAAAGGCCAGCAGTCCGACCGTCAGGAGCAGGATGACGAGCGCACGCAGTCGAGAGCGCATCAGCGCTGAAGCCGATTAGAATTCGGTGAGATCCCGCGAAACTGTACTACACGGACACCGCCAAGTCTATGGGCAAACGCGAGTTACTGCTCATCGTGCTGTTCGTCGCGGCCGGCGCGATCGTCTACCGCGTCGCCGCGCCTCCCGCCCCGCCGGGCTCCGGGTCGGAGGGAGGCGGTGTGCTCGACAAGATCCAGCGCGCCATGCACGGGAATCGCGCGTCGGCCACCGTCACCACCACGCGGACCGAAGCCCTGTCGGCCAGCACGCGCGAACTCCGGCTGGACGTTGACGCGACCGAGGTGGTCATCACCGGCGAGGATCGCCGGGATCTCGCGATCACGTTCGCCGTCCGCTCGACCGGGTACGACGAGGACGAAGCGCGGCGCTACGCGGCCGCGGCGAAGCTGGGAATCGAACAAGGGGCCGGGGCGCTGATCGCGAAGACCGATTTCCCGCGAGAAGCGTCGCAGAGTGCGGTCCTGACGATGAAGGTGCCGGCCGGCCTGCTCGTCCGCATGGAACCCACGTCGCGCCGCACCACCATCACGAACGTCGCCGGCATCGAACTGCGCGGGGCGCGCGGCGACACCATGGTGACGCGAGTCGCCGGCCGGGCGACGATCACACATCGCAGCGGATCGCTGCACGTCGACGGCGCCGGCGCGCTCGAGCTGTCGGCGCGCAACAGCGACGCGCGGATCGAACACGTGTCCGGCATCGTCAGCGTCGAGAGCCACTCGGGTGAGCTGGCGCTCGCGGCCATCGGCGGCCCCATCGACATCACCTCGCGGGGCACGGAGATCACGATCGCCGACATCTCCGCGCTCCAGCCGCCGCTGCGCATCGATGCGGCGTCCGGACGTCTCCAGATCGACGGTCTGCGGACGGAAGCCCGGATCGACGGAGACAACACGACCATCGCGATCACGATGGCGTCCGCCGTCCCGCTCATGGTCGACAACACCGGTGACGCAATCACGATTGGCGTCCCGCCGGACGGCTGCACGATCGACGCGATCGCCACCGGCGGGCAGATCACGGTGGAGCAGCTTCCGCTGACGCCGTCGATCGCGGGCAACGATCAGCGCGTGAACGGGACGATCGACGGCGGCGGTCCGCCGATCACGCTGCGCGCCACGCGCGCGGGAATCACGATCACGCGCGTATCGGGCAAATGACCGGACCCGCGGGCGGACGGCCGCGCGATCGGTTTGACGTTCTGGTGTAAGATGGCTCCCTCTTCGCCGAGGACCTCCGTGCTGACAACCGCTCCCTTGCTCGAAACCGACTTCCCCACACTCACTCGACACGGCCGTGGCAAAGTCCGCGACATCTACGTTGTCGACGATGCGCTGCTGATCGTGGCGACGGATCGCATCTCCGCGTTCGACTACGTGCTCGGCTCCGGCATTCCGGACAAGGGCAAGGTCCTGAACCAGCTCTCGGCGTTCTGGTTCGATCGCATGGCCGCCCTCGTGCCGCATCACGTCATCACGACCGACGTCGCGCGCTATCCGGCGGCGGCGCAGCCGTACGCCGCCGCGCTGCAGGGGCGATCGATGCTCTGCCGGCGCACGCGGCCGATCCCGATCGAATGCGTCGCGCGCGGCTATCTGTCGGGGTCGGGCTGGAAGGACTATCAGAAAACAGGCGCCGTCTGCGGCGTGACGCTGCCGAAGGGGCTGCGTGAATCGGACCGCCTGCCGGAACCGATCTTCACCCCCGCGACGAAGGCCGAAAGCGGGCACGACGAGAACATCAGCGAGGAAGAGGCCGCGCGGCTGGTCGGCGCCGATCTCGTCGCCCGCCTGAAGCAGCTCACGCTCGACATCTACCGCCGCGGCTGCGAGCACGCCGAGTCGAAGGGGATCATCATCGCCGACACGAAATTCGAGTTCGGACTGGTCGGCGCGGGCGATCCCGCCACCGATGTCGTCCTCATCGACGAAGTCCTCACGCCCGACTCGTCGCGCTTCTGGCCCAGGGACCAGTACCGTCCGGGAGAGGCGCAGCCCAGCTTCGACAAACAGTACGTCCGCGACTACCTGGAGCAGATCCGCTGGAACAAGCAGCCGCCCGTCCCGGCG
>DASSOM010000126.1:0-9973 GCA_035700625.1 Vicinamibacterales bacterium
ATCGCGCTGCCCGACGTCGACGGCGCGCTCGTCGGCGGCGCCAGCCTCGACGTGCGGACGTTCACGGACATCATCACGCGCAGCCGGCCCGCGGCGGTGTAGCGCCAGGCCTGTGGGTCAGGGCTTTAGCCCTGACGTCCAAAATGTGGGTCAGGGCTTCAGCCCTGACGTGATAAAATCAGACGTTATGCTCTACTACCTTTCGACGGTGCTGTACATCGTCGTCTGCTTCCTGCTGCTGGTCGTGGTCCTGCTCCAGCAGGGGAAGGGAGACATGGCCAGTGCCTTCGGCGGCGGCGGCGGCGGGACGACGTCGTTCGGTGCGCGGTCGGGCGCGACGGTGCTCACGCGTGCGACGACGATCCTGGGGCTGCTCTTCATGCTCGGCGCGATTGGCCTCGGCATTTACGGGCAGCGCGGCCCGGGATCGCTGATGAGCGGCGTGAAGGCGCCCGCGCCCGTGCAGCAGCCGGCAGCACCGGCGCCGACGAAATGAATTCGTAGGGCGGGTCTTCAGACCCGCCTTGATCGCCTGTAGGGCGGGTCTTCAGACCCGCAGGTCACGCGGAAGTGGCGGAACTGGCAGACGCACCAGCTTGAGGGGCTGGCGGTCGCAAGACCGTGTAGGTTCGAATCCTATCTTCCGCACCAACTCTCTCCCATGACAGAACGCTGGCTTGGCGGGCCGGTCGACGGCGTTCCGGCGCTGCTGCAGCCGGTGGCGCACGCGCTGCTGCAGGCGAAGGATGACGCGGCAGGCGCGGTCGCCGGACTCGACGCGAGCCAGCTGTGGCTCACGCCTGGCGGCGCGGCGTCTGTCGGGTACCACCTTCGCCACATGTCCGGCAGCCTCGATCGTCTCTTCACCTACGGGCGCGGCGAAGCGCTGTCGCCGGAGCAGCTCGCGGCGCTGAAGGGGGAACGGGAACCGGGCAATCCCAGCCTCGATGCCGCGGCGATCATGGCGATCGTCGACGCCGCCATCGAGCGTGCGCTCGCGCAACTCCGCGCGACGAATCCCGACACGCTGCTGGACGACCGCCGCGTGGGACGCCAGGGACTTCCGTCCACCGTGATCGGCCTCCTCTTCCACGCCGCCGAGCACACGACGCGCCATACCGGACAGGCCATCACGACCGCGAAGATCGTTCGCGCGAGCTAGATCACTCGAACGCACCCCGAGCCCCCGTCACATCCGACATCCAACCTCCAACCTCTGTTCACAGCCCTTCCATCACGTCCGCCGACGGGCGCTCGCGCAGCGGCGGGCCCCATGCCTGCCGCCAGATCTCGATGCTCAGAATCCGGTCGGCATCCGCGCGGCTGAAAAAGTACTTCTCGACCGACTGATGCTGCGTGCGGTGTGCGCGGAGCGCCTCGGCGCGGCGATCGCGCCACGGCGCGACGTCGAGCACGAAATCCGCCCCGAAGCGATCCGCCAGCGATCCGTCGCCGACGGCGTCCCACGGCGGAAACGGCGGCGTCCACAGCAGACGCGACACCCGATGCGGCGCGCCGGCCTCGGGCTCCCATCGATCGTCGGCGGCCGCGGCAATCGCATCGCTGGTGAACCGGCTGATGGCGACGTGATCGGGATGGGCGTTGAACCCGTTCGGGTCGAACGTGACGACGAGCGCGGGACGGATGCGGCGGATCAGCGCGACGAGCGATCGCCGCACGTCGGCCGGAGGCGCCTGTGGCAGCTCGCGATCGACGTAGTCGAGCAGGTGCAGCTCGTCGAAGCCGATGATGCGCGACGCCTCGCGCAGCTCGCGCTCCCGGCATGCCGCGATGTCGTCCGGTGCGCACACGGGTGGATTGCCGCGGCTTCCCTTCTCGCCGCGTGTGGCCGTCACCAGCGCCGTGCGCGCGCCGGCCGCGGCGCACTGCATCGCCAGCCCCGACCCGGAAAAACTCTCGTCGTCCGGATGCGCGAAACAGAGAAGGATCGAAGCTGCCATGACTCCAGCGTACAGGTAGAATGGACCCCTCATCCACAAGACTGCAGCAACGTCGCGACGATGGCCGATGCCCTCGCGCGCAGAGGCGGAGCTTCGACGAGGTGAAGATCTGATGGGACATCGGGCGTTCTCGGCAATCCTGACGGCACTCTCCGCCACGACGTTGCTCGGATCGACCCCCTCGCCGGTGGTGCAGGACGGCTGCGTGCTTCCGCTCGCACAAGGGCATCACAGTCTCGCGACCGTCGAGCGGCTCACGCTCGCAGAGCGCGACAACTACACGTTCGAAGCGGACGATCCGCTGCCGGCCGCGATGCGCCGCGAGCTGAAGAACGTGGACGCCGCGCTGCGGCCGCAACTCGAGGCCGTGCGCGCACAGCCGCGCGTCGTGAGCGGATGGGAGCGCCGGTTCCCGTGGGCGTCCCCGCCCGACACGGGGCCGTACTTCGGGTACTACACGCTCTCGATGTACGACGCCAACGCGTGGACGGGCCCGTGCACGCTGAAACCGGGCGCCGAGTGGGACGCGCAGCTGCTCGTCGTGGCGAACGTGCTCGGGCCGGTGATCACGGACGGCCGAAGCGCATCGTTCACGGACGATCGCGGCGGGATGTACATCGAGCCGAAGGTCACGCGCCGCATCGCCGGCTATCCCGTGTACGAGGATCGCGTGCTCATCGTGACGAACCGCACGCACCCCGTGCTCGTGCCGGTCACGGTCGGCCGCGTGCTCGAGGCCCGGAAGGCGGAGCTGCGGGACCTGATCGCAAAAGGGAACGCCGCGCAGCAGGACGAGACGGGCTCGGACGCGATGGCGGGCGCGATCGCGCAGATGGAGGCGCTCTACGAACAGATGCGCCAGACCAACCCGGAGGCGGCCAAAGAGCTGAAAGCGAACATCGAAAAGATGCGGGCCACGACGCCACAGGTGCAGGCCGTCGAGGGGCAGAACGCGGCGACGCTGAACGCCTCCCTCCGCCGGAACTCGGATGCCCTGCGCCGGCTCGACGCGTACATGGCATCACTCTCGCCGTCGGCGCGCGAGGCCCGCGCGTACATCGGAGGCAGGCACGCGAGTGAGTGGGGCCTGGCGTCGCCGGGCGACGAGGGTGCGCTGCCGCTCGCGTCGTTCAACGACGACTTCTTCGACACGACCGCGCCGCGATCGGCGCTCCAGGTGCTCGCGTTGATCCCACGCGGCGGCGAGGAAGACGCGGCGCGCTGGAAGATGCTCGAGTCGCTGGACTACTCCGCGCTGGCGGCGTTGCTCACGAAGTAGCCCGCGCGCCGCGCTCGCCGCCGGAACCCGTCACATCCCGTACACCGCTCGTCCCGCGAATGGGCCCGTTCGGCACTTCTCGAACACGGTCCGCCTGAACGTTCGTCTAAAAGGAATGTTCAGGAGTCGCCGGCCATGATCACTGAAACCTTCCGCGACCTCCGCATCGGTCTTCGTGTGCTCGTGAAGGAGCGCTCGTTCTGCGCGCTCGCCGTCATCGTGCTGGCGCTCGGCATCTGCGGCGTCACGACGATGTTCAGCGTGGTCAACGGCGTGATGCTGCGCGGCTTCTCCTTTCCGAACGCCGATCGCCTCATGAACGTGAACTTCGTCGATCCGACGAGCGCGACGTTCTTCGGCGTGAACGGCCAGATCTCCGGTATGGATTTCGAGGAACTGCTCCCGGAACAGCGGTCCTTCGATCTGCTGACGGCTTACCTGAACGGCTCGACGGTCAACGTGACGGTGAACGGCCACCCGCAGCGGTACACGGGGGCCTACACGACCGAGAACTTCCTGCGCATCCTTGGCGTACGGCCGCTGCTCGGCCGCGACTTCACGGCGGAGGACAACAAGCCCGGCGCGGGCAAGGTGGCCATCATCGGCTACGGCATCTGGCAGCGTGACTTCGGCGGAGCCTCCGACGTCGTGGGCAAGGCGGTTCGCATCAATGGCAAGTCGGCCACCATCGTGGGCGTGATGCCCGCCGGATTTGCCTTTCCGACGAACGAGGAGTTGTGGACGCCGCTCTACAACGAGTTCCCGGTGAAGCCGCGCAACGATCCGAGCGCCATCGCCCCCTCGGTGATCGGACTCATCAAGCCGGGCGTGTCGGTCGATCAGGCGAACGCCGAGTTCACCGGCATCGCCGGACGGTTCGCGGCCGCCTACCCCGACACGAACCGCCGGTTCACCACGTCGCAGGTCGAGCCGCTCATCAACACGTTCACGCCGCGGCCGCTCCGCGGCACGCTGCTGACCATGCTGGCGTTCTGCGTCGGCGTGCTGCTCATCGCGTGCGTGAACGTCATGAACATGCAGTTCGCGCGCGCCACGCTCCGCGCGAAGGAACTGGCGGTCCGATCGTCGCTCGGGGCCACGCGCAGGCGCCTCATCCGCCAGATGCTCACGGAAAGCCTGCTGGTCGCCGGCATCGGCGCGATCGCGGGGATCGGGCTCGCCTACGGCGCGATCGACTGGCTGTCGGCGACGATCCGCAACCTGGACAATCCGCCTCCCTCCTGGATCACCTTCGACGTGGACGGACCGGTGCTGGCGTTCACCGTCGGGGCGACGATCGTCGCGGCCGTGGCCTCGGGGATGCTCCCGGCGTGGATGTCGTCTCGCGCGAATGCCGTCGAGGTGCTGCGCGATGCCGGCCGCGCCAACACGAGCCGCCGCGTCAACTTCATCTCGCGCGGGTTGGTGGTGTTTCAGATCGTCGTGACCTGCATCCTCCTCATCGGCTCGCTGCTGCAAATGCGGTCGATCCTGAAGCAGCAATCGATCGACTACGGCTACGACACGGAAGGCCTGATGTCGGCGCGCATGGGCCTGATGGACGGCGACTACCCGACAGCCGCGTCCCGCAAGCTGTTCTTCGATCGGTTGCTGCGCGAACTGCAGGCGAAGCCTGACTTCGACGGCGTCGCGTTCACGAACCGGTTCAGGATGGTGTTTTCCGGCAACGGTCCCATCGAGATCGAGGGACGGACGTACCGGGAGGACCGCGACCGCCCCAACATCAACTTCGAGCAGGTGACGGGAAGCTTTTTCGCGGTCACGGGTCAGAAGCTGCTCGACGGCCGGACGTTCCTCGACACGGATCTCGACAGCCGCCAGCCGGTGACCATCGTGAACTCGGCGTTCGCCCGCAAGCACTTCGGGACGGAGTCCCCCATCGGACACCGCATCCGCATCGTGGCCGGCAATTCGGGACAGCCCGGACCGTGGCGGACGATCGTCGGCGTCGTGTCGACCATCCGCATGCTCGGGCCGTTCAACAACCCTGGTGTGGACGACTCCGGGATGTACGTGCCGTTCTATTCGACGCTCATTGGACCGGCGGGACCGGATCCGTTCGTCAATCAGTTCGCGACGGTCATCGTCAGGCCTCGCGGCGGCGGCTCCGCCGACGGCCTGGTCAGCGTGCTGCGCCGCTACGTGAACCAGGTCGATCCGAACCTTCCGCTGTACTTCGCCGGGACGCCGAAAAGCCAGCTCGATGGCTTCATCGCGCAGAACCGGATCATCGCGACGATGTTCACGATCTTCGGCCTCGTCGCCGTGGTGCTCGCGTCAGTGGGCATCTACGGCGTCATGTCGTTTGCGGTCAACCAGCGCCGGCAGGAGTTCGGCGTACGCATGGCGCTCGGGGCCGACAACGGGCGCATCCTGTCGATGGTGCTGCGGCAGGGCGTGGTGCAGCTCGCGGTCGGGCTCGCCCTCGGACTCGGCGGCGCCCTGGCGATTGCCGCCGCCGGTGCGAACGGCATCCAGAACACGCTGTTCAATGTCAGCGCGCGCGATCCGGTGACCTATACGACGGTCTTCCTGCTGATCACGATCGTGACGCTGACGGCGACGTTCGTGCCCGCGCGCCGTGCGATGCGCGTCGATCCGATGATCGCGCTGCGGACGGAGTAGGCGTCGATCACGGTGCGTCACGCCGGCTCGACGGCGAACGTACCGTCGCGCGGCGTCACGCGGAACACCTCGTCCAGCCCTTCCTCTCTCGACGGCGGGATCAGCCGCTTCGCGCACGCGAAGATCGCGACGTTGGGCACCCGCGCGCGTCCTTCGCGGCCGCGATTGCGCGCGACCGCCTCGCGCGTCGTTGCCTCGACGAAGTACGCGACGACGCGAGCGCCGTGCTCGCGGGCGATGCGGATGATGGCCGCCCGATCCGCCGGTGACGGATTCGTGTTGTCGACGGCGACGGACACGCCGGCCGCGAGTGCTTCGTGCAGCAGGCGATCCTGGCGAGCCTGCCGGTCGCGCGCCCCCGGAAACAGATCCTTGCTGACGTGCCGGTGCGTCTGCGCGAAGTGCGCGCGGTAGAACGTGGTCTTGCCCGCGCCGGGCAGACCGACGAGGATCGCGCATTCAGGAGGCGACAGAGCAACAGGATGGGGCTCGTCGGGTGGCACACCAGGGATGGTACGTCGCGCCAGGTCAGGGCATAAAGCCCTGACCCACACACCTGTTAGTGTTAGGTGGGTCAGCCCTTTACGGGCTGACAGCCAGCCGCTACAACCCGAGGCGATAGCGCCCGAGCCGCGCGAGCAGCGTCGCCTTCAGATCGGCTTCGGACGTGCTGGCGGTCAGATCGATCTCGGCATCGGCCACGGCGTCGACGAGCGCGCGGATCAACTGCGCGCGGCTGATGGAGGCGCCGCTCTGAGCGCGGATGTTCGCCGCCACGCGGTCGAGAAACAGGATCTGGCGGTTGAAGAGGACGACCGTCACCTTGGTCCACGCTTCGTCGTGGACGGGAGGACGCCCCGGGCGCCGGCCGACGCCGGGCGGGCGCGATTCATTTCGGCCGTTCGAACTCGGACGCACCTTCGGGGGTCTGGTCGCCATCTGATTTGATGACTGCCCTAATACGGGTCACGACGCGCGATCAACGAAGCGCCCTATTCAACACGAACTGCGAGACTTGTGCAAGCCGGCCCGCCGGAACGGCACGGCGATGTCGAATTCATTCCGTCTCTAATCACGCGCGCCGCGGCGCCGGCAAGAGGCGGCTTGACGGATGCGGCGCCGGCGGATGACACTCGGCGGCGGAGGATGCGACCCGGATGAAATGGCCTCGCTGGTTGAAGCGAACCCCGGACGGCGTCAGCGAGGAAGCGGCGGCGTGGCGGCGTGAGTGGACGGCGGCAATCGCGGCGCCGGATGCGGCCGCGCTCGATCGTCTGCGACAGTCGCTGGCGGCCGTCGCGGCCGCGATGGCGTCGGGCAACGGACATCCCGCGGCGGCGGATCTCGAGACGGAAGAGGAAATGCTGGACGCGCTCGCGCGTCTCGTCGATCTCCACGCGGCGATCGATGGCGGCGCGCTGCCCCGCATCGACACCACGCATCGGGTCGTCGGCGCGGACGTCTGCCACTTTACGGCGCCGGCCTCGATGCCCGATGCCGCGGCGCAGCCATCTGGCCGGCTGCTGCTGACCGGCACACGCGCGCTGTTCGTCGGCGGGCCGCGCCTGGTGGCGCTTCCCTGGCATGCGGCGGCCGAGATCGTGCGCACCGATCGCGACGTCCTGATCGTCAAGCACGATCGGACGGACCTGCTGCGATTCCGCTGCAACACGTACGGGGACGCGCTGGCGGCCGCCATCCTCGCGCGTCACCTGATGGGCGCGGGGCGGCGGACGCTATAATCCGCGGATGTCCGTCCTCCCCGGCATCGACCGCCTGATCGACGGTCCCGATCGATCGCTCATCTCCGGCCAGCGCGTTGGACTCGTCTGCAACCCGGCGTCGGTCGACGCCCGCTTCACGCACACGGCCGATCGCCTGGCGGCCGGCGACGACTGGAAGCTGACGGCGCTCTTCGGTCCGCAGCACGGCTTCCGGTCCGACGTCCAGGACAACATGATCGAGTCGGCGCACGCGCGAGACGCGCGGCGCCGCGTGCCGGTCCACTCGCTCTACAGCGAGACGCGGGAACCGACGGCGGCGATGCTCGCCGACGTCGACGTGCTCGTCGTCGATCTGCAGGACGTCGGGACGCGCGTCTACACCTACATCTACACGATGGCCAACTGTCTGCGCGCCGCCGCGCGGCACGGCGTTCGCGTCGTCGTGTGCGATCGGCCGAATCCGGTCGGCGGGACCGACGTCGAAGGCCCGACGCTCGATCCTGCGTATGCGTCGTTCGTCGGACAGTTTCCCATCCCGCTGCGGCACGGCCTGACGATTGGCGAGCTGGGGCGGCTGTTCAACGATCACTTCGGCCTGAACGCCGCGCTCGACGTCGTCCCGATGGAGGGCTGGTCGCGAGACCTGTATTACGACGAGACCGGACTGCCGTGGATCATCCCCTCGCCGAACCTGCCGACGCTCGACAGCGCGATCGTCTATCCCGGCGCGGTGCTGTTCGAAGGGACGATGCTCTCGGAAGGGCGCGGGACGACGCGGCCGTTCGAGCTGGTGGGGGCGCCGGGGATCGACGGGGAACGACTGGCGGATGCGATGAACGCGCGCGGCCTGCCGGGGGTGCATTTCCGGCCCGTGGTCTTCGAGCCCACGTTCCAGAAGCACGCGAAACAGACGTGCGGGGGCTGCCAGACGCACGTGACGGATCGGCGCGCCTTCAGGCCGGTCCGGACGGCGGTCGAGCTGATCGTGGCGTTCCGGACGCAGGCGCCCGATCGGTTCGCGTGGCGACAGCCGCCGTACGAATACGAGCACGACAAGATGCCGATCGACATCCTGTACGGATCGAATCGGCTGCGGGAGGCGGTGGACGCCGGCCGGACGGCCGAGGCGATCGCCGATGGGTGGCCCGCCGAGGAAGACGCGTTCCGGCGCCTGCGCGAGCCGGTTCTCCTGTATTGAGCTACCGCGCGGCCGACGCGCGCGCGGCGCGAATCTGCTCGGCATGACGGTGCGCGTGCACCGCATAGATCTGCAGCCACGTGTCCAGGCCGTAGCGTCCGTGTTCGCTGTGCGTCCCCTCGCGCAGCCAGTCCGCTTCCGACAAACACGCCATCAGCTCCGCCGTCGTCACGCGCGCCCACCGGAAGGCTTCGAGCGATGACTGCCACGGCCGGTCGTAATGCAGGCGGCGCGCGTACTCCTCCTGATCGTAGCCCTTGATCTCGGGGCGATCCTCGGCGAGGACGCGGCGGAAGCGGATGGCGGAGGTCATCTCGCTGTCCGCGAGATGATGGACGATCTCCCGCGCACTCCAGCCCCCGGGACGGGGATGCGCGTCGAGCTCGGCGTCCGAGATCCCGGCGAGCGCTTCGGCCACCGCGCGGTAGCCGTCCTCGTACTGGGCGATCAACTGTTCCCGTTCGTCGCGAGTCATGGTCGCATCTCCGTCGTTCAGCCGCGCGTCTTCGCGATGCCCGGCGCGCGATCTTCCTGGGCGGTCTCCGGCACCAGATGATGCGTCATCAGGTGTTCGCGGAGGTGCCCGAACGCGTCCGCGGGCGTATCCACGCGGAACAGCAGCTGCAGATCCGCGGGATTGATCGCCCCCCAGTCGGCCAGCGGCTCCAGCTTGAAGACGGCGTCCCAGTAGTCGGTCCCGTACAGGATGACGCACATCTCCTTCGACAGCTTGCGCGTCTGTGCCAGCGTGAGGATCTCGAACATCTCGTCGAGCGTCCCGAATCCGCCGGGGAAGATCACGAGCGCCTTCGCGAGGTACGCGAACCAGAACTTCCGCATGAAGAAGTAGTGGAACTCGAAATGCAGGCCGTCCGTGATGTACTTGTTCGGCCCCTGCTCGAACGGAAGCCGGATGTTGAGGCCGATCGTCTTGCCGCCCGCCTCGCTCGCGCCGCGGTTGGCCGCTTCCATGATTCCCGGACCGCCGCCGGAGCAGACCACGAAGCGATGCCGCGGGGATTCGAGCGAGAGGCTCCAGGCGGTGAGGCGCTTCGCCAGGTCGCGCGCGTCCTCGTAGTAACGCGACCACTCGACCGCCTTGCGCCCGCGCTTCAGCTCGTCGCTGTACTTCGGTCCGTGCTTCCCCGCGCGAAGCCGCTTCAGC
>DASSOM010000127.1:0-9707 GCA_035700625.1 Vicinamibacterales bacterium
CGAACTCGCGCGGGCGCTCGGCATCGACGCCGACGAGGTCAAGCAGCACATCGAAGTCATCAAGCACCTCGACCCCAAGCCCGGTTCCCGCTACAGCCCGACCGATTCGCAGTACGTGATTCCCGACGTCTACATCCTGAAGACCGACGATGGCTATCGCGCCGTGCTGAACGAGGACGGCCTGCCACAGCTGCGCATCAGCCCGGTCTACCGGCGGCTGCTCGACAAGGGCGGGGAAGCGTCGGACGAGACGCGCGCGTACGTGAAGGACAAGTTCCGGTCGGCGCTGTGGCTGATCAAGTCCGTCGACCAGCGGCAGAAGACGATCCACAAGGTCGCCACGAGCATCATCAACTTCCAGCGCGAGTTCCTCGACCACGGCATCGAGTACCTCCGGCCGCTGGTGCTGCGCGACGTCGCGACCGACATCGGCATGCACGAGTCGACCGTCAGCCGCGTGGTGAACAACAAGTACATGCACACGCCGCAGGGCGTGTTCGAGCTGAAGTTCTTCTTCCACAGCGGCATCAGCAGCTCGTACGGCGACAACGTGTCGTCCGTGACGATCAAGCAGCGCATCCGGAAGATCATCGAGAACGAAGACCCCCGCAAGCCGCTCAGCGATTCCAAGATCGTCAGCATCCTTCAGAAGGAGGGCCTGATGCTCGCGCGGCGGACGATCGCCAAGTACCGCGAAGAACTCAAGATTCCGACCTCGAACCAGCGGAAGGTCCTGTACTAGCCGGAGCACATGCGACTCGAGATCACCGGCCGCCACGTGGAGATCACCCCTCCGCTGCGGCAGCTCATCGACCGCCGGCTCGCGAGGCTGACGCGCCTGCTCAACGACGGGGCGCTCTCCGCGCAGGTGGTGCTCACGCGCGAGAAGTACCGCCACCTCGCGGAAATCGTCATCCACGCGCGCGGCGATCACATCCTGCGGGGGACCGGTCAGGGAAACGCCTGGCCGCTGTCGCTCCGCCAGGCGACCACGAAAATCGAACAGCAGGCGCAGAAGCTGAAAGGAAAGTGGGCGGGGCGCAAGCGGCAGTCCGCCGGCGCGCGTACCGTCGCGGCCGAACCGGCCGCCGCCGCCGAACCGGCGCGACGCCGGATCGTCCGCGCGACCCGCTACGCCGTCAAGCCGATGTCGATCGAGGACGCCGCGCTGCGCGTCGAGGGGGGCCCCGATACGTTCGTCGTCTTTCGCAACGCTGAAACCGACGCGATCAGCATCGTCTACCGCCGCCGGGACGGCCATCTCGGCCTCATCGAACCCGATTAGAATTGGGTCCGTCCGATCGATGAGCATGAGCGCCCCCGTCCCGCCTGCCGGGGTGAGCGTCGCCACCGTGCTGCGCGACCTCGCCGATTCCCGCGCCATGGACCTCGAGCTGATCGCCGGGGCCGGCGGGATCGAACGGCGCATTTCGAGCCCCCACCCGCAGAAGACGGGGCTTGCCCTGTCGGGCTTCGACGCGTACCTGCGCGGCGGACGCGTGCTCGTGTTCGGCGAAAGCGAAATCCGCTTCCTCGAATCGCTGCCGGCGCCGGATCGATCGGGCGTGCTGCGGCGCGTCTTCCGGCACGAGCTGCCGTGCCTGCTGATCACCGACGGCTTCACGCCGCCTCACGAGACGCTCGTCGAGGCGGATGCGGCGGCAGTGCCGCTGCTGAGCACGCGCGTGGCGACGCCCGAAGCGATGGCCCGGCTGTCGGCCGTCCTCGACACGTATCTCGCCGCCCGCGGGATCGTGCACGGCGTGCTGATGGACGTGCTCGGGCTCGGCGTGCTTCTCGTCGGCGAGAGCGGCCTCGGCAAGAGCGAATGCGCGCTGGACCTGGTCGTCCGCGGCCATCGCCTCGTCGCCGACGATGCGGTGGAGCTGCGCTGCCGCGCCCAGTCGTTCCTCATCGGCACCTGCCCGGAGCTGACGCGGCATCACATGGAGATCCGGGGGCTCGGCCTGATCAACGTGCAGGATCTGTTCGGCGTCGCGTCGACGCGATCGTCCAAGCGCGTCGAGCTCGTCGTCCAGCTCGAACGCTGGGATCCCGCGCGCGAGTACGATCGGCTCGGCCTCGACGAAGCGCACTACGAGATGCTCGGCGTCCGCGTGCCGATGCTGCGGATGCCGGTCGCACCGGGGCGCAACCTGGCGATCCTCGTCGAGGTGGCGGCGCGCAACCAGCTGCTGCGCAGCCGCGGCCACCACGCCGCCCGGCGGCTCGTCGATCGTCTCGAGCAGCAGCTCGAAGCGGCGAGTGACGCCGACGACGGAGAGGATCTGTGATGCGCGAGAAACGCCATGCCGCGCGTCGAGCGGCGCGGACCGCCGTCGCGTCGCGCTTCGTCGTCCTGACCGGACTCTCGGGATCGGGCAAGTCGCAGGCGATTCGCGCGCTCGAAGATCTCGGCTACTTCTGCGTCGACAATCTGCCGGTCGCGCTGCTGCCGATGCTCGCCGAGCTGACCCAGCGCGCCGGCAGCGAGATTCCGCGCGCGGCGGTGGTGGTCGACGTCCGCGAAGGACGCATGCTCGACGAGCTGCCGCGGATGTACTCGCGCCTGAAGAACACGCCGGGCCTGAATCCGGTGCTCATCTTCCTGGACGCCTCGGACGAGGCCCTGGTGCGCCGCTTCAGCGAAACGCGGCGGCCCCACCCGCTTGCACCGAACCGCTCCGCCATCGAAGGGATCCGCGAGGAGCGCAAGCGGATGGCGCCGCTCAAGCGCCTGGCGGATCACGTCGTCGACACCTCCAAGATGACGGTGCACGAGCTGCGGCAGGCGTTCCGCGGCGTGCAGACAGGGCGCGCCCCGGACTCGCAGCTCGTCGTGACGATCCTGAGCTTCGGCTTCAAGCACGGCATCCCGGTCGATTCCGATCTGCTGTTCGACGTCCGCTTCCTGCCGAACCCGCACTTCGTGCCGGCGCTGCGGCCGCACACGGGACGCGACCGCGAAGTGCGGGCGTTCCTCGACCGATCGGAGGCCACCCGGCAGTTCCTCGATCGCACGCTGAGCCTGCTGCGGTTCCTGATCCCCCAGTACGTCGCGGAAGGCAAGACGTATCTGACGATCGGCATCGGCTGCACCGGCGGGCGGCACCGTTCGGTCGCGATTGCGGAAGCGCTCAAGAAGGGGCTCACGCGGATCCCCGGCGTGCAGCTGCGGGTCCGTCACCGGGACATTGCGCTGGACTGATCGGCTATGAAACTCTGTGTGGTCATCGTGACGCACGGGCAGCTGGCCGCCGAGCTGCTCAATTCCGCCGAGATGATCGTAGGGGAGCTTCCGCACGTCGCGGCGGTTTCGATTGGATGGCACGAGGACGTCGAGCAGGCACGCGACGCGATTCGGCGCGCGATCGAGCGGGTGGAGCAGTCGGCCGGCGCCACCGCGGAGGATCCGGCAGGGGTGCTCGTCCTCACGGACATGTTCGGGGGCACGCCGGCCAATCTGGCCGTGACGTTCCTGGAGAAGGACAGGGTCGAGGTGATCACCGGCGTGAATCTCGCGATGCTGATCAAGCTGGCGCGGCCGCCGCGCGACGCCGACCTGCTGGGGCTCGCGCGCGACATGCGCGAACATGGACGCAACGCGATCTGGGTCGCCTCGGATCTGCTGCGGGGCGAACGCGGGTGAAAGCGGAGGCTCGCGCGATGACGGTGTGTACCATGACGATCACGAATCCGCTCGGCCTGCACGCCCGGGCCGCGGCGCGGTTCGTCCACGCCGCGAGCCGGTTCAGCGCGCGCATCCGCGTGGCGCGCGGCGAACGGGAGATGGACGGCAAGAGCATCATGGGCTTGCTGCTGCTGGCCGCCGCGCGCGGCAGCGTCATCACGATCTCGGCGGACGGGGCGGACGAGGCAGAGGCCGTCGCCGTACTGTGCGGCCTCGTCGAGCGCGGGTTCGACGAGCTGCCGCTCGACGCGGCGTCTGACGGCGCGAGCGGAGGCGTCCCATGCGACTGAGCGGTCTGGGAGTCTCGCCCGGCGTCGGGATCGGCCGCGCGCTGGTGGTCTCGCGCGGGGCGCGCGATCTGCGATTCCGCGTACCGGATCACCGCATCGACGGCGAGATCGCGCGGCTCGGCGCCGCGCGCGACCGATCGCGCGATCAGCTCCGCCAGATCAAGGACCGGATCGATCGCGCCGCCGGCCCGGATCACGCCTACATGTTCGACGCGCAGCTCCTGATGCTCGATGATCCGATGCTCGTCGACCGCGCCGTCGCGATCATCCGCGACCAGCGCGTCAACGCGGAATCCGCGCTGCGGCAGGCGCTCGACGAGCTGTCGCGGCTGTTCGAGCAGGCCGACGATCCGTACCTGCGCGAGCGAAAGGGAGACGTCGGCGACGTCGTCGGCCGGTTGACCATGAACCTGCGCGCCGGCGCGCCGCAGGAAGATCTGTTCCGCGACGTCGAAGGTCCGCTCGTACTCGTGGCCGACGAACTCGCGCCATCGGTCGTGGCGCAGCTCGACTGGCAGCGCATCGCCGCGTTCGTCACCGATGCCGGCAGCTGGACGTACCACACGGCCATCCTGGCGCGGTCGATCCACGTGCCCGCCGTGGCCGGCGTGCGAAATGCGAGCCGCGTGATCCCCGCGGGCGCGCTGCTGGCGGTGGACGGCAATACCGGCGAGGTCCTCGTCGAGCCGCCCGCACCGGTGCTGCGCGAGGTCGAGGCGCGGCTGCACCAGCATCGAGCCGACGAACGATCGCTCGCGGCGCTGGCGATGCTGCCCGCCGTCACCGAAGACGGAACGGCAATCCGCCTCGAGGCGAACATCGAGCTGGCCGACGAAGCGACGCGTGCCCGGGAGGGGGGCGCGGAAGGCGTCGGCCTGTTCCGATCGGAGTTCCTGCTGGCGCGCGGCGGCGCGGCAGGACTCGACGAGGACGCCCAGTACGAGGCCTACCGCCGTCTGCTCGACGAAATGCGCGGCGGCCGCGTCACCGTGCGGACGTTCGACGTCAGCGAGGCGCAGCTCGGGCTCGGGCCGGCCGGCAGCGGCGACAGCAGCCGCGCGCCGCTCGGCCTGCGCGGCCTCCGCCTCAGTCTGTCGTTCGAAGAGGTCTTCCAGGCGCAGCTGCGCGCGCTGCTGCGCGCGGCGGTGCACGGCCCGCTGCGGATCATGTTCCCGTTCGTCACCGGCGTTCGCGAGCTGCGCGAAGCGAAGGCGGCCGTCGCGGAGGCGGCGCACGCGCTGGAGACGCGCGGTCTGGCTGTGCCGCCGGTGCCCGTCGGCATCATGATCGAGGTGCCGTCGGCGGCGCTCACCGTCGATCTGCTGGCGGAGGAGGCGGACTTCTTCAGCATCGGCACGAACGATCTGATTCAGTACACGCTCGCCGTCGACCGCACCGACGATCGTGTGTCGCGGCTGTACGAACCGCTGCATCCGGCGATCCTGCGCGTGCTGCGGCTCATCGTCCGCGGGGCGCGCCGGCGCGGCGTCCCCGTCTCGGTGTGCGGAGAGATGGCGGCCGACCCCGCGCTGCTGCCGCTGCTGATCGGCCTCGGGCTGCGGGAGTTCAGCATGGCGCCGGCGGCCATTCCGGTCGCGAAGCAGGTCGTCCGCCGGCTGCGCGTCACGGACGCGGCACGGCTCGCCAGCCGCGTGCTGCGCGCGGCGACCGCCGCCGATGTCGAGCGAACGTTGACGGAGTTTCAGCCCGCTGCGCCGGGTCGTCAGCCCATGAAGGGCTGACCCACCCGCCTTCGCGGCTGCGCCGCTACGGCGAGGCGGGCATGTGGGTCAGGGCTTTAGCCCTGACAAAGGAGACACTCAGTGAGCGGACCGACGCGCGTCGACAAACCCTGGGGATACGAGCTGCACTGGGCGAAGACCGATCGGTACGTCGGCAAGCTGATTCACGTCAATGCCGGACACGCGCTCAGCCTGCAGTACCACAACGAGAAGGACGAGACGATCTTCCTCTGGTCCGGGCGGCTGTCGTTCGAGATCGGCGAAGCCAACGCGCTCGTCGCGCGCGAGATGAAACCGGGCGAAGCGGTGCACATTACGCCGAAGACGGTTCACCGGATGACCGCGATCACCGACTGCGACATCTTCGAAGTCTCGACCCCGGAACTGCACGACGTCGTCCGGCTCGAGGATCGGTACGGGCGGACGACGTGATCGCAGAAATTGCGGCGGCGCGTCGCAGGAATGATGGCAGTTGCTGCGTACACGGCACGTCCCCGTCTGTGTTCTTCCGTGTTTTTCCGCGGCTTTCTGTGATTTTCCGTGTTTTTCCGCGGCTTTCTATGTTCTTCTGTGGCCGCCGATTAGTGGCCGGACTCTTGAAAGGACTCGTGGCATGGGCAGCGTGAACAAAGTGATTCTCGTGGGCAATCTCGGACGCGACGCCGAACTGCGCTACACGCCGGGTGGTTCCGCAGTGGCGACGCTCAACATGGCGACCACCGAGGTCTGGAACGACAAGTCGGGACAGCGGCAGGAAAAAACGGAGTGGCACCGGGTGGTGCTGTGGGGCAAGTCCGCCGAATCGCTGTCCGAATACCTCGTGAAGGGCAAGCAGATCTACGTCGAAGGCCGGCTGCAGACGCGCCAGTGGGACGACAAGGACGGCAACAAGCGCTACACCACGGAAATCCGCGGCGACCGCATCGTCCTGCTCGGCGGCGGCGGGGGAGGCGGCGGACGCGCCGCCGCGCGGCCGGCCGCATCCAACGTCGATCAGATGGAGCCGATGGGCGAGCCCGTCAGCGAATTGTCGGACGACGATATCCCGTTCTAGGGCCTATCCGATCGAGCGGCCGGCGGGGAGGCCTGCCTCCTCGCGCCGGCTCAATCGCTCCAGCGACTGCTTCGCGAAGATCGCGCCGTTCGAGTTCGGGAACTTGTCGATCGTCGTCTGATAGGCCTTCCGGGCGGCATCGAGCTGGTTCATCCGCTCGTACGTCTGGCCCAGCTTGTAGTAGGCCTCCGGCGCGCTGGAGGTGTCCGGATAGCTGTCGATCACCGCCTGATAGGCTTTCAGCGCTTCCGGCCAGTTCGACTGCTGCTGGCGCGCGTGGCCGATGTAGAGCTGCGCGGCCGCGGCCTGGGGCGAGCGCGGGAAGGCCTTGATGTACGACTCGAAGCCGAGCACGGCGAGATCGTACTGGCCGGCGGAGTAGTCGGCGAACGCGGCGTCCCACATCTTCTGCGGCGACACGCCCGGCGGGATCGGATTCGGGTTCGCCACAGGTGGCATGGCCGCGCCGGGCTGTCCGGGCTGTCCAGGCTGCTGTCCGGGCTCGGTCGGGGCCGGCTCGGTCCCTGGCGCGCCGGTCGGCGTTTCCGTCCCCGGCATCGTCATCGACGGCGAAGGCTGCGACGCGAGCGTCTGACGCACCCCCTCGATCTCCTGTGCGAGCGACGAGATGCGGACGTTGCTGTCGTCCATCTTCTCGCGCAGGATCCGGATGCCGTCGGTGACGCCGTTCAGCTGCAGCCCCTGATCGGCGAGCGCCTTGCGGTTCGCGGCCGCCTGATCGTCGAGCTTCGTGGACACAGCCTTGAGCGCGTCTGTCAGGCCGCCGATCATCTGCTGGAGCTGCTGCTGCTGCTCCTGCAGCATGCGGATCTCGGCCATTATCTGCCGGTGTTCCTTGTCCGCGGCCGACGCGGTCCTGGCGGGCCCCGCCAGCACGATCACGCCGGCGATCAACAGCGCGTAGACAGCCTTCATGCGCACGCTCCCTTACTTGCTGGTCACGACGAAGTGCGCCCGCCGGTTCTTCGCCCAGGCGGACTCGTCATGGCCGGGATCGAACGGAAATTCCTTGCCGTAGCTGACCGTCCGGAGGCGATCGGTCGGGATCCCCAGCGACACCAGATACGTCTTGGCTGCGAGCGCGCGGCGCTCGCCGAGCGCGAGGTTGTATTCCGCCGTGCCGCGCTCGTCGCAGTGCCCTTCGATCGTAATCGTCCAGCTCGGGTACTTCTTCAGGATCTCGGCGTCGGCGTTCAGTGCCTGCTGCCCCTGGCCGTCGATCTCCGCGCTGTCGAGCGAGAAGAACACCGGCTGGAACGGCGATTCCTTGTTGATCTCGTCGAGATCCTTGCTGGCCAGCGGGTCCTCGGTCAGCACGGGCTCGGGCGGCACCGGCTGCGGCTCGATGACCGGCTCCGGCGGCGCCGGTGGACGCTCCCCCTGAGCCGTCGGCGACGGCGGGGGCGGCGTCGGCCGCGCGACCGGCGGTTTCTTCTTCGCGCACGCCGCGGCCAGCCCGAGCACCAGGATCACAACGATCAAGGCATCACGTTTCATCATCAGTCGCTCTCTCAATTGAAACCACCAGCCCCCAGCACCCTCAGTGTGACCAGTTCGGGTACGTATTATTACCCTCGCGCGTGATCTGGCGCAGGTGCGTGCCGTCGCGATCGATCTCGAAGATCTGCGCCTTGCCCATGCGCGTCGACATGAACGCGAGGTGCCGTCCGTTCGGGGAGAACGCCGGGCTCTCGTTGCTGCCGATGCCGTCCGTAATGGTCCGGATCTCGCGCGAGGCGATGTCGAGCACGCGGATGTTGTAGCCGCCGCCGACGCGCGAGGCGTACGCGATCTCGTTGAACGGGGCAGGGGACCACGTCGGGCGATCGCAGTACGACTCGCTCGTGATCTTCTGCTGTCCGGTGCCGTCGGCGTTCATGATGTAAATCTGCGGCGAGCCGGTCCGGTCGGAGGTGAACGCGATCTGCGTCCCGGTCGGCGACCACGTGGGCGTGACGTCGATCGCGGGGTTGTTCGTGAGCCGCCGCAGGCCGCTGCCGTCGCGGTTCATCACGTAGATCTCCGGGTTGCCGTCGCGGTTCGACGTGAACGCGAGCTTCGACCCGTCCGGCGCCCACGCGGGCAGATAGTTCTGCCGCTGCGGGTTGCCGTGCGCCGGCGTGTCGAGCCGTCCTTCGTACAGGTACGACACGATGATGTCCTGGTACGTGCTCGAGTTGCCGCGCCGGTAGCTCGTGTACGCGACGGCCTGCTTGTCCGGCGACCACGCGGGCGCGACGTTCAACGATCGCGTCACGGTGACGCGCTGCTGCCGCGCGCCGTCGTAGTCGGCAATGTAGATCTCCTTGATGTCGCGGTCGGCCTGCGGACCGTGCATCCGTTCGCCGTCGCGATCCGACGAGAACGTCAGCCGCGTCCGCGCCACCCCTGCGAGCGCGCGCAGCGTCTGATGGATTTCGTCCGAGATCGTGTGGGCGTACAGCCGCGGGTTCGCGATCGATCCGCTGTACTCCTTGCCGAACGCCGTGCGGCCGGCCCCCGGCTCGACCACCTTCGCGCGCACGATCACGCCGCTGCCGGTCTTCTCCACGCTGCCGACGACAATCCCGTTGGCGCCGAGTTCGCGCCAGCGGTCGAGCGGGACCCCATCGAGCGACGTCATGCGCGGGACGGTTGCCGCGGCGTCGCGCGGAATCATGTAGAACTCGCGCTCGAAGTTGAGATCGTCCCAGAGCACCTGGGTGATCGTCTTCGCCGCGGCGGCGGTTTCCGCATCCGGCGAGAGCGCGAGGAATTCGGCCACGGCCAGCTTCGGCGGCAGCCCCGATTCCCCCATGATTTGAACCGTCACCTGCGACGGCTGCTGCGGTTGCTGCGCAGGCGGTTGCTGCGGGGGCTGTTGCGGCGGCTGCGGCGGCTGCGCAGACAGCGTCCACGAGGCCAGCACG
>DASSOM010000128.1:0-2312 GCA_035700625.1 Vicinamibacterales bacterium
AGAACGGGAACGCGCTGAACGGATTGCGCCGGAACAGATAGCTGCCTTCGCCGTGGAACTGGTTGGTGCCCGACGGCGTGATCGCGTTGTAGACCATCCCCATCGTCTGGCCGAACTCGGGCGCGAACCCGGTCGTGACCACCTTGACTTCCTGAATCATGACCTCGGACATCGGAAGCAGGCGCAGTCCCGCGCGGTCCTTCTCGGTGTTCGTGTTGCCGTCGATCATGTAGTTGATGCGCATCGCCGCGCCGTTGGCCGCCAGGCGCGGGACGCCGAATTCCACGTTCTCGATCCCCGTGACGCCGGGCTGCACGAGCGCGAAGTTGTACGGATTGCGCGCGACGAGCGGCAGGTTGTGCACTTCCGTCGAGCTCATCGTGTGGCCGACGTCGATGCGCGCAGGATCGAGGGCCGGCGCGTCGGCCGCGCTCACGCTGATCGTCTCCGACACGTCGCCGACGGTCATCGTCGCGTTGACGACGGCGGTCTCGCCGACGGACACGCGGACGTCTTTCTGCTGGAAGGTCTTGAAGCCCTGGAGTTCCGCCTTCACCGTGTAAGTGCCGATCGGCAGGAGCGGCGCGCGGAAGAGCCCTTTGTCGTTCGTGACGGCGGTGCGTTCGGCACCGGTCTCGACGTGAGTGACGGTCACGGTCACGCCGGGGAGCACCGCCCCGGACGCGTCGGTAATAGTGCCTTCGATGGATCCGTTGGTTGCCTGCGACTGCGCGAACGCGGCGGGGGCCGCGACGACGAGCGCAAGCAGAGCTGCCGCCAGCAAGCGGCTACTGCATCGCAACATGTTCTTCTCCTACGTGGTTCCCAGCCGCATGATCAATAAGATTACTAAAGACGCCGGCTGGACTATTCCCGTTCCTTCGCGCACCATGCCCCAGATGACAGACGGGTGGATCGGCGGATTATCCCTCAAACCTTATTAAAAAGATACAAACGCGGGTGACGGACGCAGGGGCGAGTCGGATACGATCCCTTGATGCGCACTCTGCTGCTTTCCGTGTTGACGCTCGCCGCGATACAAACCCCTGGAGGACGTCTCACCTTCGATGCGCCTTCCTCGTGGCACGCTCGGCCGGCCGCGAGCAGCATGCGCGTCGCCGAATTCGTGATCCCGCGCACGGCCGGCGATCCGGAAGACGCGGAGTTGATCGTGTATTACTTCGGGTCGCAGGGCGGCGGCGGCATGCAGGCGAACATCGACCGATGGATCGGCCAGATGCAGCGGCCCGGCGGCGCTCCGGCAAAAGATGATGCGAAGACCGGGAACCGCACCATCAACGGCCTCGAGGTCTCGTCGGTCGATGTCTCGGGCACGTACGTCGCAGAGGTTCGCCCGGGGGCGAGCGAACACTTCAACAAGCCCGATTTCCGCCTCCTCGCAGCCGTGGTCGAGACGCCGCGCGGGCCTTACTACGTCAAACTCACGGGCCCGTCGCGTACGGTCGCGGCTGCCGTGCCTGCGTACGAAGCCTTCCTCGGGTCGCTCAGGTTCCAGCAATGAAGCCGCCGCGAGCAGCATTCGCGGTCTGCCTGCTGCTCGTCGTCGCCTACGGCGCCCTTCTCCGGCTCGACGCTCTCGTTTCGGGATACGGTGCACCCGCGCATCCGCGGTGGATCGCCGCGCTGTGCAAGGCTGCACCGCTGGCGCGATATGTCGAGCCCGCCGCGTATCGGTGGCCTCGCATCGAGTCGCCGTACGTGGGCGGCGATCCAATCAATTACCTGCGCTTCGCGCGCGAGATGCGGAGCTTCTACCAGGCGCACGTGCGGGAGCCGGTGTTTCTGGCGCTGACGCGCGGCTGGCTGGCTCTGCTCGGCAACCAGGACATTGCGCTCAGCTTCGCGTCACTGACCGGATCGGTTGTGTGGATCGCCGCCACCGGTCTGCTGGGGCTCGTACTCGCGGGCCCCGCTGCCGGCATCGTCGCCGCGCTCGCCCTCGCCATCGACTACGACGCCGTGACGTGGGCACCGAACGGGTGGCGCGACGATACCTTCGCGGCGTTCGTGACGCTGACGCTCTGGGCGCTCGTGCGTCTTCGCCAAGGTCCGTCGACGCCGCGCGCGATCACAGCGGGCATTCTCGCGGGACTCTGCGCGCTGACGCGGATCACGGCCATCCTGTTCGTCTTTCCGGCGCTCGTCTGGATCCTGTTCGAAATCTATCCGGCGCCGCGCAGGAGGGTGGCCCGCGTATGGCTTGCCGGCGCTGTGGCGTGCGTCGTCATCGCGCCGTATCTGATCGCGTGCGCCCGCGCCACCGGGGATCCACTGATCGCGATCGACTACCA
>DASSOM010000129.1:0-7385 GCA_035700625.1 Vicinamibacterales bacterium
CGTTACGACGTTCGCGGGCGAACTCGAGGGGGCGGCGACAGACTTGGCAGAGGCAGGCTTGCGCGGCGCTTCTGAAGAAGCGCGTCGAATTCTAAAGAATGTTCAGCGCGGAATGCATCCGTCCGCGCTCGAAGCCGACGCCCGCACCATTGGGCATCGAATCATTAAAGAACTGAGCTCGCGGCGGTTCCTACGAGTCAGAAATGCCTGTTCTTCATACGTCGATAACGATGAACTATTTGGGCCAGTTGTTGCGAAGCGGTTCAGGTCGGCGAAGAGTGACATTCGCGAAGCGGGGAACTGCCTTGCGGCTGATTGCAATTCAGCCGCAGTGTTTCACCTGATGCGCGTCAGCGAGCATGGACTACGCGCCGTGGCTAAGAGGCTAAGGGTGAGGCTCAACCACAAGGGTGGCAATCATCCTGTTGAATATGCGGACTGGAACAAGGTCATAACCGGCATCAGGAATAAGCTCACAGAGCTACGATCCAAGAGTCCGGGCAAACGAAAAGAAAAGGCCCTAATGTTCTATTCAGATATTGCTGACCAAAGCGAATACATAAAAGACATTTGGCGAAACAGGATCTCTCACGCGCGGCATTCCTATGATGCCGATGAGGCGATGCGTGTAAAGCAGCGAGTTCATGATTTTATGGTTCGTCTCGCTGCTGGTCCCGTGTGATATCTGCTCGCGACAATGAATCTCCGACTTTGGAATGCGGAAGATCTTGCGCCCAAGGTCACGGAACCAGCTCTTGGGGCTCGAATTGGTCGTCGCTAGAGCGGCGGGCTTTACGCCCTGACCGGATCGGTGGCCACCGATCCGAGACCGTCGCGGCGCTGACGGAAGAAGCGCGTCAGCAGCCACACGTCGAACGAGGCTAGCGCGAAAAACACCGCGCCGGCGGTCGTCCAGTCCACCAGGCCGAGCAGGCGCAGCACCGACGTCAGGCCGAACGCGACGATCCACACGTCGAAGCTCATACAGACGCGGCGGAACACTTCCGGCTGCACGCGGCTGATCAGGATCGCGCCCAGGGGAACGCCGATGACGAGGCTCGGCACGATCTGAAGCGAGAGCGCCAGGCTGGTCGTCGTGAACATGCCTGCGTAGAGATACGCCGCCGCCGTCATCGTCGACTCGGCGAGCCGGACGAGGCCGAGGCCCGCGCGGAATTCCTGTTTGACGTAGCCCTGATTGTTGAGCATCAGAGCCAGCGGCGGGCCGGAGATCGTCGTCACCGCGTACAGCGTGCCGACGCCGCTGCCAAACAGGAATCCGACGCGGCGCTCCCCCTTGATCGGCCGGCGGAAGCCCGCCGCCTGGATGAAGATGAGCGGAATCAGGCAGGCGAACGTCCACAGCTTCATCCACGTGGGATTGAGGCTCGCCACGAATACCGTGCCGAGCGCGATCCCGGGCGCGAGCCCCGCGATGATTGGCAGCATGCGGCGCCACACGGCCGGCACGCTGCGGCGATTGACGAGGAGCACGTACGCGTTCAGCACCACCTCGATCAACACCAGCGCCGGGTTCAGCACACGATTGCTGAACATCAGCAGCGCCATCGGAACGGTCAGGGAGGAGAAGCCGTAGCCGAGCGCGCCGTTGATCGCGGCGGCGATCAGCGTGATGGCGGAAAGCGCGAGGAGTTCGGGCGACACACACGCCTCACATGTAGCCGTCCCGGCGCAGCGTCTCGAGGCCGCCGCCGTCCGCGGCATCCTGCGCGCGGCCGGAGCGTTCCGCGATGTTCGCGAACCGTCCGCTGCGGAGCTCGACGATGATGTCCGCGACCGACGTGGCGGTCGAGGAAACGGGACGCGTGCACGGCGCGCATCCGAGCGACCGGTAGCGCGTTCCCTCGCCGCGATCGAAATACAGCCCGATGATCGGGATGTTCTCGCGCTCGACGTACTCCCAGATGTTCAGCTCTGTCCAGTCGAGCAGCGGGTGGATGCGCACGTGCGTGCCGGGGGCGAAATCGGTCTTGTACTGATTCCAGAACTCGGGCGGCTGATCGCCGAGGTCCCACGCGTTCTGGTTCGTGCGGGGCGAGAAGTAGCGTTCTTTCGATCGGCTGCCTTCCTCGTCCGCTCGGGCGCCCACGATCACCCCGTCGAACGGTTCGGTATTCGGATCGCGCTCGTACGTCTTCGCCGCGTGGTTGAACCGGTAGCGCGGCCCCTCGCCGCTCAGCGTGCGCCGGAGCGCCTCGGTCTTCAGGAGCGAACAGCAGGTGAGCCGATCGATCGCGCCGTCGGGGTACGTCCGATGCTCCGCGAGCGCCGCCTCGTTCTGCCCGTAAATCAGGTTTAATCCCCACTCCGCGACGAGGCGATCGCGGTAGCGGATCATCTCGGGAATCTTGTAGGACGTGTCGATGTGAATCAGCGGAAACGGCACGTGGCCGAAGAACGCCTTGCGCGTCAGCCACAGGAGGACCGTGCTGTCCTTCCCGATGGACCAGAGCATGCCGAGATGTCGAAAGGCGGAGTACGCCTCGCGGAGAATGTGGACGCTGCGATGTTCGAGTTGTTCGAGCTGATCCATGTTCAACGCATCGCGGTCAGGCGGACGCCGCGTCCTCCTGACCAAGAATGAATCCGGGCACGCGCAGGTCGGCGGCGTCGTAGCGGATCGGCGAGGGGCGCTCGCCGTCCGGACCGGAGTTGCGATAGATGCAATCGCCCGCGCCGACGTCCCAGTGCATCATCGGCCCGAAGCGGGGATAGAGATCCGCGCGCCCCTCGGCGACGCGGCAGAACTTGAGCGAGCTGCCGAGGCGCACGCGTTCGCGCACGTGAATGGTCCGCAGATACGCTTCGAGCGCCGCGGACGGATGCGATCGGCTCTCGACGATGCGCGCCGGCTGCCCGGGGCGCCAGCCGCGCGAGACGATGCGCGCGGGACGTTCCGACGCGCACTGCCGCCACGCGCCAAGCCCGCATCCCGCGACGTAGGTCACGTCCAGCATCGGCGCGAACACGACGCCGAGCACGGGCCGGCCGCACTCGAGGAGCGCGATGTTCACCGTGAACTCGCCGTTGCCGGCGAGGAACTCCTTCGTGCCGTCGAGCGGATCGATCAGCCAGCAGCGATCCGACGCGAGCGGCCGTCCCTCGTGCGCGGCGGCGGATTCTTCCGCGACGATGGGAATCGACGCGTCCCAGGTGGTGAGTGCCTGAACGATGCGTCGTTCGGCGGCGACGTCGGCGGCCGTCACCGGACTGGCGTCCGCTTTCAGCGAACAGGCGACGGTCGTGCAGGAGTGCCTGAGGATCTCGCGGCCGGCGTCCTGCGCGATCGCACAGAGACGCGCGAGCGTGCGCGGATCGGCGGCGTCCACTCTCATGACGCCACCTCCGCCGCGCGGACGGCGCGATCGTCGATCCCGAGCGCGGCCATCACGCGCTCGACGGCGGCGTCCACCGGCATCTCACGCGTGTCGATGCGCAGCTCCGGCGCCTCCGGCGCCTCGTACACATCGTCGATGCCCGTAAAGTTCGCGAGGTCGCCGCGGCGCGCCCGGGTGTAGAGCCCTTTCACGTCGCGCCGTTCGCACTCGCTCAGCGGCGTCGAGACGTGGACCTCCACGAACCGGCGGCAGAGACGTCGCACCGCCTCCCGCGATTCGCGGTACGGCGAGACGAGCGCGCAGATCACGAACACGCCGTGATGCTCGAGGCGGCTTGCCAGGAATCCGACGCGTTTGATGTGGGCGTCGCGTTCCGGCCGGGTGAAGCCGGTGTTCGGGAACAGTGCGCGGATGTCGTCGCCATCGAGGTACTCGACGCGGGCGCCGACGGCGAGGAGACGCGCCTGCAGTTCGCGCGCGATCGTGGACTTGCCGGCGCCCGAAAGCCCGGTGAACCAGATGACCGCGGACTCGATCGTCGTTTCGCCGCCTACCATGGCTTGAAAATCACTCCGCAGTCGTGCAGCAGCGTCTTCAGGCGCGTGGGGCCCTCTGCATCCGCTTCGTCAGGTGTGAGCGCCAGATCGCACGAGAGGTCCGTCGTCAGCTGATCGCCGAGCCAGACCGTCATGACGCGGTCGGATCCGCCCGACGTGCGGATCACTTCGATGTCCTCCTGCCTCAGCGCGACAGCGGTGGCGATCACGATCAGGCCGGCGTCGAGCAGGATGTGCGCGACCTCCCCGAGACGGCGCAGGTGTTCGAGGCGGTTGGCGTCGGTGCGCTCGATGTCGGCGTCCACGCCGTAGAGCACGTTGCCGATCCCCAGGAAGTAGACGTGCCGCCCGTCGTCGAAGAGCCGCGCCTCGAGGTCGCGCGCGAGACGCTTCCGATCCGCATGCTTCTCGCCGGTGATGACGAGAAGCGCCGGCTTCTGGCTGTAGCGCTCCATGCGCCGCTCGGGCGCGACGCCCCCCTCTTCCCACTTGTAGTTGCGGTTGAGGACTTTCTCGCGCACCCACGCCTGGCGATCCGGGAGCGCCTGCCGCACGATGCCGCCGCCGCTGATCTCGAAGTCGTCCACGATGACGAAGCGGCCCGTCGGCGAGCATTGATCCGCGGTGTCGAACGCCAGCGGCTTTCCGAGCACGAGCGTGCACTCCGCCACTTCGTGGCGATTCACCTGCGTTCGCCCTTCGACGGCCGCCAGCTCCGACGCGTCGATCACGCGATGGATTTCCTCGACGCGGAATGGCGTCCGACCGGTTCCAAGCTTGAGGAGGTATTCCTTCTTGAGCGCGAGCGGATGCTTTCCGAGCCAGAACAGGCTCACCTGCATCCGTGTGCTGACGTGCGGCTTGGTCTGACCGCTCATCGCGGCGATCTCGCCGCGTGCGACGTAGATCTGATCGGTCAGCGTGAAGCCGGTCGCTTCCTCCGCCGATGCCGTGCGCTGCGGCGGACGGCTGAACGCCTCGATGCGGTTCACGCGGCTCTTCTTGCCGGACGGATAGAAGATCACCTCGTCGCCGACGGAAATGCGGCCGCTGTCTACCGTGCCGGCGACGATCCGCCGCGTGTCGTTGTGTTCGGTGAACTTGTAGACCCCCTGCACGGGCATCCGGAACGTGGCGCTCGTCAGCGGCGGACGGTTCTCGAACGCCTCGAGCGCGTCGAGGACCGTTGGTCCGTGATACCAGGGGAGATTCCGTGAAGAGGTCGCCAGGTTATCGCCGGCCGCGCCGCTGACGGGAATGAAGCACGCGGGCGCGACGTCCAACCGGCCGAGGAACTCGCCGTACTCGGCCACGATCCGATCGAACACGTCCTGGCGGTAGCCCACGAGATCCATCTTGTTCACGAGCACGGCGATCTGGCTGATGCCGAGCATCGAGAGCATGAACCCGTGACGGCGCGAGTTCTCTTTGACGCCTTCGTGCGCGTCGATCACGAGCAGCGCCGCCTCGGCGCGCGACGCGCCGGTAATCATGTTCTTCAGGAACTCGATGTGTCCGGGCGCGTCGAGGATGACGTAGTGGCGCCGCGCCGACTTGAAGAACACGCGCGCCGAGTCGATCGTGATGCCCTGCGCCTGTTCGTCCTTGAGCGCGTCGAGGAGGAAGGCGTACTCGAACGGCTTCGCGTTGCGCTGGCACGTCAGGCGGACGGCGTCGAGCTTGCCCTCCGGCAGCGATCCGGTGTCCGCCAGCAACCGTCCGAGGATCGTGCTCTTGCCGTGATCGACGTGGCCGGTCACCACGATATGCATCCGCTCGGCGGCGGGCGACGATGCGGTTTCTTCTGTCGCTCGCGCGCGGGCGAGCTGATCCGTTGGGGGCGTCATGGCCGCGGTCACCTCTGCAATCTCACGGCCTACCCACACGGCCGGGCTTGCGCGGCGCATTTGTGGAAGTTGTGCGTCTCAGGCGCTCGCGGCGGTCGGCATGCGCGCGCCGGCACGCCGGCAGGATGGAAGGTGTTTACCCTGATGTGTCCATTCCGGTTCGCCCTGTCGGCGACGGACTGACCACATCAGGGGCGGCGCGACGGCGCCTGCTCGGGAGCGATCGCCAGCAGGCCGGGCAGGAGCGTGCCGTCGACGTCGGGCAGATCCAGATCGAGCAGCGCGGCGATGAACGGCGCGACGTGCTGAACGGGCATGAGCGGCACGACGGCGCCGCGGCGCACGCCGCCGCCGGCCGCCAGAAATCCGGTCAGCATGTCCGGCATGTCGGGATGGTAGCCGTGCCCCGCGCCGTGCGCCGCCTGCGTCGGCGCCCCTTCGCCATCGGGTGAAAACACGACGCCGGCCTCGGCGGTCAGCGCGAGCGGCGCCGCCGGCTCCGCGCCGAGGCGATCGAGTTCCTCGCGCTCGACGAGGCGGAACAGCGCGCGCACGCCGGAGGGCAGCGCCTTGATCGCGGTGTGGACGGAGGCGACGATCCGGGACTGCTCCGCGGCGAGCGACGGGTGGATGCGGAGAAACGCCGATCCGCCGCTCGCGTGGAAGGTCACGTCCCAGTGATCGCGCGCCGTGCCTGCGACGCCCGCCTCGCGCAGCCACACGTTCGGCAGCAGCGTCGTGTGCACGTCGACGGCGCCGTGGTCGCCCGTGATCACGATCGTCGAGCGGTCGACGAGGTTCAGCCGTTCGATCGTTTCCACGATCCGGGCGACCGCGCGATCCGCCGCGGCGACCGCGCGCCGCGCCATCGGATTGTCCTGTCCGAGCCGGTGCCGCACGTGATCGAGCCCGATGGCATGCACGAGCATCAGCGTCGGCCGGTAGCGCTCGAACAGATACGCGGCCATCGCGCCGACGACGTCCTCGCGTCCGAGCGAATCGAGGCTGAACGTATCGTCCGACAGACGTCCCGTCGCTTCACGCTCCAGTTCCGCGAACAAGCCCTGGGGAGTCGTCGCGGCGCGAATGGGCTCGATCGATCGTGTATTCCGCGGATCCCAGACGTCGGGGACGTTCCAGTCGATGTCCGCACCGACGGTGACGGGCCAGGAGAGGGCCGCCGTCGTCCCGCCGTGCGCGTGGACGGCGTCCCAGAGCGTTGGCACCTGGATCGCGTCCGCATGCCAGATCCAGCGCCCGCTCGGCGCCGACGGCTCGAAGCATTCGTTGTCGAACACCCCGTGGCGCGCCGGCAGCGCGCCGGTCACGAGCGTCACATGCGCGGGGTACGTCAGGGCGGGAAAGACGCTGCGCATCGCGAGCGCGATCGCGCCGCGCTGCGCGAGCTCCTGCAGCACCGGCGCCGGCCAGTGCTGGTCGCGGTAGATGTTCGGCCGCAGGCCGTCGATGGAGACGAGGATGACGTGATCGGTGAGCGGCTGCCGAAGCCCATGCATAGGCCGATCCGATGAGAACAGCAACGCCAGTGCCAGTTGCGGCATCCTGCCGTATCCTCATGAGCGTGGCCGCAGAGAACGCGCGCGACGAGTTCCTTCTGGCGT
>DASSOM010000130.1:0-2438 GCA_035700625.1 Vicinamibacterales bacterium
GCCGGCGTCAATCCCGACCACGTGATCGCGTTCGATCTGAACCTCTCCGGCCCGCGGTATCAGGATGACGCGGCGGTGTCGCAGATGCTGCGGACCGTCTACGAACGGCTGAAGCCGCTGGGCGGAGTGCAGTACGTCGGCCTCATCAGCCACCTGCCGATGTATCGCTTCGGCAACAACGGCGAGATGACGAGAGCGGGCGGCAACCCGTGGGGAGCCAACTCGAACCCGCTCGTCGAGTATCGCTACCTGACCGGTGATTACCCGAAGGCGTTGGGCATCCCGCTGCTTCGCGGCCGCGCGCTCGACAGCCGCGACGGCAAGGACACGCTCGGCGTCCTGATCAACGAGGCCATGGCGGAGAAGTTCTGGCCGAACCAGGATCCGATCGGCCAGCGGTTCGGGCAGGGGACCGACGTGTCGAAGTATTTCGAGGTCGTCGGCGTCGTCGGCAACGTCCGTTCGTTCGGCCTCGTCTCCACGACGCCGTACGAGTTCTATCAGACGACCGATCAAGCGCCGTATTCGGCGATGACCGTCGTGATTCGATCCGCCGGCGCCGATCCCGAGGCGCTGATCCCGAGTGCGCGGTCGGTCGTCGCGAGCCTCGATCCGCAGTTGCCCCTCACGCACGTGCAGACGATGGATTCCGTGATCAGCGCGTCGGTGGGGCAGCCGAGGCTTCTGTCGGCGCTGACGCTGGTGTTCGGCGCGCTAGCCGGCATTCTCGCGATGGTCGGCATCTACGGCGTGACGTCGTACAACGTGCGGCGGCAGCGCCGCGAGCACGGCATCCGCCTGGCGCTCGGCGCGAATCCCGGCGTTGTCCAGCGTCTCATCGTCGGCCGCGGCGCCGTGACGGCGGTTGCGGGGATTGCGATTGGCCTGGTCGGAGCGCTGCTGCTGACGCGCACGCTGCAGTCGATGCTCAACGACGTGAAGCCTACCGACCCCGGAATCTACGCGGGGATCGCGGTCCTCGTGCTCCTGGTCTCGATTGTCGCCTGCTACGCGCCGGCGCGCTGGGCCGGGAAGGTCGATCCCGCGGCCGTACTGCGCGACTGATGGGGGTCTGACCCCGATCAGGGGGCAGCCCACGTCCGCCTAGGCGCGGAATTGACTTTCGATATCGAACTTCGATATTGTCGGCGGCCATGGCGAAACAGCGTGCCGAGATCATGAAGGGCACGCTCGATCTTCTGGTGCTCAAGACACTGGAGCTCGAGCCGCGGCACGGCGTCGGCGTCGCCGACCGCATCCGGCAAATCAGCAACGGCACCTTCGTCGTGAAGCCGGGATCGCTGTTTCCCGCGCTTCACCGCCTCGAAGAAGAAGGATTCATCTCCGGCGAGTGGAGCGAGACCCCGGAGGGGCGACGCGCGAGGTACTACCGCATCACGCCGGCGGGCCAGCGCCAGCTGGCGTCCGAAAAGAAGAACTGGGCCCGCGTCGTCCTCGCGATCGGCCTGATCCTCGAAAGCGAATAAGCCATGCCCGTCACCTCACGGATCGTGAGCGTCTGGCGCACGCTGTTCCGATCGCGAGCCGTCGAGCAGGATCTCGACGACGAACTGCGCGCGACGATCGACATTCTGGCCGACCGCTACACAGATCAAGGCATGACGCCGGCTGCCGCCCGCCGCGCCGCGCTCGTCGAGCTCGGCGGCGTCGAGCAGGTGAAGGAACAGGTGCGCGATCGGCGGACGGGTGCGTTCCTCGAGACGTGGCTGCTCGACGTCCGATACGCGTGGCGCGCGCTTGTGAAAACCCCGTCGTTCGCCGCCGTCATTCTTGCGACGCTGGCGCTCGGGATTGGCGCCAACACGGCCATCTTCAGCGTCGTCCACGGGATGCTGCTGTCGCCGCTGCCGTACCGCGACGCCGATCGCCTCATCTTCGTCTGGTCCGACATGACGGACGCCGGGTATCCGCGCGCGCCGCTGTCAGGCCCGGAGCTGGCCGACCTGCGGGCGCGCAGCAAGACGTGCGCGGCCTTCGGCGCGATCTGGGCAAACACCGTCGCGCTGACGGGAGAAGGCAACCCCGAGCAGCTCCGCATCGGCCGCGTCACCGATGACTTCTTCAACGTGCTGGGCGCGGACGCCGCGCTTGGACGGACGTTCCGCGACGAAGACGCCCGGCCCGGCGCGCCGCCAACGATCCTCCTCTCGTGGCCGCTCTTCGAACGCCGCTATGGCGCGGACGCGACGCTCGTCGGAAAACAGATCCTCGTCAACGATCGGGCGACGACGGTCGTCGGCGTGATGCCGCGCACGTTCCGTCTCCTGCTGCCGCCGGATTCAAGCGTGCCGGACGATCTGCAGGCATGGCAGCCGTTCCCGACGGCGATGACGCACGGCCCCCGCGGGCAGCAGTTCCTGCGGGTCGTGGGACGCATGCGGCCTGGTGTCACGGTCGCGCAGGCGCGGGAAGACATC
>DASSOM010000131.1:0-3453 GCA_035700625.1 Vicinamibacterales bacterium
CCATTGTCCTCGCGGCCGGACGTTCGAGCCGGTTCGGCCGCCCCAAGGCCCTGCTCCCGGACGATGCGGGGCAGCCGTTTGCCGCGCGGCTCGCCGCGGCGTTCAAGGCCGGGGGCGCCGAGAGCCTGGTCATCGTATCGCGGCCGGACGACGAGGATCTGCGGCGCGCCATCGAGCCGTTTCTCCCTTTCGCGCGCGTCATCGAGAACGCGGATCCCGACCGGGGGCAGTTGTCATCGCTCCTCGAGGCGCTCGACGCGGTCGATCGACCCGGCGTCCGCGGAATCATGCTGACGCTCGTCGACATGCCGCTCGTGCAGCCGTCGACGATCGCGCGCCTGCGCGACGTCGCCTTTCATTGCGCCGCGGCGATCGTGCGCCCCGTGCACCGTGGGCGCCACGGCCACCCCGTCGTGTTCATGCGCGCGACGTTCGACGCGCTGCGGCGCGCCGACCCGTCGCAGGGCGCCAAAGCGGTCGTCCGCTCGCACGCGGTCGTCGACGTCGCGGTGGGTGACCGCGGCGTGATCGAGGACGTCGACACGCCGGACGACTACGTGCGGGTGTTCGGTCGTCCGCCGGAGTGATCTGAGGCCACTCGCGCCGCTGAGGTGCGTTTCGCGGATTGTTCGGTAGTCTGGTGTGGTCTCCGGATGGCTCATTTGAATCCAATTCGACCGCTCCATCGTCTCGCGAAACAGATCGGGATCGTTCGGGAGCGTCCCGCCAGGATCAACCGCGGTCCGAATGCGCGGACACTCGAGTTCCTGAAGGCGACGCACTGCCGGACGATTGCCGAGATCGGCGTCGGCCGGGGCGTGACGTCCGAGGCCATTTTGACGTGGCTCGGCGGCCGCGGCGTGCTGCACCTGTTCGACTTCGACGATCGCCTGTCCCGCGTCGCGGAGCGTCTGCACGACCGGCGTCTGACGAACTTCGTCAGCCACGGCAACTCCCACCGTACTCTGGACTCGTACAACTGGTCGCTGATGAAGCTGCTCGAGAAAAGTCCCGAGCCGCTGCTGGAGTACGTCTATCTGGACGGGGCACACACGTGGGCCGTCGATGCGCTCGCGTTCCTGCTGCTGGACCGTCTCCTGAAACCGGGCGGCTACGTGGATTTCGACGATTACAACTGGACGATCGACCGGTCGCCCACGATCAACCCACGCGTCTTTCCCCGCATCCGGGAGTGGTACACGGACGAACAGATGCGGACGCCGCAGGTTGCGTCGATCGTCGAGTTGCTCGTCCGCCGATCGAGGCGATACGACGAGGTCGTGCCCAACAAGATTTTCCGCAAGCTGCAGTGACGCGCGGCTACTGCAGGCGGTTCGGACGATCGGCGCGAAACTGGCCGGCGTGGTCGACGGCCCATTGATGGAACGAGCGGGCCGGCGTACCGGTGACGTCCAGCACGTTCGACGTCACCAGCGCCGGCAGACCCACCGCCGCCGCGTACGCGGTCAACAGCATGTCGACGACGAAGGCGGGGGCCACCGCCAGCAGTTCAGCACGCGCCTCGTCGTGCGTTTGCCCGTCGTATCGCAGCGGACGTCCGATCGCGTCGCCGAGAATCTCGACCTGTTCGCGCTGCGTCAGCGATTCAGGTCCCGTCAGCACGTACTCGCGTCCGCTGTGGCCGTCCTCGCATAGCGCGCGAACCGCAACCGCCGCGACATCGTGCTCGTGAATGGGAGCGGTGGCTGCGTCCGGGTAGAACCAGCGGACGACGTCGCCGTTCCGGACTTGGGGGCCCCACCAGGCGAGGCAATTCAACGCGAACACGCCCGGACGCAGGAACGTCCACGGCACGCCGGACGCCTCGATCGTCTGTTCGAGTCCCTCGTAAACCACCCTGAGCGTGTTCGGTTGCTGGAAGAACGGATGCGGAGTGCGATGCGGCGACGTCAGCAGCACGATCCGCCCGACCCGCGGCGCGATGCGCGCGATCGCCGGCGCGGCGGCGTCGAGCGGCGCCGTCCAGACCAGGAAGACGGCGTCCGCCCCGGCTGCCGATGCATCGAGCGACTCCGGCACGGTGAGATCGCCGCCGAAGACGTCGACGGCGGGTCCGAGATCGGCGGTCTCAGGTCTGCGCGTCAGCGCGCGAATGCGGCAATCCTTCCGCTGGCGCAGCTGCGCGACGACTTCGCGGCCGATGTTCCCGGTTGCGCCGGTGACCAGAATCGTGTGCATGGGGAATTGTGGATCCGGATCAAGCCGCAGCAGGCCACGCGACCGAGTGGACAGCGAAAATCCGGTACGGTCCTGGTTCTGCGTCGTCGAATATTCCGCTCTCGAGCAGCACCCGCGCTTCCTCAAGCGATTGCAGCAGACAGTGTGCGTTCGTTTCCACGTCAGCCGCCAGCGAGTTGCACGACAGGGGCGAACACTCAGCTGAGGTCTGCACCCAGAAGTTCACGACGTCCCATCCCTCAAGTACTTTGATGTCGGGCACACGGACGTTCGTGCGAAACGATGCTTCTGGCTCGAATCGGATCCATTCGCCGTCATCGAACTGCAGTTCGTACACCTCGTAGAAGAACAGCGCCGCCCCGGTTAGGTCGATGCTGTTCTCGCGCGCGACGTCCAGGATGATCTCCGGCGAGTCGAACAGCCAGTAGCCGTTGTGCTTCCAAAAGTCGATGTAGTCGGCGAAATCCCTGGAGACGCAACCACTGACCGAATAGATGTCGGACACGCGTTCCGCGTGAAGCCAGTCGGGCCGGTCGGCGACGCGCTTTGCCATGTAACCGGCGGGGATCACGGTGTGTCCAGCGGGCGGAGCCCTTGTGAAGAGGTCTCCATTATATCAGCGCGCGGAAACCAGACTGTTTTTTTTGCGCCGGCCGATCGCACACTCCGTTGTGCGGAGGCGTCTCATGTTTCTCGAAACGAACGGCGTGCAGCTGCACTTCGATGTGATCGGTGAGGGAGAGCCGCTCCTCTGGCTTCACGGCTTCATGGGTGCTGGCGCGGACTGGCAGTACGTCTTTACGGGGCCGCCAGAAGGATTTCAATTAGTCGCGCCGGACCTGCGGGGGCATGGTGCCTCCACGAATCCGTCGGGCCGGTTCTTGTTCCGCGACGCGGCGGAGGACGTGCGTGCGCTGCTGCGCCATCTTGGAATTCCCCGCGTCAAGGCGATCGGCGTGAGCGGCGGCGGAATCGTGCTGCTGCACATGGCCACCGCGGCGCCGGACACCGTGTCGTCGATGGTAATCGTGAGCGCGCCGCCGTACTTTCCCGCGCAGGCGCGTGCCATCCAGCGTCAGATGTCTCGTTCGATGCTGACCGACGTCGAACTCGACCTGATGCGACAACGCCATCGTTGCGGCGATGCCCAGATCTCGGAGCTCATCGCACAGGCGCGCGCGTTCGCCGACAGCTACGACGACGTGAACTTCACCACGCCGTATCTGGGGACCATCACGGCGGAGACGCTGATTG
>DASSOM010000132.1:0-20508 GCA_035700625.1 Vicinamibacterales bacterium
CTCCTCGGCGGCATCGCGGATCATCTGCGACAGCACACCTTCGAGGTCGTCGAGCTGCCGCCGGGACGCGCGGAGCTTGGGCAGGCTGGCCTGCCAGATCTCCTCGATGGCCGCGGACTGCTCGTTCGTGATGCCCAGCTCCGCCCGGCTGTTTTCATTGATCCACCACTTGAAGGGGCCGCGCCGGTCGTCCTTGTGGTCCGATTTCTGATCCGCGCCCTTCTGCGGCTCCGTCTGAACCGAGGCGCAGACTCGAGCGGTGGGTCCAGCCCATGCAGCCGCAGGCTGCGCCAGAATCAGCAGGGCGGCCAGGGCGCCGAACGTTCGCAGTGCCATGTAAGTACGTGTCTCCCTGAGGAACTACATGCTCATTACGCCCCGGGGTAGCGGATCGTTTACCGTGGCTGTGCACGCGCGTACTCACAAACGCCGCGCCTGAGCCAGCCCAACTGATTGAAACAAGGCGGTTTACCGTGGCACGTGGCTTGCGCCTTCCTCCGCCGTCCGGCCTCGGCGGCCGGCCGGGAGCAGGGGGTGCGCGTGCGAGCGGCAGCGGTCATCTGGTTGGTGGTCGGGATGATGTTCGCGGGATTCACCGTCCGGGCGAACGATCAGGACGAGACATCTCTGACGGTGAAGGTCAGCTCGGCTGAGCACGAGCTGCAGGAAGGCTATTTCTCGCTCGGACCCGACGTGACGATCATGGTGAAGCCCGGCAGCGATCTCCACCGCTTCCTCACGCGTCAGAACGGCCAGCGCATCCGCGTGACGGTGACCGCGGTGGGCGGGACCGAATTGTCCCGCCTTCGGCGCTAACCTCGAACCTCGCCGCTCGAACCTCGCCCCTCGAACTCCCACCTTCGCCGCTCCGCGGCTACGGTGGGCAAGCGCTCCTCGCTACTCGGCGAATCGCGTCACCGTCTCAATCACCTGCCCGACGATGTTATTCGGCGTCGACGCGCCGGCGGTTAAGCCGACGACGACCGGGCCGGGTGGAAGCCAGTCCTCCGTGATTCGCTCAGGCGTGCTCGTCGTGGACGGCGCGCCAACCGGGCGGTGGCGAATGCGTCCGGGCGAGAGCAGGCACTCGGGATCCGCGATGTGAAACGTGGGGACGCGCTCGGAGCAGATGCGCGCGAGGTTGCACGTGTTGCTGCTGTTGTAGCCGCCGACGACGATCATGAGATCCAGCGGCTCGCGGTCGAGGAGCGCGACGACGGCGTCCTGGCGCTCCTGCGTGGCGCTGCAGATCGTGTCGAACGCCCGGAAGTGCTGCGCGATCGCGGCTTCGCCGTAGCGCGCCGTCATGGCCGCCCGGAACATCTCCCCGATCTCCAGCGACTCCGACATCAGCATCGTCGTCTGGTTCGCGCAGCCGACGTGCTGCAGATCGACATCGGGATCGAAGGCCGGTGAGACGGCGGCGGCGAAGCGCGCGAGGAATGCGTCGCGATCGCCGCCGTGCCGGATGTACTCGCAGACGATGGCCGCTTCGTCGCGGTCGAGGACGACGAGATAGCGTCCGCGCGGATACTTCAGCGCCTGCGACGCCGTCGCCCGGGTTTCTTCGTGACGGACCTTCCCGTGAATCACCGCCGTGAAGCCGTCCTGCGCGTAGCGCACGACGTTCTTCCAGACGTTGAGGACGGAGCCGCAGGTGGTGTCGACGAGCGTGCAGCCCTGTTCGACGAGCCGCGCCATCTCCGCAATCGTCACGCCGAATGCGGGAAGAATGACGACGGCGTCCGGCCCGAGCGTCGCGGGTCGCTCGGCGGGATCGCTCAGAAAGCGGATGCCCGCGGCGCGCAGCTGATCGTTGACGTGCGGGTTGTGGATGATCTCGCCGGTGAGGAACACGTCGCGCCCGGGGAAGCGCCGCCGGGCCTGGTACGCATAGTCGACGGCGCGGTCGACGCCGTAGCAGAACCCGAACTCGCGCGCGAGATGGATCGTGAGGCGGCCGGACGTATGCCGGAAGCCGGCCGCCCGCACGTCATCGACGAGCCGGCTGTGGTACGCGGCCGCGAGTTCGCCGGCAACGGCCTCCTTCATGTCGAGGCCCTTGCGGAAGATCAGGGGCTGGCGGGCGGTCACGCGTTACCGGGGCCGCATCAGATCGCGCGCGTGCGGCGTCAGATCATCGATGGCGCGCAGCTCCGAGACGCGCGGATGCGCGAGCGCATCGGTATCGATCAGGAAGTCCTCGTCGGTGAAGCCCGCCGAGAGCCGCGTCGACACCGGAACGACTCCGTCGCGCATCGGAGCGGAGCGGGCGGTTTCGACCGCGGCCGTCGATCGAGCCATGCGCGTGGGTTCGAACGTCTCGCGGATGTTCACGACCTGGCCGAGCGCGATGCCCGCGATGACGCCGGCCGCGGCGGCCGCGGCGACCCAGCGTCCTGCGTGCGACTGGTTGGTGATGACGGCGCGCGCCGCCTTCGGGAAGGCGATGACGCGTGCGGGACGCTCGAGCGCTTCGAGCCGGCGCGTGATCTGCGCCTGCTGTGCGGCCAGCCGCTCCGGCGGGAACGCCGCGTCGGCCTCGGTCTGCAGATCGGCGTCGAGCTGCGCCATCCACTGCTCGAACCGGGCGTAGCGCTCGCGGCAGACGCCGCACGCGTCGAGGTGCGGGTGACGCGTCCGATCGGCCGAGAGCCGCGCGAAATCGCGTTCGGACAGGTGACCGGCGGCGATGCGTTCAAGAAGTGACACGGCGTTTCCCCTCGAGCTGGGTCGGCACGACCAGCTCGCCGGTCGCGGCGAGCAGCGTGCGCAGTTTCCGAATCGCGCGGAACAGGTGGACGCGGACGGTCGATTCGCTCAATCCCGTCAGCGCGCTGACTTCCCGCGACGTGCGCCCCTCCACATGGCTCAGCACGAACACGGCGCGCTGGCGTTCCGGCAGCCGGTCGAGCGCGGCGGCAATCGCCTGGCGCCGTTCGCGCGCGAGCAGCGCGTCTTCCGGCGACGGGCCGCCGCTGGCCATGCGCTCCGCGATCGGACGTGCCGACGGGTGGCTGTCGCCGAGCGGCTGCAGCCACCGCTCGCGGCGCGTCCGCGCCTTGATGCGGTCGAGGCATCCATTGATGAGGATGCGCGTCAGCCAGACGTCGAACGGCAGCTCTTCCCGGAACGAGGCCAGGTGCGTGAACGATTTGACGAAGGCGTCCTGCACCGCTTCGTCCGCCTCCGCGGCGTCGCGAAGGTAGTGGTACGCAATCCGCGAGGCGCGCCGCTGATGGCGCGCGACGAGCTCCGCGAACCGTTCGCGGGCGTCCGCCAGCCGGCCCTCGGCCTGAAACGCTTTGACGGCCGACGCCGCAGCGGCGTCCGCCTCCCGGGCGATGGAAGCGGTCACGGAGGGTCCTTGCATATCAATACGCCGCCGGCGCTGGTGCGTTTACCGCGGCGCCGGAGTGTCCTTCTATTATACGGTCAGGGCTAAAGCCCTGACCCACAAGGGGGTTGGTTGGTTGAGTAGACCCACATTGCGCCTTTGGTTGAGTAGACCCACATTGCGCCTTTGGTTAAGTGGACCTGTGGGTCAGGGCTTTAGCCCTGACGCCAGGCTGGTCCCCGGGAAATAGAAGGCCAGCACATCCGCCGGCGACTCCCCGGCCTGCAGGCGCGCATACGCGCCGGCCTGGCAGAGCCCGACGCCGTGGCCGAAGCCGCGCCCCTCGAACAGGAACCCGTCCGCCGTGCGGCGGACGTCGAACAGCGTGCTCATCACGGTGCGCGCGCCGAGCGCGCGGCCGATCGCTTCGCGCAGCACCTCGCCTCGCACCACGATCGTCCGCGCGCCGATGATGGCGACACGCTCCGCGCGTCCGGCGGCATCGCGCTCGCGGATCTCGAGGCGCTCGAGCCGTGCGCCGACCGCGGTCCGGGTGTCGCGGTTCAACGCCGATCGAAGCGCCTCGCGGCGCACCTCGTAGCGCCACGTGCGGTGCGCGGCCGCCGCTGGCCCCTCGTCCTCTTCGTGAACGAGGTAGGGCAGCGCCGTTCCTCCCCAGACGGCGGCGGCGCTGCTCGTCCCTCCGCCGCAGTCGGCGTGAAACAGCGCCAGCGCGGGCGCGTGGTCGTACCAGAGCAGTCGGCCGGCCGTCTGGCGCGCGGCGGCCTCGGCGGCCGGCGCCCAGCGCGACGTCCGCAACCGGTCCGGCTGATAGAGCTGACAGTGCGTGGTGGAGCAGACGTCGAAGCCCTCCTGCGCGTGACGGCCGCGCTGCGACACCGCGTACGTGCGGCTGATGATTGCCTGGACCTCGAACATCGCCTCGAGCGTTCGCGGATCCGCGCTCGGCGGCGCGACTTCCGACAGGATCGCCGCGGCGACGTACCGTTCGAGCGGGACGCGGCGGACGACGAGGCGTCCGTTCTCGCGGACCTGCACGCGCAGCGTGTCGGCCGCGGGCGTCACGGAGCCCGGGAGGGTCGGACGCGGCCCGGGCGCGGAACACGCGGCCGCGAGGGCGAGCGCGAGCACGGCGAGCACACGCGAGGTACGTGGGATGTCAGGGCTAAAGCCCTGACCCACATGGCTGCGTGTCGTGGTCCGGGCGGCGCGCGTAGCGGACATGCCCATAGTATCGGCCGCGAGGGAGGTTACACTTACCGCGTGTCGCGGATTCTCGTCATCGACGACGACCCCGGCGTGCGCGAGAGCATGCAGCGGATGCTGCGCAGCGCCGGCTACACGGTCCAGGACGCCGACAGCGGAGAAGCGGGCTTCGCGCTCGCGCAGGGCGGCCTCTTCGACGTGATCCTCTCGGACATGCGGATGCCCGGCATGTCGGGGATCGACGTGCTGCGCCGCCTGCGCGAGCTGCGCGTCGATTCCGCGTTCATCATCATGACCGGGTTCGGCACGATCGACACCGCCGTGGAAGCGATGAAGCTCGGCGCGGTCGATTTCGTGCAGAAGCCGTTCTTCCGCGACGAGCTGCTGATGCGCGTCCGCTCGGCGGCGGACCGGCGTCAGCTCGCGCGGCAGGTGGATCTGCTGCAGCGTCAGATGCGCGGCAGCAGCTCGCTCGACGCCCTCGTGGGCAGCAGCGACGCGCTGCGCCGCGTCAAGGACCTCATCACCCGCGCGGCCGCCGCGCCGGGCACCGTGCTCGTCACGGGAGAAACCGGGACGGGGAAGGAGCTCGTCGCGCGCGCGATTCACGCGGAGGGGCCGCGCGCGGCGGGTCCGTTCGTCGCGCTGAATTGCGCCGCGCTGAGCGACACGCTGCTGGAGAACGAACTCTTCGGCCACGCGCGCGGGGCGTTTACGGGGGCGGACGCGGCCCGCGCCGGGCTCATCGAGCACGCGCACGGCGGCACGCTCTTCCTCGACGAGATCGGGACGATGCCGGCGGCGCTGCAGGCGAAGCTGCTGCGCGTGCTCGAAGCCGGCGAGGTCCGGCGGATCGGTGAGAACGATTCGCGCAAGGTGGACGTCCGCTTCGTCGCCGCGACGAACGCGGATCTGCCGGCGGCGGTCGAGGACGGGCGCTTCCGCAGCGATCTGTACTATCGCCTCAACGTCCACCGCGTTCACGTGCCGCCGCTTCGCGAGCGCGGCGCCGACGTCGAGGAGCTGCTCGATTACTTTCTCGGGCGGTACGGCGCGCCGGCGGGCATCGCGGCGATCGCGCCCGAGGCGCGGACGCGGCTGCTCGCGTACGCGTACCCGGGCAACGTCCGCGAGCTGGAGCACGTCATTCAGCGCGCCGTCGCGGTCGCGCAGGGGCACACGCTCGAGGCCGTGGACCTGCCGGAGGAGATTGCCGCGGGGCCGCTCGAGCCCCAGCCCGCCGACGGCGGCGTCGCCGCCGCGCGCGAGCGCGCCGAGCGCGAAATGATCGTCGCGATGCTCGCGAAGTACCACGGCGAAGTCACGTCCGCCGCGCGCGAGCTGCAGATCAGCCGCACCACGCTCTGGCGCCTGATGAAGAAACATCAGATCACGGCCGACGCGCGGCCGTGATGCAGCCCTGAAACGCGTCCCGTTACATCTCTGAAACGTCCGTCCCGTTGCGGACCAGCCGGCGGTCCCTTCCCCGGCTGATTTTCAAGGAAATCCGCTTGTGCGTCGCCGTGGGCGCTTTCGGCCCGTGCCTTGCTCAGCAGGAGACGCACAGGCCATATGTCCGTCACCATTTTGATCGTCGAAGACGACCCTGCGCTGCAGGATCTGCTGGAACAGCATGCGCGCGCCGCCGGCATGCGTGCGATCACCGCGAGCACGCGCGCGGGAGCGCGCGAACGGCTCGATGCCGCGACCGTCGACGTCGTGGTGATCGATCTGACGCTGGAGGCGGAGGCCGGCCTCGAACTGATTCGCGACGTCAAGGCGCGCACGCCGGACGTCGAAGTCGTCGTCATCTCCGGATCGCCGTCGCTCGCGTCTGCCATCCAGTCGTTCGAGCTGTCGGCGTTCGCGTTCGTGCAGAAGCCGTTCGACCTGGATCAGCTGTTCGCCACGGTACAGCGCGCCGTCGAGCGCCGGCGCATCAACGCCGACAACCGCCGCCTGTTCTGGGAACTGCAGCTGGTCAACGAGGTGGGCGCCGATCTGCGCCGGACGCTCGATCCGCAGGAGCTGCTGCACGGCGTCGCCCAGCGGCTGACGAACGCGCTCGGCGCGACGTCCGCGGCGGCGCGGCTGTTCAACGCGGTCACGCGCGAGTTCGATCAGGTCTTCACGACCGGGGAACCGGACCTGCGCGCGGTCTGGTCGGGCGAGGGGGCCCGTTTGCCGCGGCCGAGCGACGTCGCGATTGCGACCCGCGCGCCGGTGATGTTTGCCGATCTGCACGAGGGGCTTGCGCCGGAGCTGGCCGCGCGCCTGCCGATCCGCAGCGCGGTCAGCGTACCGCTCATCGCGAGCGAGGAGCTCCTCGGCACGCTCTCGCTTGGCAGCGACCAGCCGGACCACTTCGGGCAGGACGATCAACGGCTGCTGATGATCATTGCCGGCCAGGTCGCCGTGGCGCTGCAGAACGCGCGGCTCGCCACGTACGCGCGGCTCGGCAAGCGGCAGTGGGAGGCGACCTTCGACGCGATCAGCGATTCCATCGCGGTGTTCGACGAGCGCGGCTGCGTGCTGCGCGGCAACACGGCGCTCGCGCGCGAGCTGGGGCGGCCCATCACCGAGATCCGCGGTCTGACGTGCCGCGAGATCGGATTGTGCGGCGGCCGCTGCCCGTTCTGCGCTTCCGATCGGGCGTTCGCACGCGAGATCACCACTACCGAAGTCACGCGCGCCGATGGCCAGGTCTTCAGCGTGACGATGTTCCCGGTGGCCGGCGCGCCGGAAGGGGCGGCCATCGTGCAGGTCGCCAAGAACGTCACCGAGGAAATCGCGAGCGCGCGCCGTCTGCGCCAGATGAGCGAAGAGGTCGCGACCGCGAACGGGCGCCTCATGGCGGCGCTCGAGCGCTTGAAGGCGACGCAGGCGCAGCTCCTCCAGGCCGAGAAGCTGTCGGCGATCGGTCAGCTCGTCGCCGGCGTCGCGCACGAGCTGAACAATCCGCTCACGAGCGTCATCGGCTACGCGCAGCTCGTCGAGGAGGAGCTGCTGGCCAGGCACGGCGAGCCGCCGCGTCCCTCGGAGGAACTCGCGCAGGACGTCCGGCGCATCGCCGAGGAATCCGAACGCGCGGCCCGGATCGTCCGCAACCTGCTCGCCTTCGCGAGACGTCAGACCGCGGCGCGGTCGCCGCAGGATCTCGGAGAGCTGGCGGCGCGCGTCGTCGCGCTCCGCGCCTATGAGTTCCGGCTGAACGGCATCGAGCTGGAGTCGGCGTTCGAACCCGGCCTGCCGCCGGTGCTCGCCGACGCCGGGCAGATCCAGCAGGCGCTGTTGAATCTCGTGCTGAACGCCGAGCAGGCGATGCGCGGCGGCTCGGTGCGGCGTCTCCGTCTCGAAGGGCGCGTGGTCGAGGATCTCGACGCGGTGGAGATCGTGCTGACCGACACGGGGCACGGCATCGAGCGCGCGAACCTGCCGCGCATCTTCGATCCGTTCTTCACCACGCGCGACGTCGGCGACGGCACGGGCCTGGGGCTGAGCATCTGCTACGGCATCATCCGCGACCATGGCGGCCAGATCACCGTCGACAGCGAGCCGGGCGTCGGAACGACCTTCACGCTGACGTTCCCCGCGATCCGGGTTGCGCCGCCGACGGCGTCCGAAGTGCTCGTGGCGCATGGGGAGGAAGCCGAGCGCGACCACGTCGCGGCGATGCTCGGCGGCTGGGGCTGGCAGGTCGTGACCGCCGACACGGCCCACGCGGCGATCGAGCGGTATCGGTCGGGTCGCCTCGAGGCCGCATTCGTCGGACGCGCGGTGCTCGCCGCGGATCTGCCGGCGTGGCGCGCGGCGTGCCAGGCCGAGGACGGGATTCCACTCGTCATCATGGCCACGTCCGCGCAGGACGAGGACGATGTGGCGCGGTTCGCGCGCTCGGCCGCCGCGGCGGTCCTGGCGCCCCCCTTCGACCTCCGATCGCTGCGCTCGGCCATGCGGGCCATTTCCAGGGAGTGTGTATGACGACGGGACAGCAGCCTCTGCTCGTGGTGATCGACGACGAGCAGGGGATTCTCGACGTAGTCAGCCGGTTCGCGCATCGCGCGGGCTTCGAGGTCGTCACGTGCGCGGGCGGACGCGCGGGAATCGACACGATCCGCGAGCGGCGTGCCGATCTCGTGATGGTCGACCTCCGCATGCCGGACGTCGGCGGACTCGACGTGCTGCGCGCCATTCGCGAAACGGATGCGTGCTGCCAGGCCGTCCTCATGACCGGCTACGCGTCGGTCGACACCGCGGTCGAAGCGATCAAGCTCGGCGCGATGGATTACCTGAGCAAACCCCTGGACTTCGCGCGCCTCGAACAGCTCCTCGCGGGCGTCCGCGACGACATCGAGCGGCGCCGGCACATCCTGGCCGTCGAAGGGGACGTCGCCAAGCGGCTGGAGTTCTGCGGGATGATTGGCCGCGGCGGCATCATGCAGGATCTCTTCGGTATGGTGCGCCGGCTCGCGCCGCACGTGCGCACCGCGCTCATCACCGGAGAGACCGGCACGGGCAAGGAGCTGGTCGCGCGCGCGCTGCACAAGATCGGGCCGCGGCGGGATCGCCGCTTCGTCACCGTGAACTGCTCGGCGGTCGTCGAGACGCTGTTCGAGAGCGAGCTGTTCGGCCACGTGCGCGGCGCCTTCACGGGGGCGACCGACAACAAGCCGGGCCTGTTCGAGCTCGCGGATGGCGGGACGCTGTTCCTCGACGAGATCGGCGAGCTGCCGTTGTCGGTCCAGGCCAAGCTGCTGCGCGTGCTCGAGCTCGGTGAAGTGCACCGCGTGGGATCGCTGGAGCCGCGCAAGGTGAACGTCCACGTGATCGCGGCGACGAACCGCGACCTGCGCACCGAAGTGGGCGCGGGACGTTTCCGCAGCGACCTCTACTACCGGCTCAACGTCGTCGAGCTGCGGCTGCCGCCACTGCGCGATCGGCGCGAGGACATCCCGTATCTGACGGCGGCGTTCGTGCGGGAGACCTCCGCGCGGCTGGAAAAACCGCTGCTGGGGCTCACGGCGGCCGCCGAGCGCCTGCTGATTTCGGCGGCCTGGGAAGGCAACGTGCGCGAACTGCGCAACGTCATCGAACGCGCCTGCATTCTGGCGGACGGGGAGTTCATCACAGAGCGCGAGCTCGCCGTGAGCATGCCCACGCTCATCATGGGCACCGCCCCGGCGGCGCCGCCCGCCGAGGCGGATCTGCTGGTGAACGTCGAACGTGAGCACATCCAGCGCGCGCTCTCGCGGGCCAACGGCAACAAGAAGGCGGCCGCGCGCATGCTCGGCCTGAGCCGCCGCGCACTGTACCGGCGGCTCGAGCGCCTGGATCTCGGCGACACGATCGTCCGGCGGCGCGACGGGCACGATCAGATGGTGGGCGCATGACGATGGCGCCGCGTCCCGCCGTGCTCGTCGTGGACGACGAGGTCTGCGTGCGCGATCTGATCGGGCGTTGGCTCGTGTCCGGCGGGTACGACGTCGCGACGGCGGGCAACGCCGACGAAGCGCTGTCGCGCGTGCATGCGGCGCCTCCCGCCGTCGCCGTCTGCGACATCCGTATGCCGGGCCAGGATGGGCTCTGGCTCGCGCAGCGCATCAGGCAGGACTCGCCGGAGACCGCCGTCATCATGGCGACCGGCATGCACGACGTCGGGTCGGCCGTCACGAGCCTGCGGCACGGCGTCATCGACTACCTCACGAAGCCGCTCGCGCGCGATCGGCTGCGCGAGGCGGTCTCGCGCGGACTCGTGTGGCACCAGGCGGCGTCGGAAACGCGGCGCTGGCGGGAATCCCTCGAGCGCGAGATGGAAGCGAAGCGGCAGCGCCTCAGCGGCATGATCGGCGCGCTGAACATCGACAGCGACGCGGCGCTCGACGCCATGCTCGTGACGCTCACGATCGACGATCGCGACGCGTACGCGCACGCCTATCGGGTGGCCGCGATGGCGGTGAGCATGGGACGCGCGCTCGGGCTGGCGGACGCCGCCGTTGCCGCGCTCGAGCACGGTGCGCTCCTGCACGACATCGGCAAGTTCGCGATTCCGGAAGCCGTCCTGCGCAAGCCGGCTCCGTTGACGCAGGAGGAACAGCTGCTCGTCCGCCTGCATCCGCTCGTCGGCGCGAACCTCATCGAACCGATTCCGTATCTGGCCGCGGCGGCGCCGCTCGTCCGCGACGCCCGCGAGCGCCCCGACGGCCTCGGCTACCCGCGCGGCATTCCCGGCGTCGACATCGCGCCGGGCGCGCGCGTCATCGCGGTCGCCGATGCGTATGACACGATGACGCGTCCGCGCGTCTTCCGCGACGCCATCTCTCCCCGGGACGCCTTGATCGAACTCGCGCGCTGCGCGGGCACCCAGTTCGATTCGGCCGTCGTCGACGTCTTCCGCCGCGTCATCACGCCGGATTTGCCCTCCGACCGCGACTGAAATTGACTTCCGTGCGGCCGAGCCGGTACGATCCTCCGGTTGGCCACATCGCGGTCCGTCCGCCTGGACGGCCCATACGGAGCACCAGTCGATGTCACAGACCCAGGAGATGAGCGGACTCGAAGCCCACGGCATTCAGAACGTCGCGCGGGTGTACTGGAACCTGAGCATTCCCGCGTTGTACGAAGAGGCCGTGCGCCGGCGCGAGGCCCTCATCTCGATCGACGGTCCGATCGTCTGCCGCACCGGCCAGCACACCGGCCGCTCCCCGAACGACAAGTTCATCGTGCGTGAACCGTCCACCGAACAGCACGTCTGGTGGAGCAAGGTGAATCGCGCGCTCGTCCCGGAGAACTTCGACGCCGTCCACGAACGGATGCTGACGTACCTCGAGGGAAAAGAGCTGTTCGTCCTCGACGCACACGCCGGCGCCGACCCGAAGTACCGGCTGCCGATTCGGGTGATCACCGAACAGGCGTGGCACAGCCTGTTCGCGCGGCACATGTTCATCCCCGAGACGGATCCGAACGCCCGCGCCACGCACAAGCCGCAGTTCACGCTCATCGACATGCCCGGCCTGACCGCCGAGCCGCGCAAGCACGGCACGAACTCGGAAGTGTTCATCCTGCTGAACTTCGCGAAGAAGCTGGTGCTGATCGGCGGGACGACGTATGCGGGGGAAATCAAGAAGTCGATCTTCACGGTCATGAACTATCTGCTGCCGCGGCAGCAGGTCCTTTCGATGCACTGCTCGGCCAACGTCGGCGCCGAAGGGGACGTCGCGCTCTTCTTCGGCCTGTCGGGGACGGGCAAGACGACGCTGTCGAGCGATCCGGAGCGCGGCCTCATCGGCGACGACGAGCACGGCTGGAGCGACGAGGGGGTGTTCAACATCGAAGGCGGCTGCTACGCCAAGATGATTCACCTCTCGGCGGAAGCGGAGCCGCAGATCTACGCCGCCACCAAGCGGTTCGGGACCGTCCTCGAGAACGTCAAGATGGACGCCGCCACGCGCCGTCTCGATCTGGATGACTCCTCGCTGACCGAGAACACGCGCGGGGCGTACCCGCTGTCATTCATCGACAACGCGGTGCCGTCCGGCCGCGGGGGGCACCCGACGAACATCGTCATGCTCACGGCGGACGCGTTCGGCGTGATGCCGCCGATTGCGCGCCTGACGCCGGCCGGCGCGATGTACCACTTTCTGTCCGGCTATACCGCCAAGGTCGCCGGGACGGAGAAGGGGGTCACCGAGCCGAAGGCGACGTTCAGCACGTGCTTCGGCGCGCCGTTCATGGTGATGCACCCGACGGTGTACGCGAAGTATCTCGGCGAGAAAATCGCCCGGCACGACGTCCGCGTGTGGCTGGTGAACACCGGCTGGACCGGCGGCCCGTACGGCGTCGGCGCGCGGATGAAGATCGGCTACACGCGCGCGATGGTCCGTGCCGCGCTGACCGGCGCGCTCGACAAGGTCGCGTACACGCACGACGCCCGATTCAACGTCGACGTCCCGTCGTCCGTCCCGGGCGTGCCGTCCGAGGTGCTGCAGCCGCGGAATACCTGGAAGAACGGCAGCGACTACGACGCGCAGGCGCGCAAGCTCGCGCAGATGTTCGTCGATAATTTCAAGGAGTTCGCGGACGGCGCGACGCCGGACATCCTCGCGGCGGCGCCCGCGGTGGACTGAAGCAATTGGTGAATTGGTGGGTTGGTGAGTTGGTGAATTGATCTTAGAATTCACCAGTTCACGAATCCGCCAACTCACCAATTTCCATGTACGAGCCGGTCGTCGGTCTCGAGATCCACGCGCAGCTCCTGACCGCGAGCAAGATTTTCTGCGGCTGCAGCACGGCGTTCGGCGCGCCGCCGAACACGCAGGTCTGTCCGGTGTGCCTCGGCCTGCCCGGCGCGCTGCCCGTCCTGAATCGCCGTGCGGTCGGCCTCGCGGCGCGAGCGGCCCTCGCGCTGGGCTGCACCGTTCACCCCGAGTCCATCTTCGCCCGCAAGAACTATTTCTACCCGGATCTCCCGAAGGGCTATCAGATCTCGCAGTACGAGCGGCCGCTCGCGACCGGCGGTGTGCTCGAGTACGACGTCGACGGGGAGACGCGGCGGATCGGCATCATCCGTGTGCATCTCGAAGAGGACGCCGGCAAGTCGCTGCATGACGCCTTTCCGGCGGCCGAAGGCAAGACGGGGCTGGATTTCAACCGCAGCGGCGTGCCGCTCATCGAGATCGTCACGCGGCCCGACCTGCGGTCGGCGGCCGACGCCGCAGAGTTCTTCGCGCGGCTCCGCGCGATTCTCGTCGCGATCGGCGTGAACGACGGGAACATGGAGGAGGGGAGCCTCCGCTGCGACGCCAACGTGTCGGTGCGCCCCGAAGGTGACACGGCGCTCGGCGTCAAGACCGAGATCAAGAATCTCAATTCGTTCCGGCACGTGCAGCGCGCGCTCGAATACGAGGTCACGCGGCAGACGTCGGTACTCGAGGCCGGCGGCGTGGTGGAGATGGACACGCGGCTGTGGGATCCCGCCGCGGGCCGGACGATCAGCATGCGCACGAAGGAGGAGGCGGACGACTACCGCTACTTCCCGGAGCCGGATCTCCTGCCGCTGACGCTCACGCCCGCGTGGATCGAGGAGGTCGCCCGCGCGATTCCCGAATTGCCGGACGCGCGCCGCCGCCGCTTCGTGACGCAGTATCATCTTCCCGCGTACGACGCAGGCGTCCTCACGCAGTCGATGGACGTCGCCGATTACTTCGAGGAGGCGGCGAAGGCGTCCGGCGATGCGAAAGCGGCCAGCAACTGGGTGATGGGAGCGATCACGCGCAAGATGAACGAGACCGGCGTCACTATCGAGCAGGCGCCCATCCCGCCGGCCCGGCTCGGGGAATTGATCCGGCTCGTCGCCGATGGCGTGATCGGGAGCCAGACCGCCAAGGACGTCTTCGAGACGATGTGGGACACGGGGCGTGCGGCGCGCGACATCGTCGAGGCCGAAGGGCTCGCACGCATCGACGACGCGTCGGCGCTCGAACGCGTGGTCGGCGAGGTGCTCGCCGCGAATGCGGCGGTCGTGTCGCAGTTCCGCGCGGGCAAGCAGCAGACGTTCGGCTTTCTCCTCGGCCAGGTGATGAAAGCGACCCGCGGACAGGCCAATCCGGAACTGGCCCGCGACATTCTCCGCCGCCGGCTCGCGGAGCCGCGCGAGCCAAGCGAGTAACGATGTGATCGAGGCCCAGCAGGTTTCCAAGGTCTACAGCCGCGGCGTCTACGCGCTGCGCGATCTTTCGATCCGCGTCGACAAGGGAGAGTTCGTCTTCCTGACGGGGCCCAGCGGCGCGGGCAAGTCGACGCTGCTCCGGCTGCTCCTGCGTCAGGACGTGCCGACGGACGGGCGGCTGATCGTCGGGGGGCGCGATCTCGCGCAGCTCACGCGGCGCCAGGTGCAGGCGTACCGCCGCTCGCTCGGCTTCGTGTTCCAGGATTTCAAGCTGCTGCCGAACAAGACCGTCGGCGAGAACGTGGCCTTCGTGCCGCGCGTGCTCGGAATGGCGCCCGCCCACGAGCAGCGCCGGACGTTCCAGGTGCTGAAGTGGGTCGGCCTGCAGCATCGCATGAGCGCGTATCCGATGGAGCTGTCGGGCGGTGAGCAGCAGCGCATCGCGATCGCGCGCGCGCTCGTGAACGATCCGGTCGTCATCCTCGCCGACGAGCCGACCGGCAATCTCGACCCGGACCTGTCGCTCGAAATCATGAATCTGTTCCGCGAAATCAACGCGCGCGGCACGACCGTGCTCGTCGCGACCCACGACCGCGAACTGATCCGGCGCGTCGGCCGGCGCGCGCTGACGCTCGATCACGGGCGCGTGGTGGAGGTCGCCTGATGCGCGCGCTCCGCTACTTCTTCAGCGAAGCCATCGAGAGCCTCTGGCGCGGACGCAGCGCCGCGATCGTCTCGATGCTGACGATCGCCGCCGGCCTCTTCGTCCTCGGCTTCTTCCTCATCGTCAACGCGAACCTTCAGCGGCTCGTCGCGCGCTGGAGCGAGTCGGCGGAACTCTCGATCTACCTGCAGGACTCGGCAACCGACGCGCAGAGGACCGCGGTGCAGGCGGCCATCGAGCGCAGCCAGCTCGGCGCATCCGTGCAGTACCTGTCGAAGGATGACGCGCGGAAGGCGTTCACGGCGAGTTTCCCGGACCTCGCGGCCGCGGCGGGATCGCTCGACCGCAATCCGTTCCCGGCGTCGCTCGAAGTCCGCCTGACGGCCCGCGCCCGCGCCAGCGCTGACGCGCTCGATCTGCTCGCGGACTCGGTGCAGAAGATGCCCGGCGTCGCCGACGTGCGGTACGACCGTCGATGGCTGACGAGACTGTCGGGGGTGATACGGCTGGTCCGCGGGATTGGACTGGCCATCGTCTTCATGCTCGCCCTGGCCAGCGCGCTCACCGTGGCCAATGTCGTCCGGCTGGCGGCGGCGGCGCGGCGTGACGAAATTGAAATCATGCAGCTCGTCGGTGCGCCATTCGCGTACATCCGGGGCCCGTTCATCATGGAGGGGCTGCTCCAGGGCGGGATCGGCGCGTTCGTGTCGCTGGTGGCGCTTGCGGCCCTGTTTGCGGCCCTGAGAGCGCGATTTGGGGCGGCGATGACCGAGGCGGTGGGGCTCCCGTCGGTCGCGTTCCTGCCCGCGTCCCTGGCCGTCCTCCTCCTGTTCGGCGGGATGGCGCTCGGGTGCCTGGGCGCGTACGCCGTGGCGAGGCGCGTCCGGTAGAGCTGCGGAATGCGTTGACACGCGCCCGGAAAGTTCTTTAGACTCGTTTCATTCAGTCCAATATGTCCCAGGCGAGGAGTCGCATGGCACGCTTGGTCAGCCCGGGTCGGCTTTCGAGCGTTCCTGCCCATCTTCTCACCGACTTCTATCGGGAAGAGTTTCTCAAGCAGCGCGCCTGCCTGGCGCGCCAGCGCGAGTACTACTCGGAAGGCGCCATCACGAGCGCCGACGAAGCGATCGCGCGCATCCTGAATCAGCTCGAACAGCTGTGTGCGAAGCAGGATGCCGATCGCCTCATGAGCCGCCTCCTTCGCCAGTTCGATCTCGTCACCGGTCTTTCCTGGAACGATCCGCAGCAGTATCACTGAAGAGTCTGTCAGCCCATAAAGGGCTGACCCACCTGGCAACCTGCCTGTGGGTCAGCAACTGTCTTGAATTACGCGCCAACGGCCGCTGCGCGCGCCGGCCCGCTGGGTGAGGCCGGCGTGCTCGCGGCCTCGAGATTCCACGGTGACTGATGTTTCATCATCGCGTTGACGATCGTGAGCAGCTTGCGCATCGTCGCGACGAGCGCGACTTTGGCGGGTTTCCCCGCCTGGCGCAAGCGGCGATAAAACGCGCGGAGCACGGGATTGTGGCGCGTCGCCGCCAGCGCCGCCATGTAGAGGGTGCCGCGGACGGCGGCCCGTCCACCCCAAATGTGGCGCTGCCCGCGGTGTTGTCCGCTGTCGCAATTGAACGGGGCCACGCCGACCAACGCGGCGATCGCGCGCCGGTCCAGCTGTCCGAGCTCCGGCAGCTCGGCGAGCAGCGTGCGGGCGGTGGTGGGGCCGACGCCCGGGACGCTGCGCAGCAGGTCCTCCTGGACGCGCCACGTGGGATGGGCTTCGATCGACGTCCCGATCTCGTCATCCACGTCCTTCACCCGGCGTTCCAGCCAGCGAATGTGTCTCCGCAATTCGCGCGTGATGGCGCCGGTGGGGGGCGCGTGTTCAAGGCGCCCGCGCTCCATGCCGATCATCTCGAGCAGTTGCCGGCGCCGCGCCACCAGCGCCGCCAGGTCCTGCGTCGCCCGGTCAGCGACGGGGCGGGCCGTCACCTCCAGGCGCGCGCCGAACGCGGCCAACACGTCGGCATCCAGCGCATCGGTCTTCGCCGTGCGCCCGACCGCTTGCGCGAAGGCTCGCACCTGCCGGGGATTGACGACCGCGACCGGCACCTCGGCCGCCGCGAGCGCCGCGACCACCGCGCGTTCGTATCCGCCGGTGGCCTCCACCACAACGATCCCGGGCGCCCGCGCACTGATGCGGGTCGCCAGCGACGTGATGGCCGACGCTGTGTTCTCGCTCGTCCACCGTTCGCCGCTCGGATGAAGCGCGATCATCAATTCTCGTTTGCTGACATCAATCCCGACCGTCACCGCGTCCATTGCTCGCCTCCGTGTCGTCGCGGCACCCGGCCTTATGCGTGTACGGGCTCGTGGCCCTCTCAACTGTTCGGGTTCGGCGACAACCAACACGGAAGAGCGCCCACGCTGACCCGCGGTCTCGAAACCAGGGCTTTGACGGGCTACTCTTCCCTTGGCGGTTTTATCAGATCGGGAAGACATAAGGGCTTCAGCCCTGACTCTCTGCTCTGTGGGTCAGGGCTTCAGCCCTGACTCCCTGCTCTGTGGGTCAGGGCTTCAGCCCTGACAACACATATATAATCGTCCGGATATGGAGCGCACGTTGGCAATCATCAAGCCGGACGCGGTCGCGGCGCGCCGCGCCGGCCTCATCATTCAACGCATCGAAGACGCGGGTTTTCAGATCCGCGCCATGCGGCTCGTGCACCTGACGAAGGAGGAGGCCGAGGGCTTCTACGACGTTCACCGCGCGCGGCCGTTCTTCGACAGCCTGACGACGTTCATGTCGTCGGGCCCGGCGATCGTGATGGCGCTCGAGGCGCCCGACGCGATCAAGAAGTGGCGGACGCTGATGGGGGCGACCGACCCGGCGAAGGCGGACGCGGGCACGCTGCGCAAGGAGTTCGGCGCGTCGATCGAGCACAACGCGACGCACGGATCCGACGCAACGGAGACGGCGGCGTTCGAGCTGGGCTACTTCTTCCCCGGGATCGCGCTGGCGCGCTAGGCGATCGTGGGACGCGCGCTCGTCCTCGCCGGGTTGATCATCGCGGGCATCGGCCTGCTGATGATGCTCGGCATCCCGTTCGGGCGCCTTCCCGGCGACTTCACCATCCGCCGCGGCAGTGCGACGTTCTACTTCCCGCTGATGACCTGCATCGTCATCAGCCTCATCCTGACAGTGCTGCTGGCGTTGTTCAGGCGTTAAGCGAGGATCACACGGCCCTATGGCGATCAAGCCGGATCGGTGGATCAAGAAGATGGCGCTCGAGCACGGCATGATCGAGCCGTTCGAGGACCGCCAAGTGCGCGCCGGCGTCGTGTCGTACGGCGTGTCGTCGTACGGCTACGACGTCCGCGTGGCCGACGAATTCAAGGTGTTCACGAACGTCAATAACGCGCTGATCGATCCGAAGAACTTCGATCCGCGGTCGTTCGTCGACATCAAGGCGGAGACGTGCATCGTCCCGCCGAATTCGTTCGCGCTCGCGCGGACGGTGGAGTACTTCCGCATCCCGCGCGACGTCCTCACGGTCTGCCTCGGCAAGTCCACCTACGCGCGCTGCGGGATCATCGTCAACGTGACGCCGTTCGAGCCGGAGTGGGAGGGGACGGCGACGCTCGAGATCTCGAACACGACGCCGCTGCCGGCGAAGATCTACGCGAACGAGGGGATCGCGCAGGTCCTGTTCTTCCAGAGCGACGAGCCGTGCGAGATCTCGTACGGCGACAAGCGCGGCAAGTACCTCAAGCAGCTCGAGGTCACGCTCCCGAAGATTTGACGCCGATGCTGGATCACATCCCGGTCGTGGCTGGGCTGGCGTACGCCGAGCGTGTGCGGCGCCTGCCGTCGCGCTTTACGGCCACGCTCGCGGCGGAGCCCGACAATCGATTCAACCTGAAGGCGGTTGCGGTTCTCGTCGACGGCGACAAGGTCGGGTATCTCCCGCCGGAGCTGTCGCGGCATTACTTCGACGCGCTGAAGGGGGGCGTTCCTGCGGAATGCCCCGGACGCCATGCGCCGGTGGCCGAACAGCGCGACACCGGCGTGATGCTGCTGCTCGATTTCACGTCGCTGCCGATTCAGCCCGAAGAATGATGCGACGCAGGATCCAGCTTTCCGCTGTCGTCATTCTCACGCTCGTCTGCGCCGCCTCGGCGCAGACTCCCGACCGATACACCCCGCCGCCCGTTCCGCTTCCTGCGTCCGCCGAGCGCGCGTACACCGCGATCGCCCCGCGCGTGAACGGCGCCGCCGCGATGGACATCGTCCGCTTCATGGATCAGTACTGGCGCATCGCGGGGAATCCCGGCTTCGATGCATCGATCGATCACATCCGCGAGCGGCTCGTCGCGGCGGGGTTCCGCGATGGAGCCGATGCGTCGGGTCCGGCCGTCCGTGTCGAGGAATATCGATCGGGATCACGAGGGTGGGATTATCAGACCGGCACCGTCGCCTTCGACGACGGCGGCGAGGTGCTGCTGTCGCGGGAACGCGATCGCGTGTCGCTCTGCATCAACTCCTTTTCGACGCCGGGAGGAGGCCTCGTCGCGCCGCTCGTGGACGTGGGGAAGGGGACCGACGCCGATTACGGGCGCGTCGACGTGAAAGGGGCCGTCGTCCTCGGGGACGCGCCGGTCGGGCGCCTCTGGCAGGACGCGGTGAAGAAGCGCGGCGCGGCCGGCGTGATCTCGACGTCCATCGCGCCGTACATCAGGCCGGCGGATCCGTCGGCGTTCACCGCGCCGTCGCAGGCGGACGTGCTGCAGTGGGGCAGCATCCCGTACGACGCGCAGGCAAAGGCGTTCGCGTTCAAGTCGAACTGGCGCGCCGCCGCGCGGATGCGTGAACGGCTGAAGAATGGCCCAGTCCGCGTGCGCGTCGACATCCGCTCGACGTTCTACGACACGCCCGCCCGAATGCTGATCGCCGAGATCCCGGGCGCCGTGAAGCCGTCCGAGCGCATCGTCATGGCGGCGCATATTCAGGAGCCGGGCGCGAACGACGACGGGAGCGGATGCGGGACGCTGCTGGCGCTGGCCTCGGCGCTCGCGGGCGCGATTCGCGACAAGGCGCTGCCGCCGCCGGGGCGCACGCTCACGTTCCTGTGGGTGGACGAGGTGCGCGGCAGCAAGCAGTGGCTGACGTCGCATCCGGATCAGGCGAAGGGCGTGCAGTACATGTTCTCGCTCGACATGACGGGGGAGGACACGGCAAAGACGGGCGGGACGTTCCTGATCGAGAAGCAGCCCGATCCGTCCGCGGTGTGGACGCGGCCGTCGGATCCGCACACGGCGTGGGGCGCGAGCGAGGTGAAGGCCGAGTCGCTGAAGGGCAGCCTGCTCAACGACTTTCATTTCGCCGTCTGCGTGCGGCGCGCGAAGGACACGGGCTGGATGGTCCGGACGAATCCGTACGAGGGAGGCAGCGATCACACCGTCTTCGGTGAGGCCGGCATTCCGTCGCTGCTCGACTGGCACTTCACCGATCGCTACTACCACACGAATCAGGATCGTCCCGAGAAGACGAGCCCGTCGGAGATGGTGAACGTCGGTGTGTCCGTCGCCGTGAGCGCGTGGACACTGGCGTCGGCCGAC
>DASSOM010000133.1:0-2521 GCA_035700625.1 Vicinamibacterales bacterium
ACGAACGCGCCGGCCGGGAGGAACGACAGCAGCGTCGAAGTGGTGCGCAGCGGACTCGACACTTCCGCCATCTGACGCTCGATCTTCGAGAACGAAGCGAGGAGCTGCAGGTACTCTTCCGCGTCCGGGCTCCACGACACCGCCTGCGCCACCGACGTCGCGAGCGCGGGATTGGATGCCGCCTGTTGACCAGGCCTGAGCAGAAGCTCGCGCCCCGGCTGATTCACGGCCACCGATCCTTCGACGACCGACACGACGGAGCCGCCCATCCCGGACGACACCGCGAACACGGTGCCTTTCACCGACGCGATGGAATCGCGCGTCAGGACGCGCAGGTGTCCACGCCGCTGCTTTGCCGCCTGGACGATCACGTCCCCGCGCTGGAGATGGATTGCCTGGCCGCTCCACGCGGCCGTGACGAACAACTCCGTTCGCTCGTTGACGTCCACCGTCGATCCGTCGGCGAGACGCAGCACCGCGTGCGCGTCCGGCCCCGTGCGAATGCCCTCCTTTTCGGAGATGGTGGCGCCGGATCCGAGCGCACCTCCCCCAAGACGATAGAGGCCACCTTGTGCGGAGACGACCGTCGCCCGCGGGCCGCCGGGCGCCATCCACGCGTCGAGCGTGTCGCGTCCGAGATACACCACCGAGAGGACGAGCGCCGCTGCCGCGGCCAGCGTGGCCCACCGGCGCCAGCGGGACGAGGTTCGCTGCGGCATTGCGATGACGCGGCGTTCACCTTTCATCGCCGCCAGCGTGGCGCGGCACGCGGCGCAGCGGCTGACGTGATCTTCCAGAAGCACGCGCCTGCTGCCGGCGAGGGTTCCACCGGCATACGCACTGAGATCCATCTGGAACTCCGCGCAGCCGGCGGCAGACGCTTGCGTCAGCGCGTTTCGGACGCGCGTGCGCGCGGCCTCGAGCGCCGCTGCGTCCACGGCCTCTCCTTGCATCTCCTGTAGCGCTCTTTCGAGCCGATCCTCAGACATTGCGCTTCTCCTGACCTGCGGGGCGGCCTTCACGCCCGTCGTCATCGCGAGGCGACCCTGACGGACTGCGCCCCTACCGCTGCATCTCGACCTGCAACCGCATGCGGATTCTGTGCAGCCGGACGGCCACGTTGTTCTTCTCGATTTGAAATTCGTCCGCGAGCTCCTGGTTCGACAAGCCTTCGACGTATCGCAACAGGAACAGCGCCGCCTCGTCCGGGTCGAGGGCTGCGAGCGCACGGCGGAGCTGTTCTTTCAGCAGCAGCGCCGGCTCGACGGCGGCGTGCGGCGCCTGGTCGTCGTAGTCCGTTTCAGCGCGGACCACGCGACGGCGCAGCAGATCGACGGCGGCGTTGACGGCCGCGCGACGGAAGTACGCCGCAGGCCGCCGATGCGCCTCTTCCTGCTCGCGTTGTGACAGCACGCGGAGGAAGACCGTCTGCAGAACGTCCTCGGCGTCCGACGCACTGCCCGTGACGCGGAGCGCCGCCCGGAACACATGCTCGTAGTGCCGCTCGTAGAGCGCAGCAAACCCCGCCGCCACCGGCGTGGAAGTCATCTCGGTCGGTTCACACAATCGCAAGCTGGCAGTGCTCACCTATGCGTCTCACCCGCATAGACGCGCCAGGAGGCCGACTATTACAGAGGGAGTGCGGAAAGTTGATCCGAATCACTCCGTGGGTTGCGGGAAGCCCCGGCGCTTGGGTGTCCCGAGCCTGGCGGTCAGGAACTGGAACAGCCAGGGCATGTGCCGGTACACGAGCACGAGCGCCTTGCCGTGTCCGGTGACGACAGCCTCCCGCTGACGGCGGCGGATCGCCCGCGCGATCGTTCGCACCGCGCGGTCCGTCGGGACGCGGAGCCACGGCGGGATTGGATCCGGCGCGCCCTCGTGCGTGGTCCCGCGGTTGTCCACCCGGCGGATGTCGCTGTCCACGAAACCGGGACTGACGAGCGTGACCGCGACGCCATGCGCGGCCAGCTCGTCGTGGATCGATTCGGCGAATGCGCGGACGGCGAACTTGCTCATGCTGTACGCGGAGGTCGTCGGCGTCGGCACGTGCCCGCTGACGCTGCCGATGACGACGAACTGGCCGCGCGTTTTTTTCAGCTCGGGAAGCGACGCGTAGAGCGTGCGGAGCACGCCGAACACGTTGGTTTCGAATTGACGGCGATAGTCGTCGAGCCGCAGGTCCTCAAAGCGGCCCGCGACACCGAAGCCGGCGTTTGCGACGGCGATGTCGAGCCGTCCATATCGCTCGACCGCGGCGGCGACGGCGCGGTCGAGATCGCCGTCGCGCGTGACGTCACAGGCGACCACGACCGCGTGTCGCCCTGTTCCTTCGATCTCCTGCGCGAGCGTTCGCAGGCGATCCTCGCGCCGCGCGGCGAGCACCAGGTCCGCGCCGTCCCGCGCAAGCTCGCGCGCGAGCGCCGCGCCGATTCCAGCCGATGCGCCGGTGATCAGCGCGACTCGTCCTGCGTGGGTTCCCACGGCCGCGCTGCGGGCTATTTCTTCTTCTGGGCCGAGA
>DASSOM010000134.1:0-4177 GCA_035700625.1 Vicinamibacterales bacterium
CAGCTTCGCGCTGCTCCGATGGGGGCCGATGGCGGTCGCCGATCTCGTGGGCGAGTGGTTCGAAACCGACCTGCTGCGCGCCGTCGTCGCGGCGCCGGGCATTGCCGGCACGTTCATGGGGCCGTGGTCCGCAGGCACGGGCGCCGTGCTGCTGCTCGCGGCGGCAAACGATCCGCAGCCCGGCGGAACGAGCGTGACCGCCGTCGGAGGACCTGGACATCTGACGCACGCGATGGCGGAGGCCGCGCGAGAAGCAGGGGCGGAGATTCGAACCGGCGTCGAGGTGACCCGCATTCTGGTGCGCGACGGCGCCGTCTCGGGCGTGGCGCTGTCGGACGGCACGGAAGTCGCCGCGCAGGCCGTCATTTCCGGAGCGGATCCAAAGCGTACGTTTCTCCGTCTGGTCGATCCGGTGGAGCTCGAGCCGGGATTCCTGACGCGCATCCGGAACTATCGTGTGCCCGGAACCGTCGCCAAGCTGAACTTCGCGCTCTCGGCGCTGCCCGCGTTCAAAGGTCTCGAAGGAACCGATGCGGCATCCTCGCTGCGCGGGCGCGTCCACATCGGGCCGGGCATCGATTATCTCGAGCGTGCGTTCGATGCGTCGAAGTACGGAGAGATCTCGGAGCAGCCGTACCTCGATGTCGCGTTCCCGACGCTGACCGATCCGTCGATGGCGCCAGCCGGCCGGCACGTCATGTCGGTTTACATGCAATACGCGCCGTTCGCGCTCGGCGGCGGCGCGAGCTGGGACTCGATGCGCAACACCCTGGCCTCGGTGGTGCTCAGGACGCTCGAGACCTGCGCGCCGGGCATCACGAGACTCGTCGAACACGAGCAGATCATCACGCCGCCGGATCTCGAAAGCGTCTTCGGGCTCACAGGCGGTCAGATATTCCACGGCGAGCTGGCGCTCGATCAGCTGTTCACGATGCGGCCGACCCTCGGGTGGGGCCAGTATCGGACGCCGATTCGCAACCTGTTCCTCTGCGGATCGGGCACGCATCCCGGTAATGGATTGACCGGCGCGTCCGGGCAGAATGCGGCCCGCGAGATCCTGAAGAGCCGATAAGCCGCCGTTTAACGTCGCAAGGTCTCTCCCGGTCTAATTCGACAGGACTCGAGAGAGGTCATCGATGCGAGGCTTACCTGTGACGGGGCGGAAGCCCCGCCTGTCGTTCGTCGTACTCCTTGCCGTGGTGACGGGGACGTCCGTCACGGCAGCCAGGCCGACGCCGGCGGTGCCAGCCAACCCGGACGACCGCACCATCCTCCACGTGCTGAACCGCATCGGCTTTGGCGCCCGTCCGGGCGACGTCGAGCGGGTGCGCCAGCTGGGTCTTCAGGCCTACATCGATCAGCAGCTGCATCCCGAACGCATTCCGGACACGGCGGCGACGTCGAGGCTCAGCGGACTGGAGACGCTCGGCAGATCGCCGCGCGAGCTGGCTGCCGAGTATTTCGCCCCGGCAATCCGCGCCAGGCGCGAAGCGAAAGCTGCGGCCGGCGACGCCTCTCCCGAAGAAAAGCCCATGCGCACCCCCGAGCAGATGGCGGCGGCGCAGAAACGGCGCGAGGTGCTGGAGGATCTGAACGCCCAGAAGATTCTGCGCGCTATCTACAGCGACCGGCAGCTCGAAGAGGTGATGACCGATTTCTGGTTCAATCACTTCAACGTATTCGCCGGGAAAGGCGCGACGGCGATCTACCTGACGGAGTACGAGCGTGACGTGATCCGGCCGCACGTGCTCGGCAAGTTTCGCGATCTGCTCGGCGCGACTGCGAAGAGCCCGGCCATGCTCTTCTATCTGGACAACTGGCAGAGCGCCGCCGCCAACACACCCACTGTTCGCGCAGCCTTGCGGCGCGGCGAGAAGACGCAAGCGCGCGGCCTCAACGAGAACTACGGCCGCGAGCTGATGGAGCTGCACACCCTCGGCGTGGACGGCGGCTACACACAACAGGATGTGATCGAGGTCGCGCGCTGCTTCACGGGCTGGACGATCAGGCAGCCGCGACGCGGCGGCGGATTCGCGTTCGATCCCCGGCTGCACGACACCGGAAAGAAGCTGGTGCTCGGCCACGTCATCGCGCATGGCGGCGAGCGCGACGGCGAAGAAGTCCTCGACATCCTCGCGAGCCATCCTTCCACGGCGCGCTTCATCTCGACCAAGCTCGCCCGGCGGTTCGTCTCCGACGATCCGCCGCCGTCGCTCGTCGAGCGTGCCGCGGCGCGGTTCCGCGAGACGGACGGGGACATCCGCGAGGTTGTGCGGACGATCATCACGTCGCCGGAGTTCTTCGCGGCCGCCGCGAATCGCGCAAAGGTCAAGACACCGTTCGAGTTTGTCGTCTCCGCCGTCAGATCCATGGGAGGCGACGTCCACAATGCGATGCCGCTGGCGCAGGCGATTCGTCAGCTTGGCGAGCCCTTATACCTGTGCCAGCCGCCAACCGGGTATGCGGATCGCGCCGGCGCGTGGGTGAACACGGGGACGCTGCTGAACCGGATGAATTTCGCGGTCGCGTTCGCCGGCGGCCGGTTACGCGGCGTAGAGCCCGGTGCCGATGCCGGCGTGGCAGCGGCGCTCAGCCTTGGTTCGCCGGAATTTCAGCGGAGATAACGCCATGATCTCGCGTCGCGTGTTCATGAAGCGGGGCGGCCTCGCGCTCGTCACGCTCGGGTTCGCCCCCGATTTCCTGTCGCGCACTATAGAGGCGGCTGCGCCGGCCCGCCGCAAGGTCCTGATCGCCATCTTTCAGCGCGGCGCGGTGGACGGCCTCAACATGATCGTCCCGTTCGGCGAGGCCGCGTATTACACGTCCAGGCCAGGCATCGCGATCCCGCGGCCGAACGTCGAGAACGGCGCAGTCGATCTCGACGGCTTCTTCGGTCTCCATCCACGCATGGCGTCGCTGAAGCCGTTGTGGGACTCGCGTCAGCTGGCGATCGTTCACGCCTGCGGTTCTCCCGACGGCACGCGCTCGCACTTCGACGCGCAGGACTACATGGAAACGGCGACGCCGGGCGTGAAGAGCACGCAGGACGGCTGGTTGAATCGATGCCTGCACGCGAAGGAGCACGCCGACGCGTCGCCGTTCCGCGCCGTCGCGCTCGCGGCGGAGCTTCCGCGCGCGCTGCAGGGAAACGAGCCGGCGCTTGCAATCAGCCAACTCTCACGATTTGGCATTCGCGCCGGTCAACGCGCCGACATGGTCCAGAGCTCGTTCGAGTCGGAGTACGCCGCCGCGGGGGATCGCGTGATGAACCGCACGGGCAGCGAAGCCTTCGACGCCATTCGCATGTTGAAGTCGGCCGATCCGGCGAAGTATCAGCCGGAGAACGGCGCGGTCTATCCGCGATCCGCCTTCGGCGACGCGCTTCGGCAGATTGCGCAGCTGGTACGGGCGGACGTCGGTCTCGAAGTCGCGTTCGCCGAGGCGGGCGGCTGGGACACCCATGTCAATCAGGGCGCCGCCGCAGGCCAGCTTGCGGGACGCCTCGACGACTTCTCGCGTTCGATTGCGGCGCTCGCCCGCGATCTCGGCGATCGCATGGACGACGTGGTCATCGTGACGATGAGCGAGTTCGGGAGAGCGGTGTCGGAGAACGGCAACCGCGGCACCGATCACGGCCACGGCAACGCCATGATGATCATCGGCGGTGCGAACGTCCGCGGCGGCCGCGTCTATGGCCGCTGGCCGGGTCTCGAGCCGGAGCAGCGTTATGAGGGACGCGATCTCGCGGTGACGACCGACTTTCGCGCGGTTTTCAGCGACATCGTCCGCGCGCATCTTGGTGTGCGCGAGACGCACGAGATCTTCCCCGGGTATACGCCTGCATCGCCGGTGGGCTTCGTCGGCTAGGTTACGATCCGGGGGATGCGCCTCACCGACATCCCGACACCCGCGGTCCTGGTCGAATCGTCGCGGCTCGAGCGAAACCTCGATCGCATGCAGCACGCCGCGGACTCGCGCGGGCTGCGGCTCCGTCCGCACGCCAAGACACACAAGTCCCCGCACGTCGCGGCAATGCAGATCCAGCGCGGCGCGGCCGGCATCTGCTGCGCGAAACTCGGCGAAGCGGAAGTCTTCGCGGATGCGGGCATCACCGATATCCGTCTGCCGTATCCGCTGCACCCGATCAACGCGGAGCGGGTGTTCGCGCTGGCGGATC
>DASSOM010000135.1:0-12788 GCA_035700625.1 Vicinamibacterales bacterium
GCACGATCGACGAGCGCTTCGGGCAGTGACGCGCCGTCGAGAAAGGAAAACGCCGAAGCGGCGTGGAGTTCGATGTACACGGACGGTCTCCCGGTTTCCTCAGTCGAACGTCCCGTCGAGAAACCACGTCCTCGTCGCGCGGTCGTGAAAGAGTCGGCAGATCGTCCGGTCCGCGAGCGCGACGTCCCATTCGTCGCGATCCCAACGGACGCCGCCGTCCTGCCACCAGTTGCCGGACGATCGCCACGGCCCCGCCGCGTCGACCACGGCGCCCGACGGGGCTCCGCGGCGCGCGGCGGCGACGTGCACCGGACGCCCTCCCTCCACGCGCACGCGCACGGCCAGCGGCACGCGCCGGCGGCGCAGCGCCGCGTGCGCCACGTCGCCCGCCACGGCGCCCGCCGCCGAATCGCCGGAGACGCGCAGCTCTCCCGAGAACGGCACCATCGCGAACGCGCCGGGCCGGTGCGTGTCGACGAGCGCGGCCGCGCCGCAGCGATCCACGCCGACGAGCGCGCCGAGCCGCGCCATCAGCGTCGAGAGCGTTTCGGGCGACGGCCGCGCACGCTCGAGCAGCGAGAACTGCGTCACCCGCGCCGGCGCGGGATCCACTTCGATCGCGACCACGTCGATCGCCGCCGGCGGCGGATGCGATTCGAGATCGAGGAGCAGCAGCGTGCGCAGCACGCGTGGATCGCGCATCGCGGCCGGCAGCTGCAGCACGCGCGCGTGCGTCGACCGATCGACGAGCCGCAGATCCAGGCGGACGGCCGCCGCGCCGCGATCCGCGCGTTCGAGCGCCGCCGCGAGCGGCTCGAGCAGCCGCGCGAGCACGAACGACAGCGGCTCCAGGCCGTCGATCGGCCACTCGAGCTCCAGCCGCTCGATGTACCGCGGCGTCGCCGGATCGGGCACGAACGGCCGCGCGTCGAGCCCGCGCGCGAGCCGCTGCAGCGCCGCGCCGCGGCGTCCGAGGCGCGACGACAGCGGCGCCGCCGGCACCGCGGCAAACTGCCCGAGCGTCGCAATCCCCCAGCGTTCCAGCGTTTCGAACGGGCGCGCCCGATCGCGCGCCGGCAAACCGTCGGGAAGATCCTCGAGCGCGGCGAGAAGAGTGACGGGCAAGGACGCGAGCGCTGGGGTCGTCAGCCCATGAAGGGCTGACCCACATGCGGGGACGTCGCTGGCCGCACGTGCGCGATCGCCTGCCATCGCCAGCAACCGCGCCGCCGTCGTCGTCGGCCCGAGCGCGACGCGGCCGGTGAGCCCCGCCTCGCGGATCGCGCGCTCGAGCTCGCGCGCGATGTCCGACGGCTCGCCGATCAGCCGGCCCAAACCGGAGACGTCGATCAGCACGGCCCCCGGACGCATCCACGCGACGCGCGGGGAGAAATCGCGTGCGAGATCGAGCCACGGACCGGCTGACGCGGTCAGCCCATAAAGGGCTGACCCACAAGACAGACCCGCAGGGACGGTCCCGCTGTCAACCGCTGACCCACGAGGCAGCAGGCATGCAAACAGCGGCATGACTACCCCGCGTGGGCCCGGACGATCCGGGGGGCGCGATCGACGCCGCGGAACAATCGGGCACGGACGCTCGCGCCCGACCAGCGTCCCCGCGGCGACGCCGCGTCAAGCGCGATCGTCACGCCTCCCGGACTGCGCGCGAGGCGATCGCGGCCGACGAGCAGCGCGACGGTGTCGCTCCCCTCGATCATGCGCGCCAGCCGCATCCACGTCGACGTCGACCTCGACCAGGGAAACCGCCGCAGCACGGCGTCGGGCACGTCCGCGACGTCGAGCACGACGAGCCCGAAGCCGCCCGCCTGCAGAATCAGCGAGAACGCTTTGAGCGCCCGCGCCGCATCAATAGGCTCCCTGACCCAAAGCAGATGCGGCAAGACGAGGCCGGCCGCCGCGGCCGAGGGTGGATCGAACGTGTCTCCCGCATCGACGAGCGCGGCCAGCTCGCCGCGCGCCGTGGCGGCGGCGAGCGCCGACGTCATCAGGCTCGTGCGGCCGGACGAGGGAGGCCCGACGATTTCCGAGAGATGTCCGCGTCGAAGGCCACCGCGCAGCGCCGCGTCAACGACGGGGCATCCGGTGGCCGCTACCTGGTCGGGCGGCGGGGCCGTCGTCCCGGCCGGGGTCAGGGTGACGTCGAGCTTGCGCGCGCGGAGGAGGGATTCGAGGGCAGCCCGCATATTCGCCTTTTCTTCGCCTGCCACAGAGTATAGCCGATGACAGCCGCAGAGAAGAAAAGGCCACGGAAAACAGCCACGGAAGAACGCGGAAAAACACAGAAAACAAGGCCACGAAAAAACACAGAAAAACACAGATGGCGTAAGATTTAGGTCTGTTGCGTCCCGCCTCGATTGACCCCGGCCCGCCGCCGGCCCACGTTCCGCTCCATCGCCACGTCCTTCGCCGCGCGCTGGCCGCCTTCACCTATCGAAATTTCCGCGTCCTGTGGTTCGGCGCGTTCACGTCGACCGTCGGCAACTGGATGCAGCAGGTCGCGCAGGCCTGGCTCGTCTTCGACCTGACGCAGTCGTCCTTTTTCCTGGGGCTCGACAATTTCCTGGGGCAGCTGCCGATCATGCTCTTCACGCTGATCGGCGGGGTCGTCGCGGATCGGCACGATCGGCGGCATCTGCTGCTCGGATCGCAGTGCGTGCAGATGACGACGGCGTTCACGCTGGCGGCGCTCGTGTACTGGGGCGCGGTGCGCGTCGAGTACATCCTGCTGCTGTCGTTCGTGACGGGGCTCGGGCAGGCGTTCGGCGGACCGGCGTATCAGGCGCTGATCCCGTCGCTCGTCGAAAAGAAGGACCTGCCGAACGCGATCGCGCTCAACTCGATCCAGTTCAATCTCGCGCGCGTCGTCGGACCGCTGCTCGCGGGGGTGACGCTGGCGGCGTTCGGCGCGGCCGCGTGCTTCGGCCTGAACGGGCTGTCGTTCCTGGTCGTCATCGTCGCGCTGCTGTCGCTGACGATCCGGCACGTCGCGCCGGCGGATCGCAAACCGCTCCTCCACGAACTGAAGGGAGGTCTGCGGTACGTTCGGGGCGAATCGGCCATCGTGGCGCTGACGGTGCTCGCGTCGTTGACGACGTTCCTCGGGCTGCCGCTGCTGACGCTGCTGCCGATCTTCGCGCGCGACATCTTCCACGGCGGCATCAATCAGTACAGCCACATGCTCGCGTTCTCGGGAGCAGGGGCGGTCGCCGGTGCGCTCGTCGTCGCGTGGCTGGGACGATTCCCGCGCATGGGGCTCACGCTGCTGATCGTGCAGGTCGTCTTCGGCGTGCTCGTGGCCGCGTTCGCCGTCTCGCGCATCGCGTGGGTGAGCGATCTGCTGCTCTTCGGCACGGGCGCGACGATGATGATGGTGTTCTCGATGACGTCGTCGCTCGTGCAGCTGATCGTCCCCGACCACCTGCGCGGGCGCGTGATGAGCATTTACATGGTGGCGTTCCGAGGCGGGATGCCGCTGGGGAGCCTGGCCGCCGGGTATATCGCGAGCGTGACGTCGGCGCCGCTGATCATCGGCATCAACGGCGGCCTGGTCTCGGCCGTCGCGGGGTACTACCTGCTGAAGGGGCGCGTGCGGGAGCTCTGATACGTCAGGCCGTTACGACCCACGCGAGTCCCAGCACGATCGAGGAAACGGCGACCAGCGCGCCGGCTGCTTCACCAATCCGCTCCAGCGTGTTCGTCGACAGCACGCGCGCCAACGCGACGCCGAACAGCGACATCGAGAGCAGCACGCCGGCGGCGAACAGCGCGACGAGGGAGAGCAGCAGCGGAAGCGACGCCGATCCAAGCCCGGCGCCGAACGGCGTCAGCATCGCGAGCGCGCGCAGGCTGCTGATGGCGAACGCAGCGCCGATGATCGTGGGCAGGTGCGAGTGCCCGGCGTGAGCAGGCCGGCCGATGTGGACGTGCCAATGCGGGCGCGGCTCGCGGCCGTCCGCGTGGGCGTGGCCGTAGATGCGTCCGGAGACGAGTCCCCAGAAACCCGCCGTCCCCATGACGACGAGCAGCGCGCCGCCGAGGATCTCGCCGTCGCGCTCGAGCGCGGCCGGAATCGTCCAGCCGGCAAGCACGATCGCGCCGGCTCCCGCACCGAGCAGCAGCGCGTGCCCGATCGCAAACCGCATCGCGACGCCGAGCGCGCGCGTCCGCCGCGCCGCGGCCGTCGCCAGCCGGCCGTCGACCGACAACGCGGCAATCGCCATCAGATGATCCGCCCCGAGCCCGTGAAGGAACCCGAGCCCGAGCGCCGTGGACAGCAGCAACACAGGTGGATTGTACCCTGTCACTCGACAGTCCAGGACACCTTCACCGTCGCGGGGATATAGCACATCACGTCGTCGCACGCCTGATAGCGCACGGTGCCGCCGATCTGTTTCCTGTCTTTGTTGGACGTGAGCGTCACCGGCTGCACGATTCGGAACGGCCGATCGAAGACGAGTTGCGTCTCGTCGAGCGCCTTCATGTACACGCGGCTTGCTTTCGGAAAGACCGCCTCCCCCGCCGTGACGGCGGGATCGGAGGCCAGTGTGACGCTGATCGGAATGTAGCCTTCCTGTCCCGGCGCGTAGACGTGCATGGATGGCTTCGGGGCCACGTCGACCCACAGCCGCACGGCGCCGTCGGCGCCGCGGCTGGTCGATGTCGTGATCGTGAGATGGCGCGTCTCGGTAACCTGCGGATGATCGCCAGGCGTGAGCGGCGCCGGCTCTTGTGCGGCGAGAGGCGTGAGCGCAAGGACCAGGACGAGGCCAAGCGGTCGAATCATGACTCCTTCGTACACCAAAACGGCGCCGGAGAGAAATCCCCGGCGCCGCCAACCGCCAATCGGCAATTACTTCTTGCGCGTCACCTGGTCCCAGATGGCGGCGCCGCCGCCGCCGATCGCCGCCCCGATGAGCGCCCCCTTCTTGCCTCCCATCGCGGCGCCCACGCCGGCGCCGATGCCGGCGGACGATCCGATGATCACCGCGCTCTTCTTCCACGTCCGCCCCTGCCGCTCGCTCACGGGCCGCCGTGTCTCGATCTGCCGCGGCTGCTCCACCGTGCGAACGGGATATGCCGTCTGGACGATGCGCGTGTCGTCAGCAGCCGAGGGCAGCGCGACGGACTGCGCCGCCGGCGCGTACGTCTGATAGGCCACCGGCTGCGGCGTCACGCTCGCGGCCGGGACGGCCGGCGTCGCGGGCGCGCACTCGACCTGCGACACGACCGCGCCGTTCATCTGCGCCGGACGGACGACCGCGCGCTCGTTCGGCTGGCAGCTGATCACGACCGGCGCCGCGCCGGCGGCGAGCGTCTGTGCCCGCGCGGTCTCGAAGTCGCTCGAGCCGCACGCGGCGGCGAACAGCGACGCGCCGGCGACCGCGACGGCGCCCAGCTTCAGTCGTGACGAGTTGATGGCCCTCATGGAATCCTCCTCGAGCGCGTCGGCGCTCAGCGGGTGGAATATCAACCGGGGTGCCAGCCGAAAATCGCTGATTTCGGCCAAATTTCGACGGTTTGTGGACGTGCGACAATCGGACTGTCCTCGATCCGGCACAGCCGCGGAGGACACCACCTCATGAGCGCCCGCATCCTCGTGGTCGAGGACGATCGCGACATCGCCGAGCTGATTGCTCATTACCTGCGCAACGCCGGATACGTCGTGGAGACGCTCGCATCCGGCAGCGCCGTGCTGCCGCACGTTCGCGGACGCCCTCCCGACGCGATCGTGCTCGATCTGATGCTGCCGGGCATGGACGGCTTACTCGTCTGCCAGGCGCTGCGCCGCGATCCCACAACGGCCACGATCCCCATCCTCATGCTCACCGCGCGCGGGGACGAAGCGGATCGCGTCGCCGGACTGGAGCTGGGCGCCGACGATTACGTGACGAAGCCGTTCAGCCCGAAGGAGCTGACCGCGCGCGTCGGCGCGCTGCTGCGGCGCGCGGGCCGCTCCGCGGCAGGCGTGCTCCTCTACGGGCCGCTGACGATCGACCTCGATCGGCACACCGTCCGGATGGAAGACCAGGACGTCGCGCTGACGGCCAAGGAATTTCTCCTGCTCCGGTACCTGGTGCAGCACCGCGGGCGCGTGCTGTCGCGCGACGTGCTGCTCTCGAACGTGTGGGGCTATCAGTACACGGGCGGCACGCGCACCGTCGACGTGCACATTCGACGGCTGCGTGAAAAGCTGCCGTTCCTGACGGACGCGATCGTGACCGTGAAGCAGTTCGGGTACCGTCTGGAAGAGCGCTCCTGACGTGACGTTCCGCACGCGCATCTTCCTCACGGCGCTGGCCGCCTCCGCGATTGCGCTCGCGGTCGCGACGGCGCTCGTTTCCTGGTCCGTACGCCGCAGTCTGGAAGAGCGGATCGGTGGCGAGCTCCTGTCGGAGGCGCGGCTCGCCGCCGAGACGCTCTCGCACCGGCGGGCAGCGACGGCGGCCGAGCTGGACGCGGAAGCCGACGCCATCGGCGCCGCGCTCAGCGCCCGCGTGACGTTCATCGCCGCCGACGGCCGCGTCGTCGGCGACTCCGCGCTCGACGCCGCCCAGATCGCCACGGTCGAAAATCATGGATCGCGCCCCGAGATCCTGGAGGCACGCCGCGCCGGCCTCGGGTCCGTCCGGCGCCACAGTGCGACGGTCGATCGCGATTTCATGTATGTCGCCGTGCCGGTGCGCAGCCCGGAGTCGCCGCCGCTGGCCTTCGTCCGACTGGCGCTGCCGCTGACAGGGATCGACGCGCAGCTCGCGCAGGTCCGCCGTGCCGCGGGCGCGGGGTTCGCGGCGGGCATCGCGGCGGCCCTGCTGATCGGCTGGATCGTCTCGATCCTGCTCGCGCGGCGCGTTCATGCGATCGCCGCGGTAGCGCGGCGCTATGCTGCGGGGGATCTCACACCGCCGGCCCGCGACTACGGCACGGACGAGATCGGGACGGTCGCACGCGTGCTCGACGACTCGGTCCAGCAGATCGCCCGCCGTGCCGCGGAGATCGACGCCGACCGCGCGCGGACGGAAGCCATTCTCGCCGGCATGGTCGAAGGTGTTCTCGTTGTCGATCGCGACGGACGCGTTCAGCTCGCCAATGACGCGGCGCGACGGATGCTCCGGATGCCTGACACCGGTGGGCGCCATTACCTCGAGGCGATCCGGCATCCCGCGGTCGCCGCGCAGATCGCGCAGACGCTGTCCGGAGACCGGCCGCCCGCGCTGGAGCTGTCGGGCGTCGGTGAGGCGGGCACGACGCTGGTTGCTCGCACGGCACCGGTTCCCCCGCCCGCAGCCCCGGGCGTGGTCGTCGTGCTGCACGACATCACCGACCTCCGCCGGGCCGATCAGGTGCGCCGCGATTTCGTCGCCAATGTGTCGCACGAGCTGCGCACCCCGCTGACCGCCGTTCGCGGGTACGTCGAGGCGCTGCTCGATGAGCACGGCGTGACGGACACGTCACGACAGTTTCTGGACGTGATCGCGCGCCACACGAATCGGATGGAGCGCCTCGTCCAGGATCTCCTGCGCCTCGCGCGGCTCGATGCGGGACAGGAGGCGTTCGAGCGCGGCGAGGTGGACGTCGACGCGTTGTTCGCGGGCGTCGAGACGGAGCTGGCCGACGCACTCACGACGCACGCGCAGGTCGTCGAGCGCCGGATCGATCCGGACGCGGCGACCGTGTTCGGCGACGAGGCCAGGCTGCACGATGCGCTGCGGAACCTCGTCGACAACGCGAGCCGCTACGCGCCCGATGGCAGCCGCATCGTGCTCGGGGCGTATCGGCGCGGCGATCGCCTCGTCTTGTCGGTCGCGGATGAAGGGCCTGGCATTCCCGAGGCCGATCTGACGCGCGTGTTCGAGCGGTTCTATCGGGTGGACAAAGCGCGGTCGCGCGCGGCGCGCGATCCAGGAGGCACCGGACTCGGGCTGGCCATCGTCAAGCACCTCGTCGAGCTCCACGGCGGACGCGTCGCCGCCAGGAACCGTCCCGAGCGGGGCGCGGCATTCGACATCGAGCTGCCCCTGACCTGATCTATCGAATGCCCGTGAGAGAAATCCCCCAATAGATGATGGCCGACAGCACCGCCGCCGCCGGGATGGTGAGCACCCAGGCCCAGACGATCTGTCCCGCCACGCCCCATCGGACGGCCGAGAGCCGGCGCGTGGCGCCGACGCCAACGATCGCGCCGGTGATCGTGTGCGTCGAGCTGACGCCGACGCCAAAGTGCGTGGCAATGAAAATCGACACGGCGGCGCCGCTTTCGGCGGCAAACCCGCCCATCGGCTGCAGCTTCGTGATCTTGCTGCCCATCGTGTGGATGATGCGCCAGCCGCCGGTCAGCGTGCCGAGCGCGATCGCGGTGTACGCGGCCAACTCCACCACCATCGGAATCGGCAGCTGGCCGTCGACGAGCTGAAGATAGCCGCCCGTCACGAGCGCCCCGGCGATGATGCCCATCGTCTTCTGCGCATCGTTCGCGCCGTGCATCAGGCTGAACCCGGCGGCGGACACGAGCTGCAGACGGCGGAACCAGTGCTCGACGCGCGACGGGGACGTGCGCCGGAACACCCAGTAGATGCCCGTCATCACCATCAGCCCGACGATCAGCCCGACGAGGGGCGACACGACGATGAAGACGAGCGTCTTCGTCCAGCCCGCGGGAATGATGGATCCCCACCCGGCCTTCGCGACGGCTGCGCCGGCATAGCCGCCGAACAGCGCGTGCGATGAACTGGTCGGCAATCCCGAGTACCACGTGAACAGATCCCAGACGATGGCGCCGAGCAACCCGGCGTAGATCACCGAGAAGGTGACGACAGAGAGGTCGACCATGCCGGCGCCGACGGTCTTGGCGACGGCGGTGCCGAACAGAAACGCGGCGGCAAAGTTGAAGAACGCCGCCCAGATGACCGCCTTGCCGGGCGACAGCACGCGGGTGGAAACGACGGTCGCGATCGAATTCGCGGCGTCGTGAAAGCCGTTGATGTAGTCGAAGACGAGCGCGACAAGGACGAGGCCGCCGACCGCGAGCAGATTCGCGTCCATCCGCGGCTCAGGCGTGCTTCACGACGACGCCTTCGAGGACGTTCGCCACGTCCTCGCAGCGATCGGTCGCATCTTCGAGGAAGTCGAGAATCTCCTTCCACTTGATGATGGCGACGGGATCGCGCTCTTCGCTGAAGAGTTCCTGCACGGCCTGCTGGTGGAGGCGATCGGCCTCGTTCTCGAGGCGGTTGATTTCCACGGCGCACTCGGCGACGCCGTTGCGGCGCTCGAGCGCCTTCATGGCGCGGACGACCTGCTCGCTCGAGTCGTTGATGATCCGTGCGAGTTCGCGCGCACCGGGCCGGACGTAGTCGATGTGATACAGCCGCACGATCGTCGCGCTCGCGTCGATGGCGTCCATCACGTCGTCGAGCGTCCGCGCGAGCGTGTGGATGTCCTCGCGGTCGAGCGGCGTCACGAACGTCCGGTGCAGGCGCTGGATCACCTCGTGCGTCAGGAAGTCGCACTTGTGCTCGACTTCCTTGATCTCGTCCGCCTTGTCCCAGATCGGCCGCTCGGGCGCGAGCATCGCGACGAGCAGGCCCGCCCCGTGGCGAATCTCCTCGGCCAGCGCCGAAAAATCGTCGTAAAACTTCTCTTCCTTGGGGATCAGCCTGAATGCCACAGGAGTGCCTTTCGACGCGCGTCATCTTAACAGATCGACCGCCATCAGGTTTTACAGCTTTGTAACACGCCCGTCATCGCCGCGTAATCCGCGGCACGTACCCTGTGCCCGACGCCTGATGAGTGACACACACACAGACGGAGGTTTCGCGTGATGCAACGAACTCGGGCCGCGCACGTCTGCGGCGCAGCGGCGCTGATCCTGGCGGTGAGGGCGGGAACCGCCCGATCGCAGGTGACCCCGGCGGCCGCCTATACACCGCCCGACGAGACCCCCTCGATCAAGGCCGGCGTGACCATTTTCATGGACTACACGTTCCAGCAGCGCCCCGAGACCACGGATGCCGACGGCAACGAGATCCATGCGAGCGCGTTCAACGTGGGCCGGGCGTACGTGAACGTGACCGGCAACATCTCTCACCTGATCGCCTTCCGCATCACGCCCGACATCACCCGCGAGAGCGGCGCCGGCTCGTCGCTCAACGGCAGCTACAGCTTCCGCCTCAAGTACGCCTTCGCGCAGTTCAACCTGGACGACTGGATGACGAAGGGATCCTGGCTGCGCTTCGGCCTGCAGCAGACGCCCTGGATCGACTACGAGGAAGGGATCTACCGCTACCGCTTCCAGGGGCCCATCTTCCCCGACCGCGAAGGCTTCCTGACCTCGTCGGACGCGGGCGTGTCGTTCCATTACAACCTGGCCCGGAACTACGGCGATCTTCACGTCGGCTTCTACAACGGCGAGGGCTACTCGAAGCCCGAAGCGAACGACACGAAGGCCGTGCAGATCCGCGGCGCCTTCCGCCCGTTCACGCGCCACCCGATCCTGAAGGGCTGGCGCGTCGCCGCCTTCTACGACGGCGATGCGTACGTGCAGAACGCCGACAAGCGGCGCGCGATTCTGAACACGACCTTCGAGCACAAGTACGTCAACGCCGGCTTCGACTACCTCGATGCGAAGGATCAGATCTCGGGGGCGAACATCGAGGTTGACGCCCGCGGCTTCTCGGTCTGGGCGACGCCGAAGTCGCCAATCGGCTGGGAGGGGCTGCTCCGCTACGACTACCTCGAGCCGAACACGGACGCGAGCGGCACGCGGAAGCGGACGATTGCAGGCGTCGCGTACTGGTTCCCCCATCAGGGCAGCGTGTCGACGGCACTGCTCTTCGACGTGGACCACACGACGTTCAGCGACGTCACGCCGTCGCAGCCGACGCAGCGCAGGATCGCCGTCCATGGGCTGGTGAATTTTTGAGCGGCGAGGTTCGAGGTTCGAGGGGCGAGGAGCGAAGCGAGGCTGAGAGGAGTGGCAGATATGAAACGGTTCTTGGGTGTGATGACAATGACGGCAGTCGCGGGCGTGGGGGTGGCCGCGCAGGCGGTGCAGATCAACGGCGCCGGCGCGACGTTCCCGTATCCGATCTACTCGAAGTGGTTCAGTGAGTACAACAAGCTGCGCCCGGACGTGCAGATCAACTATCAGTCCATCGGATCCGGCGGTGGGATCCGCCAGATCACGAACCGCACGGTCTTTTTCGGCGCCACGGACGGACCGATGACGCCGGAGCAGCTCGCGGCCGCGCCCGGGAAGATTCTCCACTTCCCGACCGTGCTCGGCGGCGTCGTGCCGGTCTACAACGTGCCGAACGTGTCCGGCGAGCTGAAATTCACCGGACCGCTGCTCGCCGACATCTACCTGGGTAAGGTCACGAAGTGGAACGACAAGGCGATCGTCGACCTCAATCCCGGCGTGCCCCTGCCGGATACCGACATCACGGTCGTCCACCGCTCGGACGGATCGGGCACGACGTACATCTTCGTGGACTATCTGTCGAAGGTCTCGCCCGAATTCAGGAAGACGGTCGGCGTGGCCACGTCGGTGAAGTGGCCGACGGGGGTGGGGGGAAAGGGCAACGAGGGCGTGGCGGGTCTCGTGACGCAGACGCCCGGCGCGATCGGCTACGTCGAGCTCATTTATGCGCGGCAGAGCCGGACCGCCTACGGCAGCGTGAAGAATATGGCGGGCAAGTTCGTGCGCGCCTCGACCGAAACCGTCACCGCCGCGGCGGCGGCCGCCGCGCCGCAGATGCCGGCGGACTTCCGCGTGTCCATCACCAATGCGCCTGGCGACGACGCCTATCCGATCGCGTCGTTCACGTGGCTGCTGCTCTATCAACACCCGCAGGACGCGCAGAAGTCGAAGGTCATGATCGAGTTCCTGAAGTGGGCGCTCACCGAGGGGCAGCAATACGCCACGGCGCTGGGCTATGCGCCGCTGCCGAAGAACGTCGCGGACCTGGAACTGAAGGTCCTCGGCCAGATTAGGTAGCGCAGGTCTTGAGACCTGCCGTCATCCGACCATGCGACGATTCGACGATCCGTGGTTCCGGCTGGGCACGGGCGCGTTCGCCCTGCTGCTCGTCCTGACGGTCGCCGCGATCGGCGCGGAGATGTACCGGCAGTCGAAGCTTTCGATCGACGCGTTCGGCTGGAGCTTCTGGCTCACCGACGTCTGGGATCCGGTTGCGGGAGAGTTTGGCGCGCGGCCGTTCATCTGGGGCACGGTGTATTCCGCCGTGCTGGCCCTGATCATGGCGACGCCGATCGCGCTCGGCATCGCGATCTTCACGTCGGAGCTCGCCCCGGCCCGGCTGCGGCGTCCGCTCATCTTCCTCACGGAGCTGCTCGCCGCGATTCCGTCGATCGTGTACGGCCTCTGGGGCATCTTCGTGCTGGTGCCCTGGGTGCGGCGGCTCGAGCTGGGGACGCCGGACTGGATGAACACCATCCCGCTGTTCAGCGGCCCGCCGCTCGGTGTGGGCATGCTGGCGGCTGCCATCATCCTGGCGATCATGGTGATCCCGTACACCTCGTCGGTCGCGCGCGAGGTCCTCAAGGCGGTGCCGCAGGCGCAGCGTGAAGGCGCCTACGCCCTGGGCGCGACGCGCTGGGAGGCGATCCGCATGGCGCTCTTCTTCGCGCGCACCGGCATCATCGGGTCGGTGATGCTCGGCTTCGGCCGGGCTCTCGGGGAAACCATGGCCGTGACGATGGTGATCGGAAACAATCCGCAGATTTCGCTGTCGCTGTTTGCGCCGCAGTAC
>DASSOM010000136.1:0-3917 GCA_035700625.1 Vicinamibacterales bacterium
ACGGCGGCGTGTCGGCGGTGTGCACGAGGCCGCCCCACGTCCGCTTGCCGACGAGCAGCCCCAGCTTGCGGCGCTTGAACATGTAAGGCATCAGGTCGCCGCCAGAGCCGGCCATCTCGTTGACGATCATCACCTTCGGGCCCCAGATGCCGGCTGACGGGCTCGTGAACGGATAACGGTCCCCGGCCACGTTGTTGAAGTAGCCGTCGAAGTCGCGTCCCAGCACGTCGACGATGTAGTCGGCCGCCGAGCCGCCGCCGTTGAACCGCTCGTCGATAATCGCTCCCTGCTTGTCCTGCTGCGCGAAGTAGTAGCGGTTGAAACTGGTGTAACCGGGCTGACCAGTGTTCGGTAGATACACGTACGCGAGGCGGCCGTCGGACAGCTTCTCGACGAGCCGGCGGTTCGACTCGACCCACGCGCGCGTCCGCAGACCCTGCTCGTTCGCGATCGGGACGACGGTGACCTGGCGTGCGCCGTCCATCGACGGACGATCGTTCACCGAGAGCACCGTCTGCTGGTTGGCCGTTCCGTCGAGCAGGCGATAGATGTTGTCCGGCGCCCGCAATTCGACGCCGTTGATCGCGACGATATAGTCCCCGGTCGACACTGCCACGCCGGGCGCGGCGAGCGGCGCGCGCAGATCCGGATTCCAGCTCTCCGCGTCGTAGATGCGCGCGATGCGGTAGCGTCCCTGCTCGATCGTGAAGTCGGCGCCGAGCAGGCCGCCGAGGACAGGCGGTACGTCCGGCATGTCGCCGCCGCGCACGTACGAGTGGCCGATGGCGATCTCCGCCCCCATGTTGTCGAGCAGGTAGTTCAGATCGGCGCGATGCCGCACGTACGGCAGCAGCGCGCCGTACATCGCCTTGTCGTGCTGCCAATCCGTGCCGTGCATGTTCGGCACGTAGAGATAATCGCGCTGGTTGCGCCAGCCCTCGTTGAAGATCTGCTCGAACTCCGCTCGGGGATCGAGGTACATCCGCAGCGTGGCGTCGATGCGGCCGTCCCCGCTCTTCGGCGGCGTGCGATCGGCATCCACCAGAAACAGTCTCGGCGACTCGTCGTCTTCGCGCGCCGCCCCGCGCCCGCCGCGGCCGCCGCCCGGCGCCGGCGTGCGATACAGCAGCTTGCGGCCGTCGGCACTGACGTCGAACTCCGCGACGCCGTTCATGAACACCGACGCGCGACGATCCGTCAGCCGATAGCGGTGCAGGACGCTGCCGCGCGCCGCGCCGCCGCGGCCGCCGCCCCCCTCAGGCGCTTCGAGGTAGAACACGGTGCCGGCGCTGCCGGCCAGCAGGTTCGAGTACTGCCGCTCCGGAATGCCCTCGACCGCGATGATGCGCTGCTGGATGCCGTCGAAGTCGATCCGGACATCCACGGGACGCCGCGGCGCCGCCGGCTGCGGCCGTTCGGCCTGCTGCTCCTCTGCAGCCGCCGGCTGCTCGGCCGCGCGTCCCCCCCGCCCACGCTCGTCGCGGCCGGGTGCGAACGTCACGCCTTCGTCTTCGTCGCTCTCCGGCAGCAGCGGGCTTGGATCGGTGCGATTCAGAACGGTCAGGTAGAGACCGAAAGTCTCGTTGTGGTCGTACGACGTCATGTCGAGCCACTGCGAGCGCAGTCCGAAATCAGTTGACGCGAAGAACCAGAGATACTTGCCGCTCGCGTCCCACGCGGGCCAGACCGCGTCGGCCAGGGCGTCGGTGACCTGACGCGTTTCGCCGGTCTCCGCGTTGCTCACGAAGATCGCGTGATAGAGCGACTTCAGCCGGCTCGAGTACGCAATCCACTTCGAGTCCGGGCTCCAGACCGGATTCAACGTGCGCTGCGGCACCATCCACTGATCGCTGCCGACGGTCTTCGCCGCGCCGGTCGCGACGTCCACGACCCACACCTTCAGGTTCGTGTCGCTGAAGACGATCTTCTTCGAGTCGGGAGACCACGACGGCGTGTAGTAGTGCGTCGGGTGTTCCAGCTTGATCGTCTTCGGCGGCGTGAGGCCGTTCTGGGATTCGATGACGAGCTGATATTCCCCGGACGCGTCGCTGAAGTACGACACGAACTGTCCGTCCGGGGACCACGCCGGGTCGCGCTCGGCCGACCCGCTCGCGTTCGTCAGGTTGCGGACGTCTCCCTTGTCGGCGGGGATCGTGAAGATCTCGCCGCGCGCTTCGGCCAGCACCCGCTTGCCCGTCGGCGACAGCCGGATGTTCGTCATCCGCGACGTCACGTCTTCCCATCGCGGCAGCATCCAGGGGAAGTCGCCGGCCGCGGTGATCGGCACGACGTGCTCGCGACCGGTCTTCGGATCGAGCTCGTGGATCGAGCCCCCCTGCTCGAACACCACCGCACCGGCGCCCGCGTCGATCGCTTTGACGTCGAAATCGGCGAAATGCGTCTGCTGCGCGAGCTGCTTCGTCTGCGGCTCGTACGACCAGACGTTCATCACCCCGTCGCGGTCCGACAGGAAGTACACGGACGATCCCACCCAGACCGGATCGACATCCTTCGAATCCGTCCACGGCGGCGAGACGAGATCCCACGTCTTCGTATCGACGATCCAGATCGGCCGGTTCTGGCCTCCGCGGTAGTTCCGCCGTTCTTCGTCCCACGAATTGTTCATGCGGTAGGCGATGCGGCCGCCGTCGGGCGAGATCTTGCCCTGATACGCGCGCGGGAGCGGCATCGGCTGCTCGATGCCGCCTGCCGCCGGCACCGTCCAGAAGCGCGGCGCGCCGCTCGGCGCCCACGTCGCGCGCCCGGACGCGAACATCACCGCCGATCCATCCGGCGTCCAGCCCTGGACGATGTCCGCGCCCGGATGCCACGTCAGGCGACGCGGCTCTCCCCCTTCGGCCGGGACGACGTAGACGTCGAGGTTGCCAGCGTATTCGCCGCTGAAGGCGATCTGCGTCCCGTCGGGGGAGAACTGCGGGTTCGAGGTCAGCCCCTGAAAACTCGTCAGCCGGCGCGCGATTCCCCCTTCACGCGGCACGACCCAGATGTTGTTCGCGTACGCGAACGCGATGGACGTCGCGCTGACCGTCGGCGTCCGCAGCAGGCGCGTCGCCTCCGGTGCGGCCGACGGCATGGCGACGAACGGCACGAGTGTCAGCAGGCAGGACCCGATCCACAGCAGCTTCCGCATCACACCCTCCAGGGACGGAGGGGACGTTACCTTGCGGGCGGGGCGTGAGGCAAGCAGAGAGCATCCGTCACGCGGTCAGCGGTAGCTCGCGCACGCGGCGGCCCGTCGCCGCGAACAGCGCGTTGGCGACGGCGGGGGCGACGAGCGGGACCGGGTGCTCGCCGTAGCCGCCCGGGGCGGCGCCGCTGTCGAGGATGACGGTGTCGAGCGCGGGCATCTGGTCGATGCGGAGGACGTGAAAGTCGCCGAACGTGCTCTGCACGGGAGCGCCCTGACGGAAATCCATCCGGCCATACAGCGCGGCGGACAGACCCCAGGCGATGCCGCTCTCGGTCTGTCCCTCGACGCCGAGCGGGTTGAGCGCAATCCCGCAGTCGACCGCGGTCGTGATCCGTTCGACGCGGAGATCGGATCCATCTGACGCCGTCGACACTTCGGCAACCATCGCGAGATAGCTGCCCGTGTGGTACGTGTTGACGGCTACGCCGCGGCCGCGGCGGCGGCCGTCGGAAGACGGCAGTGGCTCGGTCCAGCGCGCGCGATCGCGAACCGCTTCCAGCACGCGCGCCAGGCGCGTGCGATCGATCCGGTACGGACCGACTTCTCCGACACCCGGCGGCAGCAGCGCGAGGCGGAACGCGATCGGATCGGCGCCGGCGGCATGCGCCAGCTCGTCGAGGAACGACTCCCGGCCGAACACCGTCGACGGATACTCGACCGCGCGCCAGGGCCCGGTCGGGACGGGGCTCGTCACGTCGGCGCAGTC
>DASSOM010000137.1:0-24557 GCA_035700625.1 Vicinamibacterales bacterium
GCATTCACGGAGACAGGCGACGCCGGCCGAAGGCCGACGGTCGCCGACACCGCGGCGCGTCGCGGTTCCTTGGCTCCTTGGCTCCTTGGCGTGCGATCTCTTGGCGTGAGATCCCCGCGGGCCGCCGCCCGCATCTCGTAAATGCCCAACACCACTCCCGCCCAGGTGCGTGCGGCGGTCGCGAAGCGCACGCCTGATCCCGTTTATCTCGTGGTCGGCGACGACGAAGCGGAGATGGCCGCGGTCGCGGCCGACCTCACGTCGCTGGTCGAGGACGAGTTGCGCGCGTTCAACGTCGAGCGGCTCTATGCGGGGGAGAAGGGGACCGGGCCGGCCACGATTGTCGAAGCGGCGCGGCAACTCCCGATGATGGGCGACCGGCGCATCGTCGTCGTGCTCCGCGGCGAGCGCCTGCTGAAGCCAAAGCGGCGCGGCCGCGTCGTGGAGTCGGACGAGGCGGAGGAGGGGACGGAGGCGCCGAGCGACCTCGACGAGCTGGCCGAGTACATCCGGCGGCCCGAGCCGGGGACGGTGCTCGCGATCCTCGCGTCCGACGTCGACCGCACGCGCCGCATCTGGAAGTCGGCGCTGCAGAAGCACGCGACTATCGTCGAGTGCTGGGGCCTGAAGGAGGGCCGCGGCGACAAAGTGGACCTCGCGCAGGCCGCCCGCACGGCGGAGCACATGGTGCGGGAGGCGGTCGCGCAGGCCGGGCAGCGGATCGAGCCGGCCGCCGCGAAGCTGCTCGCGGCGCGCGCCGGCGCGGATGTCGCGCGTCTGCGCGGAGATCTGGAGCGCCTCCTGCTGTATGCGACGGGGCGTCCGACGATTACGCTGGCGGACGCGCAGGCGATCGTCAGCGCGGAAACGTCGACCGACAACTGGGCGATCACGAACGCGATTCAGCAGGGAGACGCGGCGGGGGCGCTGCGACAGCTCGCGCTCGCGCTGGACGCGGGAGGCGTGCCCTACATGATTCTGGGACAGCTCGCGTGGTTCGTGCGCGAGCGCCTGCCCGAACGGCGCCCCGAGCGCGTCGCCGCGGCGATCGACGCGCTGTTCAGGACGGACCTCGATTTGAAGACGTCAGGCGGCGATCCGCGCGTGCTGCTCGAGCGGCTCGTCGTCGAGTTGTGCGGACGCGAGCGGGCGTCAATCTCGCCCCGCCGGGCCTGAAGGGCCTGGCCTACGACCGGCGCGCGAACGAGAACCGCGGCTGACGCGTCCACGCCGCGGCCATGCCGAGTCCCATCAGCAACAGAACGACGGTGCCCGGTTCGGGGACGGGCGTGCTGCCCGTGATTGCGCCCGGCGTGATCTGATACTGCAGCTGGAGGCCGGCGAGATCCTGCGAGCCCAGCGCGAAGACGAACGACCCCGGGTTCTCGAGGCCGGAGGCGTCGAACGAGAAGCCGCTCAGGACGGCGTCGCCGAAGAACACGCCCGTGCCGGTCGCCACATTTGCCGTGAAGGTCGCGGAGTCGAACGCGGCGTTCAGCCACGGAAAGATCGGCGCGGTGGGGTCGCCCGTGACCACGCCGATGGAAAACGCGCCCGGCCCATACTCGCCGTAGATGGTCAGCGTCGCAGGATCGTAATAGAACGACGTCGGCAGGATCTCGGGCATGTCGAACAGCGACAGCAGCGGCACGTCTCCCGGCGGCGGAAGGCCCGGCAGCTGATACGTCGCGATCGGTGCCGAGAAGCTGTACACCGGATCGTTGATGAAGGCGCTCAGGTCCACGTCCGCGGACGAGATCGAGTTGTCCGTGAGGTCGAAGCTCAGAGCCTTGTAGTCTCCTGCCGGGAAGATCAGCGAGAAGATCGGATCGGCCTGGGCGGCGGCTGGAACGATGAGCAGGGCGAGGGCGGCGATGGTCGTGGTGCAGAACGTTCGAAGTTTCACTCAGGGTCTCCGTCGGCGGTACACGGGTACGGTTCCCACCTCAACAGCAAGGCCGGTGCCGTCGGGTGCGTCGTCAATTGCTGAGCAATTCCGTGAAGCGGTCCGCTGTGCGACATATTCGTCTGCTCAGCGAAGGTTTTTTGTCGCCAGACCGATGCCCGCTTCGATCCTGCCGCGCGGCTTGCCGCGATTGGGGTCGTAGTTGTCTCCCGCAAACCACATCTTCCACGTCCCGCCGTCGATCAGCACCGAGGGACTTCGGACAGAGACGGCGGCCCAGTCCGCGCCCGCGGTGACGATGTCCGGTTCGACCAGCTCGAACGAGACGCCGTCGCGGCTCTGGAAATGCGCGATCGCCTCCTGGACGGAGTCCTTGCCTGCCTTGCGGAACACATCGCAGAACAGGTGCGTCACGCCGTCGTGCATCACCACGGCGGGCGTGGAGTAGCCTTCCCATCGCTCGTCTGCCGTGTACGGCGCGCCCGGCATGAGCACCGGCTCCGTACCGCGCTGCTGGAACGTCTGTCCGTCGCGCGACGTGGCGAGGCTGATCCCGCGAATGACGGGCACGTCGCCTTTGCAGTCGGCCGTGCGGCAGCGCACGTCGGTGAAATAGAGATAGAACGTGCCGTCGCGATAGAGGACGGCCGGTTCGGCGCGCGCCAGGCGGCCCCACGGATTCCCCTCGTGCCGTCCCACCGGCTCCGTCACGGATCGCAGTTCGCCTTGTTTGTCCCAGTGCACGCCGTCACGCGACACGGCATGCCCCATCGTCACGAGCGGGATCTTTCCGTCGGGGTAGACGGAATAGTACATGTGATAGCGATCGCCGACTTTGATGACGGACGGCGTCTCGACGCCGAACCAGTCGAAGTCCTTCCCCCGATCGCCGGGTTCGAGCACCGCTTTGCCGCCGTTGTCGACGGTCCACGTCAGCCCGTCGCGGGACCGCAGCTTGTAGATCGCGACCCCCTTCGGGCCGCCGTGCCCCATGCTCGCCCACATCGAGTACCCGCCGTCCTCCTGCAGGACGGACGGGTCGTTCCAGATCTGCGGACCCTTGCCGCCGCCCGACAATCCGTCAGGCGTCCGGCTGATCGCGATCAGCGGGTTCGACGGGGAGAGCGTCCACGACGACGGGCGCGGGGGACGGACCGGCTCGGGTGGGCCGCCGGCCGCCTGTCCGCACGTGGCGCTCTGCAGCGCGACGGCGAGGCCGACGCACAACACGGGTATCGCGCGCGCGATCATCGGCAGACCAGCACCTGATCGCTCGCGGTGTCCGGACGGCGGCGGTAGCGCGCCTGCCGCCAGTCCTGGATCGCCTCGACGACCGTGGCGGGAAGCCGGCGCCGCCCCTGCGCGATGCTCCAGCGCACCGGATGCAGCACGAATTCGAGAACGGCGGGATTGAGCAGCTCCGGACGGCGCCGGAAGATCGGCATCCGCTCCACGAACCCGATCAGCTTCTTCGAGTGCCGCGTGAACGACGTGATCCAGTACAGGCGGCAGTAGTAGTTGAACAGCTTGTCGCGCGATCCGTTTTCGATCGGCTTGCCTTCAGCCGCCATCTGCTGCGCCATCTTCGTGCCGGGCAGCACGAACAGCTTGTTGATGCACATCTCGAATCCGCCGCCGATCTCCGTCAGCACGTCGAGCGTCCGCCGCAGGTCTTCCTCTTCCTCGTACGGATTGTACGTGATGACGTCGGTGTAGAAGGCGATCCCGAGCTGCTTGCACACGGCGGCCGTGTGAAGGAACAGCTCCTTGTCGTAGACGCGATCGAAGACCTTCTTGTTGATCCGCTCGCTGCCGGACTCGAGCGCCAGGCAGCAGTACACGAGCCCGGCCTCCTTCAGCAGGCCGAGGATCTTCTCGATGTTGCGCGTCGGATAGATGTACGCGGTGAACGGCAGGTTGACGTCCCGCTTGTACAACGGCACGAAGACGTCGAGCCACTTCAGGTTCATCGCGAAGATCTCGTCGTCGAAGTGGATCTTGGTCAGCCCGTAGCGCTCCTTGGCGGCGGCCAGCTCGGCGACGATGTTCTCGGCCGAGCGGCGGCGTAGGAACTTCTCGCCGCTGTAGATGTCCTTGAAGGTCGCCTCGCAGCAGTAGGTGCACTTGTACGGGCAGCCTCTCGCGCTCATCGTCTGGTAGATGCCGCGCGCGCGGTCGTTCACCTTGTCGTAGTTCTCGAGAATCTTGTCGTCCTCGATGAAGTACTTGTACGCGGGGTCGTCGTCGCGCCAGGGGTACAGATCGAGGTTCTGTTCGACCGGGTACCGCGGGTTCGTGACGGGGAAGCCCTTGCGCATGAAGATCAGGTTGCCCACGTCGTCGAATGACCGCCCTTCGTCGAGCCGCGCTGCAATCTCGAGGACCGTCTGGTCTCCTTCGCCGACGCAGGCGTAGTCGCACAGCTTCAGGCAGTCGGACGCGTTGACGGTCGGGTCGTACCCGCCCCAGATGATCGGGATGGTCGTGTGCTCCTTCAGATAGCGCGTGACCTTGATGGCTTGCGATCGCAGCGGTGTATTCACGGTCAGACCGATGACCTGCGGCTTGACCTTCTCGATCGTCTGCCGGAGCAGCTCGAGTTCCGTCGGCGAGATGTGGGAATTGGACGCGTACTTGAACACGCGCCCGTTCTTCGCGATGCCCATCCACGGGTACTCGCCCACCTCGAGATCGAGCCGGTACGTCGGCACGTTGTTGTAGCGCTTCAGGAACACCATGTGACAGTCGTGCCCGTGCTGGCGCAGATTCGCGGACATGACCCTGAGGCCGTACGCATTCCGGTCGTACAGCGAGATGAACATGATGTTAGCCATTGCGCTGCCTCCATTGGCTCGTGTGACGGCGGGCCGGAACGCCCGCTCCGTGAGTGTTGCGCGTCATGCGTCCGCCTGCGTCCGGCGAAGGACGTACAGGTCCTGACGCGGATTTCCCTTGGCCCCCTCGGGTTCGAAATCGACGACCGTCAAGCCGCGCGCGAGCGTGCCTCGCACGTACGACTCGGGGTGGAACGTCTGGCACAGATTCAGTCCACGAAAGGCCTGTCGCTGGCAGACGACGCCGCCCGCCTCGAACCGCGCGCGCTCGGCGCGATTCAGTTTGGGCAGGTAGGCCGTGCCCTGCGTCGTCACGAGCCACAGCCCTCCGGGCTTCAGCACACGGCGGATCTCGTCCCGCCAGCGGAACTGCACCGGCTCGTCCAGATGCGTGAACACCGAAAGGGAATACACCAGGTCGAACGTGCCGCTCTGGTACGGCAGCGGCGGCTCGAGCTGGTTGACGCCGATCCGCGCGCGCGGCACGGTTCGGCGTGCTTCGTCGACGAGCAGCGGCTGCGTGTCGACGCCGTGCAGCTCGACGTCCGTCAGGTCGTGCCAGTGGCGCAGGACGCGCCCGCATCCGCAGCCGAAATCGAGCACGCGGCCGAGGCGCGAGAGGTCGACGCCCTGACGCTCCACCGCGCGCCGGATCGTGTCGGCGGCCAGCCGGCCGCCGTCGAGGAACCACTCGATGTCGGCGGAGCCGGACACGAGCATCCGCGCCTTGCGCGACGGCAACGGGGCGCCGTCGGGCGCGCCGCGCCACCAGAACGGCGCGTTGCGGTAGAGCACGTCCGGATGCACGCTTCGCAGAAGGCCGCGAAGTTCGAATGTCGGCCGGAACAGCCCGACACGCTCGAGCACGTCGGCAGCCGCACGCCTCATCGCACCACCTCCGCGTCGCGGACGTCCGCGGGCGCGGGCGGCCCGCTCCGGTCCCGCTTCTTCATCCGCATCAGATCCGCCACGGTGAAGTACTGCTCCTCATCGCCGCCGTCGATCCGCGCCCACGGGTGCAGCAGGTTGTGGATGCTGATGTTGCGCGGCCGCAGCATGCAGCGGTCGCACTCGCAGCTCGAGAGGATGTCGTTCGGAGCGGGCAGCGCGCGCGCGGCGTTTCTGAACGCGGCGTAGCGCTCGCTGCGCCAGACGTCCACGAATCGCGTCTGCTCGCTTACGCGGCCGATCGATCCGGCGCACTGGCAGCAGGGCATCACCGAACCGTTGCCCAGGACGACGGTGAAGTACCACCCGACGTAGCACGGCACGACCGGCGGCCCGGTTACGCTGTCTTCGAGGTACGTCGGAATCGTCGCAGCGAACGTGCCGAGATTCGTCTGCACGCCGGCATCGGCCGCAGCCTTCGATGCGGCCGGCAGACTCGTCAGCAGCGACTCGTATTCCGCGCGGGACAGCACCAGATCCTTCGTGCCGTCGTGGACGGTCGTGTGCACGAACGACGCTTCGTTCGCCCCTACTTCGGCGGCCACGGCCACCATGTCGCCGATTTCGCGGTAGTTGATCGAGCTGACCACGAACGACAGCTTCACGTGGGGCGACTCGCGGCCCGCCGCGCGTTTGAGCGCCGCGAGCGCCGCGAGATTCCTCTTCACCTGCCGGTAATCGTCCGGCGTCTCGGTGACGTGGATGTACGGGTACGTCTCCGGACGCCCCGCGTTGAGCGAGACGTTCATGCGATCGAGCCCCGCGTCGACGAAGAGGCGTGCGCGGGACTCGAGCAGGCGGGACGCGTTCGTACACAGCGTCACCATGAAGCCGAGCCCCTTCGCGTAGCGGACCATGTCGTCGATCGCCGAATTGAGCAGCGGCTCGCCGCGCCCGACGAGGTCGATCCGGCGCGTGCCCATGGCGTGCAGGTCGTCGACCACCTCGCGGAAACGCTGGAACGTCATCAATCCGGGCATGCCCTGGCCGAAGCGGTCCGCCGTCGAACCGCTCTCGCGCTCGGTGGGCGGCTGGTCCCAGCACATCACGCAGCGGTGGTTACACGGATCGCAGACGCCGATCTGCGCGTGCAGCGGACCGCTGGGGGCGCGGCCCCCCGTCCAGCCGAGGCTTCCCGCCCCGATGAACGCGAACTGTTTCAGGCGGCGCGTCATGTCGAGCGTCGCGGGCATCACTGGCCTCCAGCCGGCGGACAGGCCGGCGCGATGTGGCCGGGCAGGGCCACCCGATAGATTTCGAAGTCCCGGCCGTCGAATCCCTCCCACGCGACGAGGGCGCTCGAGATCTCCGGCAGCAGGTCGTCGCGGTCGTTGTCGGTCAGGCGGTGCACGGCCACGCCGTCCTCGTAGAAGATCTCGAAGTCATGGCCGTCGCGTCCCTGCCAGACGACGTACGTGCCGTCGAGGCGGGGCCGCTCATCGATCTGATCGTTGTCGGTGATCTGCGTCGTCACGCCGCCGTCGTAGCGGAAGATCTCGAAATCGTGGCCGTCCCAGCCCTGCCACACGATCCGCGTGCCGGCGATCTGCGGATACACGTCGTGGCCGGCGTTCGACGTGAGCTGCACGGTGGTCGCGCCGTCGTAATAGAAGATTTCGAAGTTGGACGGGTTCCCGCCGAACCACACGATGCGCGTGCCGTCGATCTCCGGCGCGAAGTCGTTCACCTCGTTGTTCGTCAGCGCGCGCGTGGTCTGCCCGTCGAACAGGTAGATCTCGTAGTCCTGGCCGTCCCAGCCCTGCCACACGATGTTCTGCCCGCTGATCCGCACGCCCGCATCGTCGTACGGATTGTTCGTCAGCTGCCGTGTCGACGTGCCGTCGTAATAGAAGATCTCGAAGTCGGTGTCGTCCTTGCCGCGCCAGACGACGCGGTTGCCGTCCATCCGCGGCTCGATGTCATCCGTCTCGTTGTCGGTCAGCTGGCGAACGGCCGCACCGTCGTAGAGATAGATCTCGAAATCACCGCCGACGAGGATGTAGCCCTGTCCGCCTTCCCCTTCGCCGGGCACGTCGACGCGCGTCGGAATGGCGTCGCGCGCCTGCCACACGACGTGATTGCCCTGCACGCGCGGTGAGAACTTCTCGAAGGGATTGTCGCTGAGCACGATCGTCTGGCACCCGTCGTTCAGGTACACGATCGGGTTCGCGCCGCGCAGCCCGTGCCACGTGATGGCGTTGCCGTCGACGGACGGCTGCTCGTCCGGCTCCGGCAGCCCCGTCTGCGTGAGGTCGGTCGTCTCGTTGCCGTCGAAGCGATAGATGTCGAAGTCCTGGCCGTCGCTGCTCCCAGCCCAGTAGACGCGGCCGCTGTCGCCGACGATCGGGTCGAGCTCTTCGAGGTTGTTGCGCGTCACCTGCGTGACGGTCTGGCCGTCCCAGACGAAAATCTCCCAGCCGGCGGCCGTCTGCCCCTTCCAAGCGACCCGTCCCTGCCGGACGGTGGGGAGGATGTCGTCGGTGCCGTTCGTCGTCAGACGCGTCGCGGCGCCGTTCTGCCAGACGTAGATCTCGAAGTCCTGACCGTCGGACTGCTGCCACACGATCATCGAACCGTCGATGCGCACGCCGAACGCGTCGACCTCATCGTCGGTCAGGCGGGACGTGGCGCCGGCCGTCCACGAGAACACCTCGGTATCGTGGCCGTCGTAGCCGATCCAGACCACCTGGCCGCCGAAGATGTCCGGCGTCACGTCGTCTTCGCTGTTGTTCGTCAGCGGGACGACCGTCGAGCCGTTCCACAGGACGATCTCGTAGTCGGATCCGTCGTAGGCCTGCCACACGACGTGCTGCCCGTCCGTGCGCGGAGCGACGTCGTCGTACACGTTGTCGCTGAGTTTCAGCGTCACGCCGGCGCGCCACATGTAGATGTCTTTGGTGCCGGCGCCCGCCTGCCACGTGACCAGGCCGCTCGCGATCTGCGGTGCCGTATCGTCGATGGCGTTGTCGGTCAACTGCTGAACGGCGACGCCGTCCCATCGGAAGATTTCGAAGTCCTGGCCGTCCCAGCCCTGCCACACGACCACGCCGTCCTGATCGACGTGCGGCGCGCGATCGTCTCGCGCATTGCTGGTCAGCGCCCGCGTCGTCTCGCCGTCGAACAGGAAGATCTCGTCGTCGTGGCCGTCCCAGCCCGCCCACACGACGAACGTGCCGGCCGTGGCCGGCGTCTGTTCCGGCCTCGGGAAGCCGTTGTCCGTGACCTGCACGATCGGGACGTTAGGATCGGCCGCGATGACGCTCGTCACCGTCGACGTCGCCGAGCCGCCGAGCGGCGAACTGACGGTGATCGACGCCGGCAGCGCGCCGACGCTGAACTGGCCGACGAACGCCCCGCGTGCGGCGTCCCAGGTCAGCTCGCCCAGCCCCTCGACCGTCAGCGTTTCCGCGATCGTCTGCCCGCGCCAGGCGACGACGCCGTTCGAAAGCGCGGGCTCGACATCCGCCGTCGCGTTGCTCGTGAGCTGCGTCGTGATCGTCCCGTCGAACGAGACGATCTCCGCGCTGTCCGGATCGGACGGGATATCGTGCTGCCACACGACGAGACTGCCGTCGATTTTCGGCCGCACGTCTTCCGCGGCATCGTTCGTGAGCTGGCGGACGCCGCCGGCCGCGGTGTACTCGAAGATCTCGGCGCGCGTCTGATCCCCATGCTGCCAGACGATGCCGCCGGAGGAGATCCGCGGCCAGAGATCGTCGCTGTCGTTCGTCGTCAGCTGTTCCGTGACCCCCGCGGCATGACGGAAGATTTCGTAGTCGCTGCCATCGAAGCCGGCCCACGTGATCACGCCGTCGTGGATGTCCGGGGCGACGTCGGGATACGCATTCGCCGTGAGCTGTTGAACAGTGGTTCCGTCGAACAGGAAGATCTCGTCGCCGCTGCCGCGGTTGCCGGCCCACACCACCTGGCCGGCCGAGATCCGCGGCGCCGTGTCGGGCAGCGTGTTGTCGGTCAGCCGGATGACCGTCCCGGCGCGATAGAGAAAGATCTCGCCGTTGCGCGTGTCCGCCTGGTTCACCTGCGTCCACACGATCTGACCGGCGTCGACCTGAGGCAGGACGTCGTCGAGGTCGTTGCTGGTGAGCTGTTCGATCGACTGGCCGTCGCTCCGGAAGATCTCGAAGTCGTGGCCGTCCCAGCCCTGCCACGCGACGGTCTGTCCGTCCGTCGCCGGCACGAGGTCGTCGACGTCGTTGGAGGTGATCTGCGTCACCGCGCCGTTGGCGCGGCGGAAGATCTCCATGTCGTGGCCGTCCCAGCCGGCCCAGACGACGACGCCGCCTCCGGCGTGCACCTGCAGCTCGTCGGCGGCCGACTGCGTGAGCTGCTGAGTGACGCCGCTTTCGCGGAGGTAGACGTCGAAGTTGCGCTTCAGCGCACTCTTGCCGCTGGAACTCGAGACGGCGATCGAGAGCGTGCCGCTGCGCGGGTCGTACTCGGCCTTCAGGATTTCCAGGCTGTCGGTCAGCGCACTCGCCTGGCGCGCGAGCCCGCGGCCGTAGACGACGAACGCCTGTCCGGCCTGCGGCAGCGTCCCGCCGCCGCCGGCGCCGTGCTGCGCGCCGATCACCAGATCGTCGCGGCCGTCCCCATCGATGTCGCCCGCGCCGAGCGCCAGGCCCGATCCGCTCAGGGCATCCGCTCCCAGGATCAGGAAGTCCGCGGTGTTGGCGTTGAGTTCGACCGCGGTGGGCAGCAGTCGCCGTTCCCGACCGAGGATGACGTACGTCTCGCCGCTGTCCTGCCGCGTCCCCTGGTAGCCGTCGGCGGCGGGCGCGGAAAACACGATGTCGCTGTAGCCGTCGCCGTTGACGTCGGCGAGAACCGCGGAGTGCCCCGCGTGGTCGTCGTCTGCCTTGCCCCAGAACGTGACGTCGACGCGCGTCGCCAGATTGTGGTCCGCGGCGAAGGACGCCCGATCGGCGCCGAACACGACGTAGGCTTCACCGACGAGATGTCCCAGATTGTCCTTGCCTTGCGACGTCAGCGCGCCGATGAGCAGGTCGTCCCGGCCGTCGGCGTCGATGTCGCCCCCCGCGAGCGCGAAGCCCGCGAGGTCCGTCCCGTCGATCCCGTAGAAGACGTCGACGGATCCGTCCGGCACGGAGAGATCGTGGAAGCCGAGCACGGCCGTCCGAGGCGCGCCCCAGAGGACGTAGACCTCGCCGGTTGCCTCGCGATCGTTCGTCGGCCCATCCGCGTCGATCGCGCCCATGACGATCTCGTCCCGTCCGTCGCCATCGAAATCGCCCACGCCGAGAGCGGTCGCGAGGTGGTCCATCGCGCGGCGGCCGAGAATCGTCACGTCGGCGTCGGTCGCGACGACACGATGACGTCCGAGCCGCTCGCGCGTGCCGCCGTAGACGATGTAGGTGAGGCCCGCTTCCTGCCGTCCATACACGGTGGCGCCGCCGCCGGCCGCACCGATCACGATGTCGTCGCGGCCGTCGCCGTCGATGTCGGCGGCCTCGACCTTGTAGCCGGCCAGATCGCCGGCGCTTCCGTCGATCTGCAGGTCCGCCTGCGACATGTCCAGCTCGCGGTGCCACGGCACGCGCGGGCCACCGTAGAACACGTAGACGATGCCGCTGCGCGACGTCGGCGTGACGGCGTTGGCGAGCGAGCCGATGATCGCGTCGTCGTATCCGTCGCCGTCAACGTCGCCGGCCGCGACGGCGCTGCCGACGAAGCCGATCGGATCCGTGCCGAAGAACGTGACGTCGGCGTGCGTGGAGAGCGTCGCGCTCTGCGGGAGCGACGCGGCGTCGGCGCCGTAGATCAAGTAGACCTCGCCGGTGAAATCCCCGGTGGCTTCGTTGCGGCCGTTCGCGTCGTTCGCGCCGACGAGCAGATCCTCGCGGCCGTCGTGGTCGAAGTCTCCGCGGGCGAAGACCGAGTAGCCCGCGTGGTCCGACGTCTCCGATCCGTAGAAGGCAGATACGTTCGTACCGCCGGCCCCCAGATCGACCACGGTCTGCACGGGGACCGCGAAGTCGGGCGAGTCACAGCGATCGCCGACGCCGTTGCCGTCCGCGTCCGCCTGGCCGGGATTCGCGAACCCGCGGCAGTTGTCCACCGCATCCGCGACGCCGTCGCCGTCCACATCGCCCGCCTGCGGATGCAGCGCCTGCACCGCGTTCAGCCGCAGCGTGACAATCTCCTGCGGATTCTCCGCGACCTCGGCCGATGTGCCGCCGCCCGCGGTCGATGCGGTATCGCCGAGCAGGTTCGTGCGGTCGATCGATGCCGCATAGACCGCCGGGAACGCGAGCGTCGACGTTTCGGGCCCACCCTGCGTCTCGAACAGACGCACGACGACGTTCGGGCCCTGCCGCTGCATGACGGTGACGACCGCGTCCGACGTCGGGGAGAGACTCAGATAGCTACGGCGCGGCGGCAGATTGCCCGCGTGAATGGTCGTCGGCATCACGACGAGGGGAGCCGTGAACTCGGCCGCGTGCCGCGGAACATCGTTCTGCCGCCACGTGCCCAGTCGCGGCGCAATCGCGTAGTGGAACTCGTGCACCCCCGTCTGCTTCATCGTCTCGGACGAGTACTGCCCGAAGACGGCGCGATCGAGGCTGCGCAGCAGGGTGATGTCGAGCACCTGACCGGATCCCGGCGCGCCCGTGCCGGGCTCGACCGAGAAGTTGTGATCGAAGAGCGCGCGGTTGAAAACCGTCATCCCGAGCAGGTCGTCGCCATAGTCGGCCCACGCGAGCGCGGGATAGTGACCGGCGCCGCGCTGGATGAAGCCGTAGGGGACGCCTTCGGTGATCGTCGCGTCCGCGAGATACCGCCAGGGAAATCGCAGATAGACGTTCTTGTTGACGTCGAACCAGTAGAGCGTCGTCGTGAAATCGATGCGCGTGCTGCCGGGGACGAGCCGCATCTCGCGGACGGCCGTCGAGGCGCTCGCGACGCTGCTGACGGTCAGGACGCGTGTCATCACCGGACCGCGAAGCACGTAGAACTGCGACGTCCGGCCCACCAACGCACCGACGTTCGCCGCGTTGCCGTATTCGTACGCGTTGCCGTTGAGGTCGTCCGACCACCAGAGCACGCCGCCAAGATTCTCGAGCCCTTCCGCCTTGTCGTGGAGCAGCGGCTGATTCGTCAGCGTGGACGTGATGCCCCGGATGAAGCCTTCCGCGTCGATGTCTACGGTGAAGCCGCCCAGGTCGACGGTGACCGGGTCGGTCGTGACGGACTCGTCCGGAGAGACGGCGGGCGTGCCGGGGACGAGGCGGTACGTCGCGTATCCCATGGCCGGCACGTTCGCGATGAACGCAATTCGCGCCTGGCTGCCCTGGTCGACGCGCTGGTACACGACTTCCGCGCCGCTGGCGTCGAGGAGCCGGGCGGGGAACGTGACGGCCGTGGTGTCGACATCGACGGTCGTCAGCTCGCGGCGTTCCCACGCCATCGTGTTGAAGATCACGAACGCCGCGCCAGAGGGCTCGGTGCCCGTGGCGATCCGGCCCGCGACGTATTGGCCGGCGTCCATCACGTGCTGCCGCAGCGCGTTTTCGGTTGCCGTCGCGCGGTCGCCGAAATCGTTCGGCTGCCCGTCCGTATCGTGATAGATGGCGTCGACGCCGCTGCCCGGCAGATAGTCGTGCGTCTGGTTCGTGGCGACGGCTTCTCCGAGCGCCCGCAAATCCGTTTCGGGGTACGCGCGCCCCCCGAACGATGCCATCGTTTCGAGCTTTTCGGCGTCGACGAGCAGCTGCTCGTTGCGGGCGTTCTGCTGCTTCACGCTCATGCGCGATGCGTACGCCCCCGGATAGACGCGCGGCGATGCTTCGCCGTCGTCTTCGAACTCGACGTTGCTCACGACGGGCAGCGCCGGCGCCGACGCCGCGACGTCCGCGAAGAAGGACGCGGCCGTCGAGAGTTGTGCGCGCACGGATGACATCTGCTGCGCGTTCCAGTGATCGACCGCCTCGGGAACGAACGCGTTGAAGATCTGCCGCCCGACGTCCGCGCCGACCGGGCCGAAGAGCACCGGCCGCTGGCTTTTCGCGAACAACCGCGAGAAGACCTCCGAGATCTCCTGATCCGTCTCAGCGGTTTTTCCGATCCCCTGGCCAATCACGTACGAGTTGGCGAGGAAGTGCGCCTGCACGCGCGAGCCGTCGGGCGATTCCCAGATGAAGTCAGTGCCGCCGCCGATGGCCGCGAGATCCCCGACGCCGCGCGAAAACGGATACAGGTCCATGCCGGCCCTGGCCGAGATCTGCGGCATCTGGTTTGGATGGCCGAACGCGTCGAGATGCCAGGCCAGCCGCGACCGGCGGCCGAACGTCTGCTGCAGGAACTCCTGACCGTAGATCGCCTGGCGGACGAGCGACTCGCCGGAGAGCAGATTGAGATCCGCCTCGACGAAGAATCCGCCCGACAGCTCCGCCCGTCCCTGATCCACGAGCGCGCGCAGGTCCGCCATCATCGACGGGTAGCGGCGCTGGAATTCGGCGATGACCGGCTGCTGATCCAAGGCGAAGGTGAATTCGGGCCGCCGCTGCGCTTCGAGGACCGCCTGACGGATCCAGTCCGCGCCGAGCGGCAGGTACACCTCTTCTCGATCGAGCCACGCCAGTTCGTTGTGCTGGTGCGGCAGCAGATGCAGCGTGCCCGGCGACGTCGGGAAGCCGGCGGGCTCACGCGACATGAAATCGAGATAGCTCACCGAGTACGGCACCACCGGCTGGCCGGTCGCGAGATCGTAAAGAACGGCGGAGAACAGGTAGCGGAACGGCGGCACGACGGGGTAGACGCCGAACGGGAGACTGTTCTCCGTCAGGGTCTCGTTGATGAAATCGACCGGGCCGATCGCCGCGCCGGCGGCGACGGTGACCCACGGACCGGGCGTGGCGCTCAATCCGTTCGGCGTCAGGAAGAACCACTCGCCGCTCGGGACCTGCAGCGCGACGATCAGACCGAGCGGCCCGGCTGACGTATTCGTGGCCTCGACCGTCACCTGCGCCGTCTGGCCGACCTGCAGCACGCACTCGCACGCGTGCACCTGCACCTCGCTGGCGTGAGCGGGAGCCGAAGCCCCGGCGAGCAGCGCGAGCACGCCGAGCGTGCGGCCGAACCGACGAACCCTGTGATCGGTCACCATCATCCTCGTTGAAGCTGCCGGTACTGGCGCAGCCGCCGCGATTTCTGCAGCGACGACGGATCGCCGTTCATCCAGTACCGGACGCGGTGCGCGTGGCTGCGCAGCAGCAGACTTGCGGCAATCGTTCGCATCGCGAGCCACGCGGCGACGGGGCCCTGCCGCGCCTTCACAAACTGCGCGAGCCCCGACATCTTGTCGCTCAGGAAATCTTCGGGCGCGCGCGCCATGCTCTGGCCGGAGAGGTGCACGATGCTCGCGTCCGGCGTTATCGCGACAGTCCAGCCCCGCCGGCGAATCCGATCGCAGTACTCGATGTCCTCGGCGAAGAAGAAGATCTGCTCGTTCCACGGCTCGGCCGCGAACACCTCGCGGCGCACCATCAGTGCGGCGCCGCTCGCCCATTCACACGTCTCCAGGCGCGTCACGTCCGTGCTGCGGACGATCCCGGGGAACAGGTGCGGCATTGCGAACACGCGCGAGAGCTGCAGGTAGTCGTTGACGACGGTCCTGAGGCTCGGCGCCGCATGCCCCATATCGCGGCTCCAGCGCAGGTCCGCGTCGAGCAGCCGGCTGCCGAGCGCGCCGATCTCGGGGCAGGTTTCGAGCGTCCTCACGAGCGCCGGAAGCGCGTCGCCGATGACGCGTGTGTCGGGGTTGAGGAACAGCAGGTAGCGTCCGCGCGCGATGCGCGCCCCCTGATTGTTCGCGGCGCCGAATCCGGGATTGTGCGGGTTGGCGATGACCACCGCCTTCGGAAAGCGCTCGCGGATCGCCTCGACGCTGCCGTCGGTCGACGCGTTGTCGACGACGATGTGTTCCCAGGTGAGCGGGGCGGCGCTCTCGGCAACACTCGCCATCGACTCGAGCAGCAGATCGCGGACGTTCCAGTTGACGGTGATCACCGACAGCACGAGCGGAGCGGCGCTACTTCCCATACGCCCTCCGTTCGACGCCGGCGATCTCCTTGCACAGCTGCAGCGCGCCCGTCACGAGGAAGCGGCCGGCGAGACCGAGCGCCACGCACGCGTGGCCGACCGACCATGCGCCCGGCGCGTAGTGCTTGCGCGCGTAGACGTACGCGCCGCGATGGAACGCGGCGAGCGCCCACAGCCGCCGCCGCAGCGTGCGCCGCGAGCCTCCCTGGTGATTGAGATGCACGCTGCGCGCGGCAGGCACGCAAAAGACGCTGCGTCGGACGTTCCAGATGCGGCGGCAGAAATCGGCGTCGTTGAAGTAGAAGAGCCGCTCGTCGAGATCGCCGATCGCGCGCAGCACGCCGCGCGGGACCATCATCGACGCGCCCGAGACGTAGCCGGTCGTGAACGGCACGCCGGCATCGGCGCGCCAGTGCTGGAGTTCGAGCCGCGAGAAACGGTTGCCGGGAAGCCAGCGGCTGAACCACGACCGTCCGCCGAACAGCGCCGAGCGGAAAGTGGGCAGCGCCTTGGCGGAGATTTGCACCGTGCCGTCGCTGTTCAGGAGCAGGCTGCCGGCCGCCCCGGCCTGCGGCTCGGCGTCGAGAAAATCGGCGAGCGCATCGAGCGCTCCAGGCGTCAGCTCGACGTCGTTGTTCAGCAGATGGATCAGCCGTCCGCGCGACGCCGCGATCGCGCGATTGCAGGATCGCGCGTAGCCCTGGTTCTCTTCATTCACGAGCAGCCGCACCTCCGGGAACCGGTCCCGCACCATCGCCGCACTTCCATCGCGCGATCCGTCGTCGACGACGAGCACCTCGACGGTGCGATGCGAGTCATGGCGGTGCAGCGAGGCGAGGCAGGCCTCGAGCGGCCCTTTTGCGTTGTAGTTGGCGACGATGACGGAAATCTCGGGTGCAGCCGTCATCTCAAGGCCTCGCCGATTCCAGGGGCATGAGTCCGACACGGGGGCGTCCGTCGGTGGCCTCGATCCTGATCACGCCAAGACCGACGCAGAGGAGCAGATACAGCGCGCCGAAGCCGCAGGCCGCGACGATGGTGGGAAGCAGGCCGGCGGCGCCCGCGGCATCCGGGACGAAGCGCCGGGCAAACGTCAGGGCGGCCGTAGCGAGCGCGGCAGATCCGAGGGCGGGCGCGACATGGGGGATCGCCGCCCGCAGGGGAATGCCTCCCGTGTCCCGGAGCAGCACGATCCACAGGCTGACGTTGCTCACGAGCATGGCCGCGGCGCTCGCCATGGCGATGCCCGGCAGACCGAACCTCGCGCTCAGCACGGACGACAGCCCCGCGTTGAGCAGCGTTTCCGTGGCAAGCAGCAGCAGGAGCAGCCGCGCACGGTGGATCGTCAACAGCCCGAAGACGAGGATCGAGGAGAACGCGCGGCACAGGTAGACGAGCGCAAGCCAGGGCAGCAGGGAGGCGACCTGCGCGGCGGCATCGGCTGAAAACGCGCCCCCCTCGAACCAGATGCGGCTGAGCGGCAGCCGCATGACGACGAGGAAGCCGAGCAGCGGGACGACGCCGAGCATCAGGAGGCGCGTGCTGGCGGCGAGCACGCGGCGGAAGTCGTCGCGCCGATCGTCGCCGGCATTCGCGGCCAGCAGCGCGAACGTCGGCAGCGCGACGGCGAAGCCGACCACCTGCGCGATCGGGATCTCGAAGCGCCACGCGAACTCGAGCGCGGAAATCTGTCCGGGCCCGAGCAGCGAGGCGAAGTAGCGCGACGCAATCTGGTTGGCGCTCACGAAGACCCACACGAGCGCGAGCGCACCCTGCAGCTTCAGCACGATGCGGGCTGTGCGGCCGCGGAAGGAGAGCGTGGGCCGATAGCCGGCGACGAGCGCGACCAGCCGCCGTCCATACACGAGCAGCGACGCCGCCGCGCCCGCCCAGATCGCGCAGACGAGCGCGCCGGCGCCAAGCCAGCGGACCAGCACCAGCAGCGCCGCCATCTGAGCCGCCGGAATCGCGGCGCGGGAGATCGAAAACACCAGCAGATCCCTGCGGGCGACCGCCAGACCGCCGAGCGCCCCGCTGATCGCGGTCAGGCCGAGCACCGGCGCCAGCGCCCGCAGGAACAACGTGGCACGCGCCTGATCGGCAGGCGCAAGACCAGGCGCCATGGCCGCAACGATCGCGGGGCTCGCGGCGACAATCAGGACGACCGCCGCGATGGTCAGCAGGAACGTGAGATTGAGGACGGCGGCGGTCAGGCTCGCCGGGTCGTCTTCGTCGCGCGCCGCGACGAGCACGAAGAGCAGCGTCAGCAGCCCGAAATGAAACGAGTCAGCGATCGTCTTCGGCAGCGCCAGCCCGATCCAGAACGCATCGAGCGCCGGCGAGGTGCCGAACAGCCGCGCGATCGTGAGCTGCCACAGCACGAGCAGTGCCAGCGCCACGCCGGAGAACGTCGCGACGAGCAGAGCGGGACCGGCGAGGCGCGGCGACGGGCGGCGCGTGTCAGGCATGCGCCACCGCCTCCTCGTACACGCGCAGCGTGCGCCGCGCAATCGCCGGCCAGTCGTACAGGTGCGCCCGCGCGCGGCCGCGCGCGATGAGATCGGCGCGGAGCGCCTCGTCCGTCAGGAGCCGCCCAAGGCCCTCCGCCATCTCGTCCACGTCGAACGGATCGACGAGCAGCGCGGCATCGCCGAGCACTTCGGGCATGGCCGAACGGCGCGAGGCGAGCACCGGCACGCCGCGCGCCATCGCTTCGACCGGAGGGATGCCGAACCCCTCGTGGAGCGACGGGAACGCGAACACACGCGCGCGCCGATAGAGCTCGTCGAGCGCCGCATCGCTCACATGTCCGGGACAGAACACGTCGTCCTGAAGCCGCAGCTCGCGGATCCGCACGGCGATCCGATCGCCGGTCCACAGCTCACGCCCGGCGAGCACGAGCGAAATCTTTCGACGTGCGCGCAGCCGCGCGAAGGCATCGAGCAGACGCTCCAGGTTCTTCCGCGCGTGGAAGCGGCCCACGTAGAGAATGAAGTCGCGAGGCCAGCCCCGCGTGTCGACGTCCGCCGGTGCCTCGTGTGTGGGCGCCAGCCTCGTCCGCACGCCGTTCGGGATCACGACGACGCGGGCCGGATCGACGCGGTAGCGATCGAGCAGCTCGAGGCGCGTCGCGTCGGACGGCACGGCGACGCGCGCGGCGCGGGCGATCCCCTGCTGCACGAGCCAGCGGAAGCGCCGGCGGACGCCGGCGGGGAAGAACTCCGGATGGACGTCGGGGCAGACGTCGTGGACGGTAAATACGACGCGCCGCGCGGGGCACCACGGTGCGAGCGTGAACGTCGCGTGCAGCACATCGACCGGCGAGCGGAGAACCGCCAGCGGCAGTCCCACCGGCACGTAGTACCAGCGGGAGTTCAGCGCCGTCTCCCGGATCGTGCCGCCGGCGTCCGGCAGCGCGCGCAGCGTCCTCGCGCCACGGCTGGTGACGAACGCCACGTATTCGTTCGCCGGATCCGTCTGCACCATGCTGCAGAACAGATCGGTCGCCTGGCGTTCGAGGCCGCCGACGCGCTCGCCGATCCATTCCGACGCGATGCCTACTCGCATGCCGGTGACGTCACCTCGTCGCGAGATGCCACTCGAAGAAGTTCTTGTAGGCGTGCCGGAGCTGCCGCCAGATCCAGCGCCCGCCGCGGGACCGGCCGACGAGTTCACGCACGCGCCGGAAGCGATCCGCCCGCGGGACGACCCCGTCGATGGCGCGGAGGAAGAACGCGGGTTCGGCGCAGTCGACGCTGGTGAACGTCTCTCCGCGAAGCACGCAGCGGCGGCAGTCCGCGAGCGGCTGTGCGCTGTTGACGGTCTTCCGCAGCCGCTGGTACCGCTTGCCGTTCCAGATCTCCGCGAAGCTCGACGTCCGCAGATCGCCGAGCAGCAGGTTCGACTGGCAGCAGGGGAAGACCTGTCCGTTTTCGTCGATGCTCACCGACGTCCACGGATGCGCACACGGTGGGGGACGCGTGTCCCCGTCCGCGTGAGCAGGCTCCTGCACCGGCCGGCCGAGGCGCTTGCGCGCCGCCGGCTTGAGGCACGCCGCCTGGCTGAGGCTCTCGACGCGGTAGGGAGGCGGCAGCTCGATCTCCACGTTGAGTTCGGCGGCGAGCCGCCGCGCTTCGTCGAATATTCGGTTGGCCGTGCTCTGGTGGTAGAAGAGCGATTGATAGCGCTGCTCTTCGAGCGTCGGCATGTAGTGGGTCACCGTGATCGCATCGACGTCCAGATCGGCCGCGAGGCGGACGAGCCCGGGCAGTTCGTCGACGTTCTCGGCGAACGCGGTGAACGAAAAGATCACGCGGCAGCGCCGCCGCGCATCGCCGGTGGCATCGATCGCCGCGCGCACGCGAACGATCTCGCGGACGTGCTCGATCAGCTTGTCCAGGCTGGCGCCGCGGATCTCGCGGTACTTGTGGGGGGACGCCGCGTCGATCGAGATGTCGATGACGTAGCCCGCCTCGACCAGCTCGCGAATGCGCGCGCTGTTCATCACCTGCGCGTTCGAGATCACCCACGGGGTGAACGCGAACTGGCGCATCCCGGCCGAATACTCGTTCCAGTGCCGCGAGAACAGCTGCTCGCCGAAGTTGTTGCCCCCGATCCGGCACACCTCCAGCCACGGGAAGATCTGCGCCTGGACGCGTTCGAACACGGACCGTGGCATCTCGGCCGAACTGAGATGCTTTTCCTCCAGCAGGCTGCGCGGACAGTGCGTGCACAGGAGATTGCACTTGCCTGTAATCGAAAACCACGCGCGCGTCGGCCACGACCGCAGCACAATCGCGCCCGATGCCGTCTCGCGGGCGTTCAGCGACGCGTTTTCGGCGAGCGTCGGGGCCATGTCAGAACGCCCCGTCCCGCTTGACGATCGCCAGCGCCGTGCGGAACAGGATCCGCACGTCGAGCCACAGCGAGCGGTTGTCCACGTACTCCAGATCGAACGCGTTGGTGTCCTGGAACGACAGCAGTCCGCGTCCGCGGATCTGCGCGAGGCCGGTGACGCCGGGCGGGACGCTCAGCTTCCGCAGGTTGGCGTGGCGGTAGTACCGGATGTTCTCCGGGATGTCGGGTCTCGGCCCCACGAGGTGCATGTCGCCGCGAACGACGTTCCAGAAGTTCGGGAGCTCGTCGAGGCTGCTCTTGCGCAGCCACCGGCCGACCCGCGTGACGCGCGGATCCTCGAGGTAGTCGTCCATCGGGCGCCCGCGGTCGAACCGCTCCGGATTCCCCTTGCGCCCCATCAGCACCTTCATCGGGAGCGCCTCGAGGTCTTCCGGCTGGTAGTCGTACGTGTACAACTCGGGGAAGCGCGTCCTCGCATCCGCGTACATCGTCCGGAACTTGTAGAAGCGGAACGGCCGGCCGCCGACGTCGGAACCGCGCTGTTCCGGTTCGGAGGCTTCAGGACAGCGAAGCTGCCGCCGGTTCCGGCCGACGCGGATCTGGCGGAACAGCGCGGGGCCCGGCGAGTCGAGCTTGATCAGGATGGCGATGAGGAGCATGACCGGCGCGAACAGCACGAGCGCCAGCGAGCCGAACACCACGTCCACGGCGCGCCGCAGGAGGTACGCGGCGCGTTCGGTCCACGTGAGCGTTCCCGAGGCGGTCGGAATCGCGACGACCTGCTGCGTGTGCGAGGCCGTCCCGGCGGTGTCGGTCGTGACGAACAGGCTCATACGCTCTCCTTCAGCGCGTCTTCATCGATTCGTACTTGAACAACGGGCAGCGGCCGCACACCGTGTCGCCATCCGTCGGCTGGCGCTTCGGCGAGAACAGGCCGCGCGACGAGCGGTAGTGCGCGTTGTTCCACACGGTGTCGAGATCGTCCGTGAGCAGACTGCCGAAATCGTGCTGCGCGTGATAGACGACGCAGCAGGGGGACACCTCGCCCCCGGGGTTGATGGTCATGCCGCGATACAGGTAGAAGCAGCGCTCGTCGAACAGGTAGCCGCGCTGCGCGATCGCGCGCGGGTGATAGGCCTGGTACGCCGGCAGATCCGACAGCCACTGCGTCGCGAGCTGCATGTCGTCGAGCTGGTTGAATGGCAGGCCGGCCGACGTGAGGCGCAGCCGATCGACGCCGAGCTGGCGGGCGAGCCGGCGGGCAGACTCGACCTGGTGCTCGTTGTGCTTCATCACCAGGAACTGCCACTCCACCGTCGGCGTGCGGCGCCCGGTCCGATTGCGATACGCGAGCAGCGTTCGCAGGTTGTGGAAGACAGCCTCGATGTCGCCGCCCCGCCGGTACGTGCCGTAGACGTCCTGCGTGGTGCCATCGAGCGACACGGTCAGGTGGTCGAGGCCGCTGTCGACGACGGCTTCGAGGAAGTCATCGCCGCGATGCACGAGATTGAGGTTCGATGAGATCGTGGTGCCGACGGAGGCCGCCCGGGCCGCGCCGATCATCGCCAGGATCTCGGGGTTGAGGAACGGCTCTCCCCAGTTGTGCATCACGATTTCGACCGCCCACGGAGCGATGCGGTCGAGCACCGTCTCGAACGTGCGCAGCGTCATCAGGCTCTGGCGTCGCTCGAGCGTGTGCACGCCCGTCGGACAGAGCGGGCACCGCAGATTGCACACGTTGCCCGTGTCGATCGTGAAGATGTACGGCCGCGAGCGAAGGACCGTCTCGCCGCGGCTCAGCGCCAGTTCGGCGCGCGCGATGTTCACCAGCTTCCGCGGGTGCGCATAGCGCAGAAGCTGCTGCAGATGCCGGCTCTTCCGCGTGTAGGAGGGGAGCCGGCCGAGCAGCACGTTGGAAACGCTGGTGGCGACAGCCATGACGTTCAGACCGCGCTCGCCGTGCGCGCCATCGCGCCGCCCGTCAAGGCCAGGTACTCGCGCTCGAGGGACGCGAGGTTGGAGCCCCACTGATGATCGCGGCACACCAGCTCGCGTCCTTTCGCGCCGAGCTGGCGTCTCAGGTGATCGTCGGTCAGCAGCCGGACGAGCTTGTCGGCGAACTCCTGCGCGGTGCGTGCGACGAGCAGGTGCTCGCCGTCGCGGGCATCAATCCCCTCGATGCCGATCGGCGTGGTGACGACGGCCTTGCCCGCCGCCAGCATCTCGAGCGTCTTGAGCTTCACGCCGCCGCCCGACAGCAGGGGCACCACGCCGACGTCGACCTGCGCGAGCGCGTCGCCGACGTTGGGCACCCAGCCGAGCACCCGGTTCGCCGGATCGCGCGCCAGCGCCTGCGCGCACGGCGGAGGATTCCGGCCCACACACCAGAAGGTGAGATCCGGCACGCGGCGGCGCGCCTCCGGCAGGACCGACTCAGCGAACCACTCGAGCCCGTGCACGTTCGGCTGGTGCAGGAACGCCCCGAGAAACAACGCGCGGTGGTCGTTGCGCATCTTCAAGGGCACGGAGAGCAGCGCCGGATCGACGCCGTAGCGAAACAGTCCGACATCGATACCGGCAAGGTCGCCGAGCAGTGCGCGGTCTTCCTGCGACACCGCATACACGCGATCGACGCGGCGGCAGAGCGCGGGCTCGTAGCGGCGCATCTGGAGCCACTGCTGGCGATGCCATGCGCGGCGCAGACGCGAGCGTTCCAGCCGATACCGGCGCGCGAGCGGCTTCACCGAGACGTCCAGCTCCATCAGCACGCGCACCGCATCGGCCGGAACGAGCGGCAGGTACTCGCCGAGAAACGACGTCTCGATCTGGACGAGGTCGAACGTCTTTTCCTGGAACAGCGCGCCCAGCATCGACGCCATCGCGGGCCGGTTGAACAGCCGCGGCAGAAACGGCGTCGGCCCGAACAGGCTCTGCGCGCGGGCGCGCATGCGCCGCAGGGTGGTATCCGGGAACGGCACCGTGCGGACGTCGACGCCGGTTCCGGCAAGCTCGCGCGCCAGCGCGGCTTCGCGGTCGTTGAACGTGAACGCCGCAACGGTGAGGTCGTGCCGGCGGCCGAAGTACTCGACGTAATGCGCGTCGACTGTCGCGGCCCCGTGGCCGACGCCGCGGTGCGGCACGAACAGCGTGAGCATCAATAGGCGCATGCGGAATCTCCACGAAGGGCGAGCGCCGGCTCCAGACGAGCCTCGCTCCCGGGATCGGCCGGCAGGCGGCGCAGCACCAGAACCAGCGCGGCGATCACCCATGTCTGCGTTCGCACGATCGGGTCGTAGAAGAGATCGTCGGACCAGTAGACGGCGATGCCGACGAGGGCCGCGAGCAGCGCGGCGGCCACGGTGGCGACGAACGGGTCGCGCGCCGCCGTCGTCCGGTACGCCAGCGCGATGATCCAGAAGAAGAAACCGAAGTGCAGGAGCGCGCCGGGCAGCCCCGTCTCGATCGCGACGCGCAGGTAGTGGATGTGAATGGGAGAACCCGCGAACGTGCCGTCGAAGGCGACGGCCGGCACGTACGCGTTGAAGTTGTTCATCCCCACGCCGATGAACGGATGCTGCGCAAGAATCTGCAGGCCGTAGCGCAGGTGGTCGAGGCGGGTGTGCGCGAACCCGGGGCGCGATCCGAAGTAGCTCGCCAGGAACGGCAGCGCGAACGCGGCCGCGGTGAGCCCGCCCACGAGCAGCAGCGCGAGCGTGCCGCGGCGCAACAGCCGGCGGCGCGCGAGGATGAACGGCAGCACGCCGACGGCAAGGAGTCCGGCGATCAAGCCTCCTCGCGAGAACGTGAGGACCAGCGCGCCGAGCCCCGCCGCGAACACGGCGGCGCATGCGACCCGGGTCCGGATGCGTGAGCCCGCCAACATGCCCGCAAAGGCGAGCGGCAGCAGCAGGACGAAGTACTTGGCTTCCAGG
>DASSOM010000138.1:0-6924 GCA_035700625.1 Vicinamibacterales bacterium
GTCGGCGAGGACCTGCAGGTCCTCTGGTCGATCACGTCCGGTTTGTGGGCGCCGCAAGAGGACGTGCGCCGGATTCGCCGCGAGGTGGACGTCGTCACCAACACGCCACAGGCGCGTCTCGTCCGCACCCTCGGCGATCGGCTCGCCGCTTCCGATCATGCGCGAGCGGCCCCGGCCGAACCGTCGTCGGTTGGCAACGTGCCGGGCTGGGTGGGGGCGCTCTGCGAGGCGATCGTCGCGCGCGATCGCGGGTTCCTCGTCGGGTTGAAGTCCGCCCTGCGCAGAGGCGTGCAGGCGTTCGAGGAGCTCGAAGCAGACGTGATGCCGCATGGGGGACGGCGGCTGCTCGATGCGCTGGAGCACGTGCCCTCCCTGCTCCAGACGTACTACGATGGCCTTGGCCGTGAGGCGGAAGCCCTGTCCTCCGGGACGCTCGCCGCGTGCCAGAACGCGCCAGCCGTCGGGCCGCGCACGGCGTTCGCCGGACACGGCTTCTGACGCGCGCCCCTCCGTCACAGCCCCGCAATGGTCCGCTCCAGCCCCTCCTCCAGCGGCGTGATGCGGTAATCGAGATCGGCGATCGCCCTCCCGCTGTCCAGCGACCAGTCGTGGCGGAAGATGTCGACCGTGCCGCGCGTCAGCGTGGGCGGACGCCGGAGGACCGCGGCTTTCAACTCCTCCAGCGCTGCTGCGGCCGTCGCGAGCGCGTAGGGGATGCGGCGGGGCAGCGGCGTGCCGCGGACGCGGCGCAGGTGCTCGAAGACGGTCATCTGCGGCGCGTTGACGCCGCCGACGACGTACTCCGCGCCGAGACGGCCGGCCGCAATCGCCTGCACGTGGGCCTTCGCCACGTCTTCTACGAACGCGTACGACCATGGGCGATCGGCGCCGATGACGCCCGGCAGACGCCCCACGAGATGATCGCGCAGCAGACGGCCGATCAGATTTCCTTCTGTGACCGGACCGGGACCGTAGATGACGCCGGGGTAGAGCGCGATGAGCGGCAGGCCGTCGGCGATCGCCCGGCGCGCGACGTCGCGCGCGATCACCTTCGTGCGCTGGTAGTGGTTCGCCGTCAGCGCCTGGGGGCGATCGCGCGGCGGGAGCGCCAGGAACGACGAGGTGTAGACGATGCGCGGGACGTGGGCGGTGCGCGCCGCGGCGAGCACCGACTGCAGTCCGCCGACGTTGATCGCGTCGAACTCGGACGGATCCTGGCGCCAGATCGCGACGAGCGCCGCGGCATGGCAGATGGCATCAGCGCCGGCCGCCGCACGGGCGACCGCGGCCGTGTCGCGCACGTCGCCGTCCACCCGCGCGCCCGTCCACTCGCTCGCCGCCGCATGCCGTGAGAAGACGACCGGATCGTGTCCGGCCTTGGCGAGCGCGCGGACGATGGCCGATCCCAGATAGCCCGTTCCGCCGGTGACCAGCACGCGCACGCGAATGATTCTAGCAACTTGATCTATCCTCTCTGGGATGTGGAAACGGCAGAAGACCGGCTCCGTGGTGTGTGCCTCGTGCGGCTCGCTCGTGGGGGTCAACGACGAACGCTGCTACACGTGCGGCCGACGCAATCCGGGGCTCTGGGGCTTCGGGCCGATGTTGCGGCGGTTCGGCAACGATCTCGGCTTCGTCTCGCTCGTCGTCTATGGCTGCTCGGCCATCTATGTGGCCACGCTGTTCGTGTCGATCGTGCTGGGCGAGGGAGTTTTTTCCGGGGGGCTGTTCTCGTTCCTCGGACCGGGCACGCGGACGCTGTATCTCTTCGGCGCGAGCGGCGCGCTCCCGGTGTTCATCGCCGGCCGCTGGTGGACGTTCCTGAGCGCCGGCTGGCTGCACGCCGGCCTGCTGCACATCGGCTTCAACATGCTCTGGGTGCGGCAGCTCGGGCCGGCGGCGGCCGACATCTACGGCGGCGCGCGGATGATCATCATCTACACGATCGGCAGCGTCGCCGGGTTCGCGTTGAGTTCGTTCGCCGGCGCCTACGTGGCCATTCCGTTCCTGAGCGGCGCGCAGTTCACGATCGGCGCCTCCGCGCCGATCTTCGCGCTGCTCGGCGCGCTCGTGCACTACGGGCGCCGCAGCGGCAGCAGCGCCGTCCACTCCGAGGCGCTCGGCTACGCGGTCGCGCTGTTCGTCTTCGGGCTCATCATGCCGGGCGTCGATAACTTCGCGCACGCCGGCGGCTTTGCCGGCGGCTATCTGGCCGGCGTCTGGCTCGACCCGCTGAAGCGGGAGCGGCTGGACCACTTCGTCGGCGCGGCGATCTGCCTCGTGCTGACCGCGCTGGCGATTCTCTGGTCCATCGTGAGCGTCTTCATCTGATGCGCAAACCGGTCATTCTCATTACAGGCGCCAACGGCGAGATCGGCCACGGGCTGATCGCGCGGCTGGCCGGCGAAGGGGACGGCGCGGCGGTGATCACGCTCGACGTGGCGCCGCTCGATCCCGCGATTGCTGCTCACGTGGCGCGCGAATTCACCGGATCCATTCTCGATCGCGCGCTCCTCGAGCGGATCCTCGCCGAATACGAGGTCGATCGCATTTTCCACCTCGCGGCGCTGCTCTCGACGCGCGCGGAGTTCACGCCCGTCGCCGCGCACCAGGTCAACGTCGAGGGGACGCTCAACCTGCTCGAGTTCGCGCAGCACGAGGGGGAGTCGCACGGCCGGCCCGTGGTGTTCATCTATCCCTCGTCGATCGCCGCGTACGGGTTGCCCGGCGCGGAGGCGAAGGCGAAGGCCGGGCGCGTCCGCGAGGACGAGTGGCTGCACCCGACGACGATGTACGGGTGCAACAAGCTGTACTGCGAACATCTCGGGACGTACTACGCGCGGCACTACAAGCAGCTCACGGCGGAGCCGCACGGCGGCCGCGTCGATTTTCGCTGCGTGCGGTTTCCCGGACTGATCTCGGCGATGACCGTGCCGTCGGGCGGAACGTCCGACTACGCCCCGGAGATGATCCACGCGGCGGCGCAGGGCGTGCCGTACGCCTGCTTCGTGCGTCCCGACACGCGGATTCCGTTCATGGCAATGCCCGACGGCGTCGAGGCGCTGCTGCGGCTCGCCGCCGCGCCCCGCGAACGGCTCCAGCGCACGGCGTACAACGTCGCCGCGTTCAATCCGGCCGCCGCCGAGATCCGCGACGTCGTCGTGCGGGCCTTTCCCGACGCCCGGATCACGTTCGAGGTGGACGCGAAGCGGCAGGGGATTGTCGATTCCTGGCCGGCCGACGTGGATGACGGGGCCGCGCGTGGGGACTGGGGCTTCGAACCGCGCTACGACTGCGCGCGCGCCTTCAGCGAATACCTGATTCCGACCATTCGCAGCCGCTACTGAGGGCGATCACAGCACCATCGGCTTGGGGATCCAGCGCGGTGACGGCGTGATCGTGTCGGCGGGCGTGGGGCCGGCGTCCGCGCGGCCGCTGCCTTCGAGACGGCTGATCGCCCGCACGACCATGTCGTGGTCGCACGTCATCTGGCACGAGAGGCGGGCGCCGATGACCCCCTTCGCGGCGAGCACCTGGCGCTCCGCTTCGGTCATCCGCTCCGGCTCCCCGGCGATGAACTCCACGCGGCAGGTGGTGCAGCGGGCGTTGCCGCCGCAGGCATGGAGCACGTCGACATGCGCGTCCTGCTCGATGGCGAGCACGAGCCGCTTGCCGCTTTCCACTTCCACCGTCCTGTACCCTTCGACCGTCAGCTTCGGCATCCGGCGCCGTTCCTCCCGCCGTCATGATAGTCGGGTTCGGCTCGCCGCGGTACACTGCGGCCTGTGTCGCCGCTGCTGCATTTCGCCGCCTGGTGCGTCGGCCTTGCGCGGGTGCGCCCCGTGCTGCTGCCCGACGAAGCCGTCTGCCTGGGCCGCCTGGCCGCCGGGCGCCGGCGCATCGCCGAGATTGGCGTCTGGCACGGCGGGTCGACCCGGCTGATGCGCGACGCGATGGCGGCCGACGGCGTCCTGGTCGCCGTCGATCCGTTCGTGCCGGGGCGGCTCGGCTTCAGCCCGCAGCGGGTCATCGCGCGTCGCGAAGTGGCGCGCGGGGCCAACGGCCGCGTGATCTGGATCCGCGAGCGCGCCGACGAAGCCGCCCGCGACGTCCGCGTGCGCGACGGCGGCTTCGATCTGGTGTTCCTCGACGCGCAGCACACGTACGACGGGCTGCGCGACGAGTGGACCGCCTGGTCCCCGCTGGTCGCCCCCAACGGACTCGTCGCAATCCACGACAGCCGGGCGCATCCGAAAGGACACATCGACGACCTCGGCAGCGTCCGGTTTACGACCGAGGTCATCCTGCAGGATCCGCGGTTCGTCCTCGCCGAGTCGGTCGACTCCCTCACCGTCGTCCGCCGGAGATAATCCATTCTGTGTTTTTCTGTGTTCTTCTGTGGCTTGTGAGCGTCTGTGTTTTTCTGTGGCTTGTTTTTCTGTGTTCTGTGTTTTTCTGTGTTCTTCTGTGGCTTGTGGCTGTGATACCACCAGACCTGCTGCTGTCCGCGTATGCCACGGGCTGGTTCCCGATGGCGGTGGAACCCGGCGAGATTCGCTGGTACTCGCCCGACCCCCGCGGGATTCTCCCGCTGGACGCCGTGCACGTACCCGCGCGGCTCGCGCGCCTCGTCCGTCAGGGACGATTCGAGGTGGCGATCGATCGCGATTTCGCGGCGGTCGTGCGCGCCTGCGCCGATCGGCAGGACGAGGAGGGGAGCTGGATCGACGACGAGATCTTCTCCAGCTACGTCGAGCTGCATCGGCGCGGCTTCGCCCATTCCGTGGAAGTCTGGCAGGATGGCGTCCTGGCGGGGGGCCTCTACGGCGTCGCGCTGCACGGCGCGTTTTTCGGCGAGTCGATGTTCCACCGCGTGACGAACGCGTCCAAGGTGGCCCTCATCGCGCTGGTCGAGCGGCTGCGCGCGCGGGGGTTCGTCCTGCTCGACATTCAGTGGGTCACGGAGCACCTCGCGCAGTTCGGCGCGATCGAGGTGCCGCGCCGCCGCTACCTGAAGCTGCTGAAGGAGGCATTGGAACGGGAGGCGACATTCGCCTGACTGTCAGCCCATAAAGGGCTGACCCACACATTGGATTGTGGGTCAGGGCTTCAGCCCTGACGACCTCAGTGAATGGTGTAGGGCTCGCTGAGCGTGAACGGCGCGATCGTCACGTCGAACGCGTCTCCTTCACGCGTCATCATCTGATACGTGCCCTGCATCACGCCAAAGGGGGTATCGAGCGGACAGCCGGACGTGTAGGTGAACGATTCGCCGGGGTTCAGCACCGGCTGCTTGCCGACGACGCCGGGTCCGCGGACTTCTTCGACGCGCCCCGTGCCGTCGGTGATGATCCAGTGGCGCGTGAGGAGCTGGACGGTGTCGGTGCCCTCGTTGGCGATCGTGATCGTGTACAGGAAGAACCACTGCCCGTCGCACGGCTGCGATCGCTCGGGCGCGTACTCGGACTGGACACGAACGCGGATGCCGCGCGTCACCGCCTCTGACGTGAACATCGGTCCATGATAACAGTGCCGCCTCGTTCCGACGTACCCGGGCATGCCGGCCTCTGCCGGACGTGCCGGCACGCGGCCGTGATCGTCAGCGATCGCGGATCGGTGTTCGTGCGCTGCCGGCGCTCGGCGGACGATCCGCGCTTCCCGCGCTATCCGCCGCTGCCGGTCGTCGCCTGCGCCGGGTGGGAGCCTCACACGGGCGGTACCGACACGGATCCAGCCTGAAGCGCGCGGACCCTCTGATAGCATGGACCCAGCCCAGTCATGCACAAGATCGAACCAGCCCGCCTGAAGCCAGGCGTCACGATCGCGGCGATTCCGGAGGGGCAGCCCGCGCGGGATGCCGCCGGCGACGGACACCTCATCAGAGGCCGCGCGCTCATTTTCTGGGACAAGAAGAGCCCGACGCCGAAAAAGCTCGACGCGATCGACACGGACCAGATCACCCCCGCCGCCGACTGCGTCTCCGAGAGCCTCGACACGCTGGACGAGCGCTGGAAGGCGGGGTCGTTCCGCTATCTGATGCCGGATTTCCGCGCACGCGTCCACGCGGGACAGACGTTCGTCATCGCGGGAGATCGGTTCGCGATTGGATCCTCGCGCGAGATGAGCCCCGCGGGCCTGAAGGGGGTCGCGGAAGAGGCCGGCCTCGAGATGGTCATCGTCTGCGGCCACAACATGGGGGACATCTTCCGCCGCAACGCCTTCAATCTCGGGCTGCACGTCGTGCAAAGTCCCGAGGCCGTTGCCGACGCGGCAGACGAGGACGAGTTCGGCTTCGATCCGATCACGCGGCGGCTCACGAACGTCACGCAGGGGCGCCAGTACGACCCGGTGCCGCTGTCACCGAAGGAAGAGGAGATCCGCCGAAGTGGCGGCATCTTTGCCGTCGGACGCCGCGAGTTCCGCCGCGCGGTCGAGACGCGGCCTGAGATCGATTTTCCCGACGCATCCGCGGCGCGGCGCATGACGTCCACCGAGCAGATCATCTGGGCGCACCGCGTTGACAAGGATCTCGCGCCGGGCGATCTGACGCCGGGCACCACGCTGCGCGTGTACGCCGACCTGCTGCCCGCGTCCGACGGCACGGCGCCGTTCGCCATCCACACGTTCAATCAGATCACGGGCGGCGATCGCATCTTCCCGCGGCAGGCGGCGATCGCGAACGACCACTTCGTGTTCACGGGCGTCGCGAGCGACGACCGGCAGACGGCGATCGGGCGCGCGTTCGCGGCCGCGCAGGGGCTCGTCAAGCCGTACTACGCGACGCCCGGCGACGGCATCTTCCACTTCTACTTCCCCGAGCAGGGACTCGTCGTGCCCGGCGCGCTCATTCCCGGCGCGGACTCGCACAGCCGCGCGTACGGCGCGTACGGCGCGCTTGGGTACGGCGTCGGATCGACCACGCTC
>DASSOM010000139.1:0-2487 GCA_035700625.1 Vicinamibacterales bacterium
CACGCTGCTGCGGCGAGCGGGTGAAGGCGCGCTGATTCGACCCGTCCTTGGACATCAACCAGATGTCGTAGTTCTTGTCGCGCATCGAGACGTACGCAATCGTCTGCCCGTCCGGCGAGACGGTGGGCGCGAAATTGATCGAGTCGCGCGTCAGCTGCGTCAGCCCTGTCCCGTCCGCCCCGACGCTCCAGATCTGCTGCCTGCCCGCCGTCCGCGCAGAGTGGAACACGATCGTGTGCCCGTCGGGCGCGAAGGCGGGCCGGCCGTCGGCTTGCGGATCGTTCGTGACGCGCGTTGCGCCTGTGCCGTCCGCATTCATCACGTAGATCTCGGCATTGCCGTCGCGCGTCGACACGTAGGCGATGCGCGAGCCGTCGGGCGAGAACGCCGGATCCGAGCCGGTCGACGTGTCGGCAGCGATCCGCGTCAGCTGCGCGAGATTCGACCGCTCGGCGGCGTACAGCTGGAACTTGCCGACGCCGGCGCGGGAGCTCGCCACCACGATCTCGCCGATCACGTAGACGTCGGCCGTCGCTGTCTTGCCGCCCGGCGCAGTGGCGGTGATGCGCGCGCGTCCGTATCCGACACCGGCGACGGTGCCGTCCTCGCCGACAGTCGCGATCTGCGGATTGTCGCTGGTCCAGGTGAGGTTCGCGGCGGGGCCGAGGATGTTGCCCTGATCATCGGCGTAATTGGCGCGCAGCGTGTGGCGCTGATTGAGGCCGATGCCGACCCGCGGCTGCACGAAACGCACGGCGCCTGCGATCACGTTCACCGTCCAGCTGACCGTGAGCCCGGAACCGGGGCCCCGCACCGTGAGCTGCGTTCGGCCGACGCTGCGGCCCGTCAACGTGCCCGTCTGGACGTCGAACGACGCGATCGCCGGATCCGCGACGCTCCAGCGGAGCGGCGCCTCGGGGACCGGCACGTTGTCCGCGGTCAGCCCCTGGGCTTCGAACTTGGCGGTGCCGGTCAGCGGCAACGACACTTCGGCCGAAATGCGCGGCCGCACCGACAGCTTGTCGACCACGGGATGCACCGTGACGTCGATGCTGCGGCTCTGCAGCAGGCCGGCGACCGTCAGGGTCGCGCGGCCCGGGCCGACGGCCGTCACGATACCGGTCAGGCTGACGCGCGCCACGCTCTGGTCGCTCGACGACCACTGCAGCACGAGCGGATTCACGGATCGGTTGTTCTGCGCCGCGACGATGACGTGCAGCGTGTCGATCGTATTCGGCGAGAGCAGGCGCTGCGCGCCCTCGCGAATGCTGAAGTCGGCCTGCTGCACCACGACCGGGGCGGTCGCGGTCAGCCCCGCGGCGGCCGTCGCCTGAATCGTGCCCTGTCCCGGCGACAGCGCGACCACGTTGCCGTTCTGATCGACGCTGGCAACATCCGCCCGCAGCGACGTCCAGGTGACGACGACGGGCGATGCCGCCGATCCATCTTCCCGCAGCGCCCGCGGCGAGACGCGCGTGTTCTCCGACGGCAGCAGATAGACGACGGCGGGCTCGAGGCGCAGCGCGGCGGCGGGTCCGCTGCCCGGCGGTTGGCCCGCAAAGGGGTCGACCGTGGGGGCTGGAGGCGGCGGCGGTGCGGCCGGGGGTGCGGCGGGCGGCGCGCCCGGCGGCGCGGGCGGCTGCGCGGGACCGGTGCCGCCGACGACCTGGATGGCGGCCTGACCGCGGCGCGTGCCGGCGCGGGCCTCGATGATGGCGACGCCGTTGCCGACCCCGGTGACGGTGCCGTTGTTGTCGACCTTGGCGATGTTGACGTTGTTCGACGACCAGATGATGCGGATGGTCGGGATGACGTTCCCGATGCGGTCAAACGCGGTCGCCAGGAGGCCGCTCCGCTCGCCCACACGGATGGTGACCGAGGGCGGCGCGACCTGGACCTCGGCGACATTCTGTGCCAGCAGGGCACCCGGACCGCATGCTGCGAGTGCCGCGAACAGTCCGCGTCTGATCATGGCAGGGCGCAACGTAGTGTTTGCTAAGTGGCGTTGTCAAGCCAACTTGTCACACCGGACGCGCGAGCCAGGAGACCCAAAACGCGGTAGCGCGTGTCACTTGCGAGCCATCAATCCGCGGGTAAGCTATAGCGCACGTTCCGCCGCCCTCACCAGCATAGGAGAGAATCCGATGCTCGAGCAGATGGAGAACATGGAGAGCAGTTGGCCGGGACCGGGCTTCATGGAGCCGATGTTCCCGTCGGCCCCAGCGCCCGCGCCCAGCCCCTCGTCGATGCCCGGCGACGAGTCACGCGCGCCGGCCGCGAAGCCGAAGGCGAAATCGGCCAAGAAGAAAAAGAAGGCGGCCAAGAAGGCACGTCCCAAGGCGAAGAAGAAAACCGCGAAGAAAAAGAAGGCCGCGAAGAAGAAGAAGCGCCGGTAATAACCGTTCATCCCACCGCGGGAGCGTCTCGTTGATCGAGCCGCTCCCGCGGAACGTTTTCAGGAGGAGAAATCCGTGCGTCGTGCGTCGT
>DASSOM010000140.1:0-4121 GCA_035700625.1 Vicinamibacterales bacterium
GGGGGTCCGGCGGGGCGAAGCCCCCCGGACTAAAAACGCGCCAGCGTTTCGATGCGCGAGGCGACCAGGCGCGTCACCGAGACGAACAGCACCCGCGAGAGGGCATACACGACAACGCCCCAGCCAAGCAGCAGGATCGGCGTCAGCCACGGCTCGTGGAACAGTCCCGTCGCCATCAGCGTGATCAGCGCGTTCGGCGCGGCGGCGGCGGCGAAGACGATCAGCCCGAGCAGCGCGGCGGCCTGGTGCGCGTTGCTGCCGTTGCCGATGGCGTTCAGATCGACCTCCCGCGGAAAGACAGCCGACAGCGCGGCCGCGGCCGGCGCGGCGAGGAGATACGTGTTCGCCAGCGCGAGCGGCAGCGCGGTCCAGAACGCGGGATGACCGGAGGGGAACGCGAGTACCGCGAGCACCGTGCAGCACAGCGCGGGACCGAGCACGACCAGCGCGTTGCCTGCCGCCTTGCCCCGCAGCACCGCGCGCAGATCGATCGGCGCGAGCACGCAACGTGCGAAGCCGGGTCCGTCGATCGCGAACTGATTCACCGCGAACGGCAGAATCGAGACGAGCGAGAGAAACGATCCGAAGACGGCCAGGCTCACGCCGCTGCCGACGGGCAGCCCCGGAAAGGTCTCAATCCCGCGCCGCATCAGCACCGTGAACACCAGAAAAATCAGCAGCGGTCCGGCCAGGATCGATCGCCCGCGCGGCGTCCGCAGCGCGAGCCGCAGCTGCGTGAACGCGACGGCCGATCCGGCGGCGCCGAGCCCCGCCAGTTCGCGCGTCCACAACCCGCCCGCGATTTCCGCGCGCCGCGCGCCGGACGCCGACGGCAGATCGAGCTGACGCCGAAAGGCGATGAACGCGAGGATCTGAATGCCGGCGGCGAACGCGAGGAGCCCCGCGACCGCCGACGTCCGCGCGCTGGCGCGCTGACGGACGCTGCGCACGTACAATTCCGACGGCGTCCACGAGAGCGCCCTCGGCGCCTGCTGCATCCACGCGGGCGCATCCGACGTTCGCCCACGTCCTCCGCGCTCGCGATCGGCATGCAGCGCCGCCGGCAGGAATCCTATCCACGGCAGGACGAGGACCAGCACCAGCATCACGATCTCGCCGCGACGGCGGTTTCGCAGCAGCAGCTGGACGATCGACGAGGCGAGCGACGTCAGGCCGATGAGGAACCCGAGCAGGGCCGTCCCCGCGACCAACGCCGCCAGCGCGCCGGCCGATGCGCCGCCCGCCGCCATGCCCACGGGCAGCAGCAGCACGATGGGGACCATCACGAGAATCCAGGGATCCGTGAGGGCGCCCGCGGCGTGCGCCATATAAAGGATGCGCCGCGGAATGGGGAGCAGCAGATAGCGGATCAGGTTCGTCGTGCCCCCCGCCGGCCTCACGACGGGGCCGAGCACCGCGAAGACGATTGGAATGATCAGCAGCAACCGGATTATCTGCAGCGGCAGGATCCACTCGCCGGTGGCGGCGCCGTATCCCGCGACGAGCGCGAGCACGGCGGACGCGATCATCGACGGGATCAACAGCGCGAAGGCCACCAGCGGGCCGAGCTTTTCGGTCGCCAGCGAGAGCCGCTCGAGCGTGTCGCGCGCGCCGGTGCGTTCGAGCGAGTTGACGAACGTCCGCCAGCGGATCCAGGCGAACGCGCGAAACGTGCGCAGCATGCTACAGCCAGCCGAGCTCGGCCCGGGGCCGGTCGCCGCCCACGAGATCGATGAACAGTTCCTCGAGCGTCGACGCGCCCGCGTCGCCGGCGCGCAGCGTTTCAATCGGGCCTTGCGCGACGAGACGCCCGTGTGCGATCACGCCGATGTGCGTCGAGAGCCGCTCGACGATCTCGAGGATGTGCGACGTGAGGAAGATCGTGCCGCCGCGCGCGACGAACGAATGGAGCAGATCCTTGATCTGCCGCGACGCGACCGCGTCGATCCCTTCGAACGGCTCGTCGAGGAAGAGCAGCCGCGGCGCGGGGAGGAGCGCCGCCGCGAGCGCCAGCTTCTTCCGCATCCCATGCGAGTAGTCCGCGACCAGCGTCGTCCGCGCGCCCTGCAGATCCATGAGCGCGAGCAGATCGGCCGAACGGGATCGGAACGTCTCCGCCGGAATGCCGTACACCTGCCCGACGAAGGTCAGCGTCTCTTCACCGGTCAGGCGCTCGAACAGCGCCAGGTCTTCCGGGACGACGCCGATGCGCCGCTTGACGGCGACGGCGTCGGCCGCGGGATCGATGCCGAGGATGTGCATCGATCCGCTCGTCGGCTTCAACAGACCCGTCAGGCACTTGATGGTCGTCGATTTGCCCGCCCCGTTCGGGCCGAGAAATCCGTAGAAGCTGCCGGCCGGCACCTGCAGATCGATCCCGTCGACGGCACGAAGATCACCGAAGACGCGCGTCAGCCCGCGCGTCTCGACCGCCAGCTCCAGCTCCGCGTGTCCCTCTGCCACGCATGAGATTGTATGCCGCGAACCCGCTGAAGCTCGCCGCTTTCCGGCTGATAGGATGAGGGCATGAACCGTCTCGCGCGGGAGCGCAGTCCGTACCTCCTCCAGCACGCCGGCAATCCCGTCGACTGGTATCCCTGGGGTGAGGAAGCATTCGAGAAGGCGCGGCGCGAGGAGCGGCCGATCTTCCTCTCCATCGGCTATTCGACCTGTCACTGGTGCCACGTGATGGAGCACGAATCGTTCGAGGACGAGGCGATCGCGCGGCTGCTGAACGAGGCATTCATCCCAATCAAGGTCGATCGCGAAGAGCGGCCCGACGTCGACCGGGTGTACATGGCGTTCGTGCAGTCCACGACGGGATCGGGCGGCTGGCCGATGTCGGTGTTTCTCACGCCGGCGCTGAAACCGTTCTACGGAGGCACGTACTTTCCGCCGCACTCGCGATGGGGGCGGCCTGGTTTCTCGGATCTGCTGGAGGAGATCGCGCGCGTCTGGCGGGAGGACCGATCGCGCGTGGAGTACGCGGCGGCGGAGCTGCTGGATCGCCTGCGAGCGGTCGCGGGGGCGGACGGGCAGGAGCGTGCCGAGTCGTTGATTGCCGATCCGGAGGCGCTCGATGAAGCGGTCGAGCAGTTCCAGATGGCGTTCGATCGCCATCACGGCGGCTTCGGCGATGCGCCGAAGTTTCCGCGTCCGTCGGAAATGCTCTTCCTCTTGCGCGAGCACGCGAGGCGGCGCGGGGCGTCGAGTGCGCCGCGGCTGATGGCGACCGAGACGCTGCGTGCGATGGCGCTCGGCGGCATGCACGATCACGTCGGCGGCGGCTTCCACCGCTATTCCGTGGATGCGGCGTGGCGCGTCCCGCACTTCGAGAAGATGCTCTACGACCAGGCGCAGCTCGCGCTCGCGTATCTCGACGCCGCGCAGGCGACCGGCGAGAGTTTCTACGCGGCGGTCGCCGAGAATACGCTCACCTACGTGCTGCGCGATCTTTCCGATCCGGGTGGCGCGTTCTACTCGGCCGAAGATGCGGACAGTCGTCCCGCCGATGCCGATCCGTCGGCGCCAGGCCGCGAGGGAGCGTTTTACGTGTGGACCGCCGCCGAGATCGATCGCGTGCTCGGGGCCGACGCGGACGTCGCGCGGCTTCGATTCGGGATCGAGGCCGGCGGCAATGCGCCGGCGGACCCGCAGGGGGAGTTCACGGGGCAGAACATCCTGTACACGGCGATGCCAATCGAGGCGATCGCCGCCCGGACGGGGCAGTCCGAAGCGGCGATCACCGATGCGCTCGGACGGATACGCCGCGCGCTCTTCGAGGCGCGGGCGGCGCGTCCGCGGCCGCACCTCGACGACAAGGTGCTGACGTCCTGGAACGGACTGATGATCGCGGCGCTGGCTCGCGCCGGGCGAGTGCTCGTCGATCAGCCGACCGCGCCGCGCTATCTCGACGCGGCGCAGCGCGCGGCGGCGTTCCTGCGGAAGACGATGTGGCGGCCGGACGCCGCGGCGCCCGACCGTCTGCTGCGCCGGTTCCGCGACGGCGACGCCGCCATTCCGGCGTTTGCCGAGGATTACGCGTTCCTTATCTGGGGCCTCGTCGAGCTGTTTCAGGCGGACGGTGATGCCGCCTGGCTCGAGTGGGCGCTGGAGCTGCA
>DASSOM010000141.1:0-2375 GCA_035700625.1 Vicinamibacterales bacterium
GTCCGCGCCGACGTCGGACACGGGGCTGTAGCGCACCGGCATGCCCGCGTTTGTCGCATCGACGACGAAAGCGTCCTGATGGAAGTAGCGCTGGCACATCTCCTCGATCGGCCGCGTCAGCGGCGGCACCACCGACGCCACCGCGATGCCCGCCAGCTCCGGGATGGGCACGTGCGCCGTCTCGAACAGCCGCGTGACGAAAATGCCCAGCTCGTCGGCCGTGCGCTCGCGCAGTGCCGCAAGCCGCCAGCTGTGCGCGAGGCGCTCACCCTCGAACACGCCAATCGTGACGTTCGTGTTGCCGACGTCGAGCGCCAGCAGCCGCGGTCCTATTTCCATCGAACCTCTCCCGACACGATGCGTTCGACACCCGCCGCCGTCGCGACGCGAAGCGCGCCGTCCGAATCGATTCCGGCGCTCACGCCCGTCCGAACGCTGTCGTCCGGCCCGTCCCATTCGATGTCCGCGCCGTGCGCCGACGGCGACAGGCACAGCCAGCCGGCAAGCAGGTGCGACGGCCCGGCGGCCTCGATTTCCGACGTTAGACGATTGAGCTCGGACAGCGTTGCGGCCAGCACGGCGCCGCCGTCCACCTGCCGCCCCAGCTCTCCCTCGAGAGAGCCGGCGCGTCCCTCGAGCTCCGGCGGGAGCGCCGCTTTGCGCAGGTTGATGCCAAACCCCAGGACGACGTGCTGGATCGCGTCCGCGCCGCTGGACGCCTCGGCAAGAATCCCGGCAAGCTTCCGGCGCGATCGAAACGCCTGCCCCGTGACCGCCACGACGTCGTTGGGCCACTTTATCTGCACGGGAAGGCCGGTGGCTTCGCGAATACCGCGCGCGACGGCCACGCCTCCGGCCAACGTGATCCACGGCGCCAGCGCCGGCCGCCGGACGATCGTTGACACGTAGAGACCCGCTTCCGGTGGCGAATGCCACGAGCGCCCGAGCCGGCCGCGCCCCGCCGTCTGCGCGCCCGCGACGAACAGCGAGCCCTCCGGCGCGCCGCGGTCGGCCGCGCGCAGCGCGACGTCGTTGGTCGATCCAATCTCGTCGAAGTATTCCCACGACGCGCCGAAGGCGCCCCGGCGGTCGCCGGCGGCCGCGAGCGCCCGTGCAATATCGGAGCGGAGGCTCAACGTCGATCCAGGTCGAACCGCAAATCTGCGGCGGGCGCCGACTGCGTCAGCGCGCCGATCGACAGATAGTCGGCGCCGGTCGCGGCGAACGCGTCCACCGAGCCGAGGTCGAAGTCCCCCGCGGCCGCAACCTGCGCGCGGCCTCTCGCCATGCGCACGGCTTCGCGCACATCGTCTGGCGTCAATCGAATCGCGACAATCGTGTTGGCGCCAGCATCCAGCGCCTCCGCCACCTGCGCGAGCGAGCGCACTTCGACTTCGATCGGCATCTCCGGTTCCGCCGCTTTCATCCGGCGCACGGCTTCGCCCACGCTGCCGGCGATCGCCAGGTGGTTGGCTTTGATCAACACGCCGTCGTCCAGCGCGCCGCGGTGCTTGGCGCCGCCCCCCGCGCGGACCGCGTAATGCTCGAGCGCCCGCAGCGTCGGCGTCGTCTTGCGCGTGTCGAGCACGATGATGCGGCCGGCGCACTCCTCGACGAACCGGTGCGTGAGTGTCGCGATGCCGGAGAGATGCTGGAGGAAGTTCAGCGCAGTCCGTTCCGCCGTGAGGAGCGACCCGGCCATGCCTTCAACCGTGGCGACGGCCGCGCCCGCGGCGCACGCCTGACCGTCGGCGAAGAACGGCCGGAACGCGCACGACGGATCGAGCTGGCGGAACGTCTCCGCCGCCACGTCAAGGCCGGCGAGCACGCACGCGCCGCGCGCGACGATCGTGCCTGTCGCCCGCACGTCGAGCGGGACGACGGCCTCGGTGGTGACGTCGCCCCAGCCGAGATCCTCCGCGAGCGCGCGCCGGACGATCTCGCGGTAGAGCGCGGGGTCGAGCGCCTCGAATGGCACCGTCCTCATGCGCCGCGCTCCTGAGGCGACGGCTCCGGAGCCGCAAGCTCCACGTCCACTCCGAACACATCGCCGCGTTCGATGACCAGATCCTGGATGAGTGCGACCGCGCAGAGATCTTTCCGTGCTGATTCGATCAGGAGGCGGTCTTCTTCCGGCGCGCGAACGGCCGCGCGGACGACCGGCGTTTTCATGGGCCGCTGCTCTTCGGATTTCCGCTTGCGGATTTCCCCGAGCACCGCCGCCGCCAGTTCGAGCGCGCGTACGTCTTCGTCGCGCTCGCCCCCGGCCGCCTCGAACAGCTCCTCGGGACGCGGCCACGCCGCCGTGTGGATCGAACCCGCCTGCCACCATGACCAGACTTCTTCAGACGCGAACGGCAGGAACGGAGCGAACA